>JBGPED010000037.1:0-18534 GCA_041482595.1 Acidobacteriota bacterium
CGCCGCGCCCATCGCGCGCAGCACCACCGCCCGCGCGCTCCTCAGCACCGCCGCCGGACGACGTCATCGACCTGGTGGACGAGATTGACCTGCCCGAGATCGAAGAGCGGGAAGATGGGTCCGTCGACCTGGGGGAGGATCTCCTTCAGGAGCTGGAGGCCGAGCCGGTGCCTGTTGCCGCACGCGCCAGCGGAGGAACGGGGGCCTCGTCCCGGCCCATAGCACCGGCGCCGCCGCTGCGGGCCGTGGCCTCACGCGTCGAGTCCGAGGAGCCGATCGACCTCGACGAGCCGATCGATCTCGACGGAAACTGGGAGGCCCCCGCGCCTGCCGGCACAAGCATCGACATCGGCTCGATCGGACCCGGCCAGGAACGGACCATCGAGCTGCCGGTCACCGCGACCGTCGATGGCAGGCCGGTCCGTCTCAGCCTGAAGGTCACCGTCCGACTTTCCCGCTGACGCGCCGTCCATGGACCCGGTGGATGCGCCGACCCCCGCGACCGGGCAAGGGGCCTCACCGGATGCTCCGGCAGCGCCCGCGGCCGCCGCGACGTTCCGGCGCCCCGTCCGCGCCCTGCGACGCGCCCCGGAACGCCTCGAAGTCGCCCTGATCCTGGGACTCGTCCTCCTTCTCAACTATCTGCCCGGCGGCCTTCTCCAGATCGCGAGCCTGCGCTGGGGAATCCTCGTGACCCAGATTTTTTTCATCGCGGCACCGGTGTTCCTCGGAATCCGGTGGTTCTACCTGGACCGCCGCGCCGTCCTGCCGCTCGTTCGGCCGGCCGGCCGGGCGCTCGCCGGCGCCGTTCTGGGTGCTATGGGGCTGAACCACGTGCTCAACTACGCGGTGCTCTGGCAGGACCGTTTCTTTCCCCTGCCGGAATTGTGGCGCACTCTGTTCGAAGCCCTCGGATCGTTCGACGGCCCCCTGGATTTCCTCCTCCTGCTCCTGCTCCTCGGTGTGGTCCCGGGAGTCTGCGAGGAGATCCTGTTCCGCGGGTTCGTCCATGCGGGTCTCCGGCAAACGTTCGAGAGCGGCACGACGGCGATCGTCGTGGGGGCGCTGGTCTTCGCAGGATTCCATCTCAATCCGTGGCGATTCGATGTCCTGCTGATCATCGGTCTGTACCTGGGCTATCTCGTGCAGCGCACCGGGTCGCTCGTTCCATCCATGGTGGCCCACGCCCTGATCAACATCCTTTCGGTCACCCTCGCGGCGCTCGGCGACGAGGCCCAGAGCGCCGTCGTCCAATCTCCGTGGTCTCATGCGCTGGCGTGCGTCTGCCTCGCGGGCGCCGCGCTGTTGCTGCGCCGCGCGTCCGCGTGAAGTCGAGAATTTCGCATGCTATAATCACGGGCCTTCGATCGATACGAGAGGAGGTCCCGCGATCATGACACGTTTTCGCGCCGCGGCCCTTGGCTGCGCAGCGTTCTTCCTGGCGCTGGCCAGCCCCGCGTCCTCGCAGACGCCGCTGTTCAGCGTCTACCCGTCGTTCGGCGCCAAGTTCGACATTGGAACGGAAAAGTTCTCGCTGGTCACCCAGATGGTCATCTACAACATCAGCGGCCTGACGTTCACCGACGTCACCTTCAAGCAGACCTATCCCGACGGCGTCTCGGTCAAGGAGACCTACCAGCGCGAGGTGGGCACCGAGGCGACGGGAGAGCAGTCCTCCGCGCGCAAGGTGGAGAACAACGTCTTCTTCGCGTCGCTGCCGACCTTCAAGAACCGGATGTACGTCGTCATCCCGAACGAGCTCGTCCTGGCGCGCCGACTCAACGAGATCACCTTCCCAGGCGTCGAGATTTCCTACACCGACCCGAACGGGCAGAAGCAGACCGCCAAGATGCAGGACAATACCTACGACCTGTTCATCTACTCCAACGTGGTCGGCGGCCTCGAGCGCTTTCTGCACAAGTACAACAACATAATCTTCGACTTCGGCAAGGCGGTGCCCAATCGCAAGGAATGGGAGTTCGCTCCGATCGCGGCGAGCGCGCAGGGGCGCTTCCCGACCGGCATCATCGGCACATTCCCGGGGGAGAACCAGTACAGCGGCTACTTCCGCCTGCGCAGTGGTCCGGCGGGTGACAACATTCAGATCGTGGTCGCCTACAAGTCAGTCCAGAAGAACGAGCGTGTCAAGGACCAGGAGGACCTCCTGAAGCGGCTGCGCGAGTATCTGCGCTGGTGCGGAGAGTTCGAGTTCCAGCAGGACAGCGTCAAGGTCACGCAGGGGGAGTGGAAGAAGTACGACGGCGCCTGGTCCGTCGAGGGACGCTGGGTCGACACGGTCAAGAACCGCCTGGGCGAAGGTGCCCTGAGGGCGAAAGTCTTCTGGGGCGCCCGGGAGGACGTCGAGTACTACGTCCTGGCGCTGGCGCACGGCCGCGCCCTCGGCACGGACAGCGTCAAACCGAATCCGGACAAGGAAGCGGCCCTCGTCGCGGAGATCGATCGGCTGCTCGACACCTTCAAGTCGTCGATCGTCCCGCTGTCGTACGAGAGGCGGCGCTAAGGGACCGGTTCGTCCTCAGGATCGCCGCCGCGGGGTCGGTACCGGCGGGTTCACGGACGGTTCCGGCGAAGGCGACGGAGCGGCGGGTGGCTCGACGGGCGGCCTGCCGGTCACCTCCTCCGTCGTGAACGATTCCACGCGCGCCGATGCCGACCACGATCCTTTCGGCAGGGCCGCCTGGGAGCACAACTCGTCGAGCGTCCTCTCGGCCGTCCAGCCCTGGCGGGAGGCGATCCCCGGAAGGAAAAGCGCCCGACGCCCCCACTTCTCGAGGAACACGCCCTCGCTCTCGACGTGGATGTCTCCCGGTCCCCCGACCTTGCGGCGCTCGCCGATGATCGACAGGCCCACCGTCAGGCCTCCAAGATCGCGCTCCGTCAACGGCAGGAAGCGTGGATCGCGCGTCGCGGCCCGTCGCGTGAACACAATGACCTGTTGATAGAGCGGGCGTGTCGGCTCGATCTCCCCCTGCAGGCCCCGCACCTGGTCGCCCTTCCTCAGGGTGACGAACAGACCCCTCGGCGCCATGAGACACGGCGTGAAGCTGTAGGCCTCCAAGTCGCCGTCCTTGATCGGGTGATCGGTCAGGTGGCCGGACAGAGTGCGCCACGCCAGCCTGAGGAGAGTGTCGCGCTCGGCTGCCTCCAGGGATCGAGACAGGCAGTCGACGGCAGGGGGCAGAGCGGGCGAGGGCGACGAGGCCGGGGCCCCTGCGGATCGGGTCTCTTCGGACGGGGTGGCGGCGGGGGCCGGCGTGGGGCCGGCGGTTGGCTCCGGGGCCGCGGCTTCCAAGGTGACCGCCGCACCGCCGCGCGCCAGGACCGCGGCGAAGACGATCGCCAGTGCGAGTCGTCGGCTCACGGGGCGCTACTCTAGCATCCGCGTGATGGTCCGACAAGGACGATTGAGGCGGCGCGGCGCAGAGGGCGCGTTGACGGCCGGAAACGCTGTGCTATACTCCGCGACCTCTTCTTGGCCCGGACCCCTCTCTTGAAGGAGACGCCACACCCCATGCGAAAGCCGGCGGACGTGTTGAAACTGGTCAAGGACAACGACATCAAGATTGTCGATCTGCGCTTCATGGACATGCCTGGTCTGTGGCAGCACTTCTCGGTGCCCGCCCACGAGCTGACCGAGAGCAGCTTCCAGGAGGGGTTCGGGTTCGACGGCTCCTCGATCCGCGGTTTCCAGGCGATCCACGAAAGCGACATGCTCGTTGTCCCAGATGCGGACACAGGCTTCGTGGACGCGTTCACCGAGGTCCCCACCCTCAACCTGATCTGCGACGTCGTCGACCCGGTGACCAAGGAGCGTTACGGGCGCGACCCGCGCGGCATCGCGCAGCGCGCCGAGAGTTATCTTCAGTTTACCAAGGTCGCCGACACCGTCTACTTCGGGGCGGAGGCGGAGTTCTTCATCTTCGACGACGTGCGCTTCGACCAGCAGGCGCACTGCGGCTACTACTTCCTCGACTCGGTCGAGGGGCAGTGGAACACCGGCAAGGACGAGAGGCCCAACCTCGGCTACCGGCCGCGCCACAAGGAGGGGTACTTCCCGGTCCCGCCGCACGACCACTTCCAGGACCTGCGCACCGAGATGGTGCTGAACCTCGAGCGCGCCGGCATGCTGGTCGAGGCGCACCACCACGAAGTCGCCACGGGCGGGCAGATGGAGATCGACGTCCGCTTCGACAGCCTGACGCGGGCCGCCGACCACGTGATCATGTTCAAGTACATCGTGAAGAACACGGCGATCAAGCGGGGGCGGACCGTCACCTTCATGCCGAAGCCGCTGTTTGGCGACAACGGCTCGGGCATGCACTGCCACCAGAGCCTGTGGAAGAACGGGAAGAACCTGTTCGCGGGCGACGGTTACGGCGGCTTCTCGCAGATCGGTCTGCACTACATCGGCGGGCTCCTGAAGCATTCCCCGGCACTGGCCGCCATCATCGCGCCGACCACCAACTCGTACAAGAGACTCACGCCGGGGTTCGAGGCGCCGGTCAACCTGGCGTACTCGCGCCGCAACCGCTCGGCCGCGATCCGCATCCCGATGATCTCGAACAGCCCTGCGGCCAAGCGCCTGGAATACCGGCCGCCCGACCCGTCGTGCAACCCCTACCTGGCCTTCGCAGCGATGATGATGGCGGGCCTCGATGGAGTCGAGAACAAGATCGATCCGGGCAAGCCCCTGGACAAGGACATCTACGGGCTGGGGCCGAAGGAGCTGAAGGAGATCCCCTCCCTGCCGGGGTCGCTCGACCAGGCGCTCCAGAACCTGGAAGAGGACCACGACTTCCTGCTGAAGGGGGACGTGTTCACCGAGGACAACATCCGGATGTGGATCGACTACAAGCGGGAGCGTGAAGTGAACGCGATGCGCCTGCGCCCGCACCCTTACGAGTTCTCCCTGTATTTCGACATTTAAGCGAGGCCCGGGACCTTCGCCCGCGCCGGTGGCTTAGGATTGCACCCTGGCGCCGCCGGCGCGGGGAGGATGTCCTTGGCAGAGGCCGCTCTCAGGGCCCTTTTGTCGGAGTACCTGCCGCAGGCCGAGGTGTCGCGCCTGGCCGCGGAGGTGGAGCGCCTTCCGGATCCCGCCTCGGCTCTCCGGGCCCTGCAGGCGTTCCAGTCGGAGACCGGCCGTCCGATCGAGCCGGCCCGCCTGCTGAATTTCCTGACCCTGGCCGGGTTCAGCCCCTATCTCGCCTCCTTGCTGGTCCAGAACCCGGAATTCCTGGAGGTCATTCCCCCAGGAGGACTGCCGCGCGGACCGCGCACTCGCGAGGACCTCGAGGAGGACCTGGCGCGTTTCATCCACCTGAACTCGGGCCGCGACCCATCGCTCGTCCTCCGCCGGTTCATGAAGCGCGAGCTCCTGTGCGTAGCACTCGCCGATCTCCTGTCGGTCGCGGACCTGCCGGCCGTGACGGGCGCCCTGTCGCTCCTGGCCGACGTGCTCCTGGACCGGGCGCTTCTTCTGGCGCGCGCCCCTCTGGAGGCGCGCTACGGCAGGCCGACCTGCCGCGACGATCAGGGCCACCTGGAGGAATCCACGTTCACGATCCTCGCTCTCGGGAAGCTGGGGGGCGGGGAGCTCAACTACAGCAGCGACATCGACCTCATGTATGTGTTCTCGCGGGACGGGGAGACGTCCGGCGCCGACGCGTCGGGCTCCTCGTCCATCAGCAACAAGGAGTTTTTCACACGCCTGGCCTCCGACGTGACCCGCCTCATCGCCGGGTCGGGACCCGAGGGGCGCGTGTTCCGGGTCGACCTGGACCTGCGGCCCGGCGGGCGGGACGGCGACATCGCCATTCCGCTCGCCGCCGCGGTCGCCTATTACCGCAACTGGGCGGAGGCCTGGGAGCGGCAGGCGCTCATCAAGGCGCGCCCCGCGGCGGGGGACCTGGCGCTCGGGCGCCGGTTCACGTCCGGGATCGAGCCCCTCGTCTACCCGCCCGAGCCCGACCCCTACCTCATCCTGGAGATCGTCCAGATGAAGGACCGGATCGACACGCGGCTCAGCGCGGAGGGACGCTCCGACAGGGACATCAAGCTCGGGCGCGGCGGCATCCGGGAGCTGGAGTTCGCCGTGCAGGCGCTGCAGCTGCAGCACGGCGGCAGGGATCCGTGGCTGCGCCAGGGAAACACCCTCCTGGCCCTGCACCGTCTGGCCGACAAGGGGTTCGTCGAGTACGAGGAGTACGCCGCCCTCAGCAAGGCGTACGTCTTCCTGCGCAACCTGGAGCACCGCCTGCAGCTCGGGCAGAACAGGAAGACGGCGACCCTGCCCCGTCAGACCGAGGAGCTCCGGCTCACGGCCCGCCGGGTGCGGATGCATGAGGCCTTTCCGGGCCGGGAAGTCGAGGCCCTCCTGCAGGAACTCGATCGCCATCGGGAGGTGGTGCGCCGTTTCTACGATTCGGTCGTCGGGGCGGCCGCCCAGGCGCGTCTCGCGGAAGAGGAGGTCGACCTCTGGCTCGACCGGTGCGACGACGACACGCTCCGGGAGCGGCTGCGGCGCTCCGGCCTGACCGACGCGGTCACCGCGCTGCGGCCGGTCAAATTGATCCGCAAGATTCTCCAGGCGGCGGCGGTCGCACCCGCGGTGCGCCGAGCGCTCCGCAAGACAGGTCCGCTGCTTCTCGCGGCCGTCGGACAGGCCCAGAACCCGCGGCGCGCGCTCGAGAATCTCGAGAAACTGTTCTCGGCGATCGTGGCGGAGGAGGGAGAGCTGCTTCGTTTCCTGTCACGCCCCTCGCTCGTCGGTCCGACCGTGCGTCTCCTGGGACGCAGCGACCTGTTCGCCGGCATCCTGATCCGCCGGCCGGCCATCCTCAGAGCGCTGGAGGAGCGGGGCCGGATCGTGCGCACCCCGGGCGCCGCGGACTACCTCAAGCAGCTCCTGCCGCCCGGGCGGCGGCGCGAGGACGAGCGCGCCGCCACCGCCGGGCTGCGCCGACGGCACCAGGAGGCCCTCGCCATGATCGCGCTGCGCGACATCAACCGTCAGGTCACGCTGCGTGAGGTGTTGAAGAGCCTCTCGGATCTCGCGGAGGCGACCCTCCAGGCGACGGTGCGACTGGCCCGCCGTGACCTCGCAGGGCCCGGCCGGCCCGCCCCGAGAGGCCTGCGTCTGGCCGTTCTCGGTCTCGGACGACTGGGGTACCGCGAGATGGACTACTCGTCCGACGTGGACCTCGTCTTCGTCTGCGAGGAGACGGGCCGGAGGGGCCAGACCCGGACCCATGCGCGGGTCTGGTGCGAGCGGATCGTGAGGTTTCTCTCGTCGCTGAGCCGCGAGGGTCAGCTCTACCGCGTGGACCTCAGGCTGCGACCCTCCGGCGGGGAAGGGGAGCTGGTCACAACGCTCGCCGGTCTCGCGGACTATTTCCGGGAGGCGGCCGAGGTGTGGGAGATGCAATCGTTTCTCAAGGCCCGGCCGGTGGCGGGAGACCCCGTCCTGGGCGGGCGCGCGGTGGAGACGCTCGAGGCCCTGATCTTCGAAAAGGGATCACGTCTGGGCTCCGAAGTCCTGCGCGGGTCGGTTGACGACATGCGGCGGAGACTGATCCAGGAGGCGCGCCGGGACGGACGACGGAGCGTCAAGCTGGGCGAGGGCGGACTGTTCGACATCCACTTCATCATCGAGTTCCTGCAGCTGCGTCACGGTGCGCGCAACCCTCCCGACAAGGACACCATCAGGCTCCTGACCGTGCTGAACCGGCTGGGGCACCTGAGCGACGCGCAAATGCAGGTGCTCTACGAGTCGTACCTGTTCTTCCGCGCCCTGGACCACGAGATGCGGCTCATCCACGATCGGCCGCTGCGGGGGCTTCCGGACGATCCGGCCAGGCTCGCCGAGATCGGCCTGGCGTTCGAGGGTGCTCCGCCGGACCCGGAAGTGCGCGCCCTGCACGTGAAGGAGACCTTTCAGCGTCACACGGCCGCCGTCCGGGGCGTCTACGCCGAGATCGTGGGTTAGGATCGTCCCGGACCGATCCTAGTGATCCAGGATCTGGAAATCCTCTTCGATCGGCTGCGAGGCGTTGCCCGCCAGGTCGACGGCGACGACCCTCAGGTGATGCGTGCCTGGAGCGAGTCGCGGTGGATCGAGGACTTTCGAGAGTCCGCGATCGGGATCGAATTCCGACTCGAGCCTCCGCCCGTCGAGCTCGAAGGTCACGCCGTCGTAATTGAGCCCCTTCCCCTCGTCCTCGACGCGCGCGGAGAGCGCCGGCCGGCGCTTCGTCGAGCGGGAGCCCGGAGCGGGGATGACCTCCAGAAGATCCGGAGGGGAAGCGTCCTGGAGGAGGGCGAACCGCCCGTAGCGTCGGAAGTGGAGCGACAGGCGGGTGCCGCCCTCCTCCAGATCGCCTCCCTCGTAAGACCAGCGCCGGTGAAACGCGTCCCAGCGGTAGATTCCGAGCGTCTCGGGTGCGACGGCGTCGGGGGACAGATCGAACGCCAGGACGGCCCGGTCATCGAGCGCCTCTCCCTCCGGAAGGATGTCGATCGCGTCGGACATCGACGGCAGCCTGTCCGTTCCCGGGGTCCTCTCGGTCCGGAGGGCGAGCGGTCCGGGGAAGAAACGCGCCTTCTCCGGAAGGTGCAGGAAGAATCCCGGCCCTCGATAGTCGACCGGGCGGCCCGGCTCCACCCAGCGCACGTCGAGCGCCAGGCTGGCCAGCGGGGCCGCGGAGGAACCCGCGACGATGAAAAAGGGTGCGAGTCCGGCGGCCCGGGTGTACGCGAGCCCGGCCCCGCAGAGGAGGCCGTCACGGTACGAGAAGGCCTCCAGAGGGCTGCGGTCCAGCCCGGCCGCGAGCCGCAACGGCGGAACCGCGGGACTCTCGAGCGGTGCCAGAACGTCGAGCAACGCGGGCCAGGCCTCAACACCGACGGAGACGCTCCCCGCGGGTGGCAGAGTCGCGGTGTCCAGGGTCAGGAGGCGCCATGGACCGGGGACACCGTTCCGGGTCTCTCTCAGGCGGACCGCGGAGACGGCGCGTCGATCGACGGCCAGGGGTGGCAGGCAGATCCCGTCATCCATCCGGCACGTCAAGGGACTGAATGCGCGCTTCCGCTCGTCCCAGAATTCGGCCTGCACGTCCCGCGACGGGGCGGAGCAGGCCGACGGGTCGGCGCCGTGACCGGGGAGGTCGCCGGACGCATCGGCGGGGGAGAGCCGGAAGCGCACACCGGCGGGGCCCCCGTTGCGGCCGTCCCAATCGAGAGTCTCCACCGCCTTGGGCCGCCCAACCTGGATGCACACGCGGGCGCGCGATCGGTTCGAGGCGGCGTCGTCGACCGTGATCTCCATCCGGTGGAACCCGGGTGGCAGATCGATGGCACCGGGGTAGACGCCGTCAGCGGGCGGCGGGACGTCGGTCGGACCGGCGCCGAAATCATTGCCGGGCAGATGATACAGGCGATAGCCGAAAGCGGCGGGCGCCAGCCTGCTGAAGCGGTGATCGAAGATCAGGCCCGCCTGCGGGTACTGATCGAAGCGAAATGAGTGGAGCGCCAGGCTGTAACGGGCGTTGCCGTCGATCGTGACCTCGACGGCGCCGACTCCGGCGCGGCCGGAGTCGCCCGCCGGGTCGAAGGCGGTCAAGGCGGCGAGAAAGGGTCCGTTCACCCTGATTGGATCGGCCGTCGTCAGCGTGCCGCCGCCAGCGGGCTTCAGCGGATAGACCGCCTCGCGAACATCTCCGTCGACGAAGGTCGAGGCGGACGCCGCGGTCACGGTCAGCGCCTCGAGGACCGGGGGGCGCCTGTCGACGGGGCGGGGCAGCCCGGCCAGGAACGGATCGAGGGGGGCGTCCCCGCCGTCGCGCACTTCGAAATGCAGGTGGGGAAGACCGACACCCGATTCCCCGGAGTAGGCGATCACCTGACCGCGCGCCACGCGGATCGGGCGGTCGAGGTAGATATCCCCCGGGTAGCGTGTCCCCTCCGTTGCCTGCCGGCGTGCGACGAGTCTTTCCAGGCCGAGGGCCCTGTCCTCGTACCGTTCGAGATGGCCGTAGACGGTGACCCGCCCGCCGGGATGGCGCAGGTACAGGGCCCGTCCGTATCCCCTCCACTCCACCTTGAGCCGGAACACTTCTCCGGCCGCCGCCGCCAGGACCTTGTAGCCGGTGCCGCCCCCCGTCGAGATGTCGATCCCCGCGTGCAGGTGGTCGTACCTGTACTCGCCGAAGGACGACAGGATCGCGCCGGGAGCTTCCATCGGCCAGCGCAGGGCGGTGGGCGCGGAGTGGCCAGAGCCTTTTCCCGCCCGCCCGGTCCGCGTCGCCGGCGGCGCCTTCGCGGGTTGGTCCCCGGCGGCGGCGAGGGAGGCCGCGCAGAGAAGGACGGGGATCGCCAGGGAGCGGCCCAGGATCGGCCTGATCTTCAGGCGGGGTGGCCGCACAGGACGCAGCATGGAAATGGCATTGTAGCGACAACGAGGTCCGCTGACGCTCATGCAAATGTTTGACATCATCTTTTGCCATCCATTATCATCGCCGCCGTCCCGCCCGTAAGTCCATGGCGGACAAAAATAAGCCCGATGGCAGGCGATCCCTTCAAAGAGTTTACGGTCAAGCGCAGGAAAGGCGAGACGATCTACGTCGAGGGGGACCTCGGCAGCGAGATGTACGTCGTCCAGTCGGGCGCCGTGCGCATCTACCGGAGCATCGGCGGCGTCAAGCAGGAGTTGGCGATCATGGAGAAGGGGGATTTCTTCGGAGAGATCGCCGTCCTGGAGGGCCTGCCCCGCACCGCCTCGGCGGAGGCGCTCGACGAGTGCGAGATCATCGAAATCAACAGCACGACCTTCGACAAGATGATCCGCGCCAACATCGAGATCGCCGTGCGCATGCTCCGCAAGCTGAGCAACCGGCTGCAGGAGGCCAACCGGAAGATCGAGATCCTGTCACGTGCCACGGCGCCGGGGAAGCCCGCAGCGGCGACGCGCGTCGCCGCCGTCGACATGGACCAGCCGGCGGAGGCGCCGCCCCCGGCTCCGACGGCGGCGCCATCGGCGGGCGTTTCCGCCGCGCCGAAGCCGATCGGCGAGGTGGAGGTCCCGGAGGGGGCATTCGCCCTGCTCGTCCTGGAGGGCGGCTCACGTCACTTCCCGATCACCACCGACACCTCGCTCATCGGACGCTACGACCCCGTCACCGGCACGCGGCCGGAGGTCGATCTCACGCAGGTCGATATCAACCGCTCGGTGTCCCGCCGCCACGCCCGGATCGTCCTGCAGGAGGGGGTCTTCCTTATCTCCGAGGAGGTCGGCGCGCTGAACGGAACGTTCGTCAACGGCCAGCGCCTCGCGGCCGGGGCTCCCTCCCCGATCGTCAGCGGGGACAAGCTGGGGCTGGGGATGGTCACGCTCGTCTTCAAGACGGCAGCAAAGGCCGCCGGGCGCAAGCCGGCATCGGCCGGCCGTTCCTGAGAGGAGATCCTTGGCGCACGCCGACCTGCGCGCCTTTCTCGAAATCCTGGAAGCGCGGCGCGAGCTGGTGCGGGTGCGCGAGCCGGTGAGCGTGGACCTGGAGATCAGCGCGGTGACCGACCGCGTTTCGAAGTCCCCGGATGGCGGACCGGCCCTCCTGTTCGAGAGACCCGAGGGGTTCGACATGCCGGTGCTCATCAACGCCCTCGGCTCCCTCAACCGGATGAAGCTGGCCCTGGAGGTTGATTCGCTCGACGCCTTCGGAGAGCGTATCGACGCCCTTCTCGAAGGAAGCGCGCCCGTCTCCCTTCTGGACAAAATCAAGATGTTGCCCCGGCTCAAGGACCTGGCCGACCTGTTCCCCGTGTCGGTCAGGAAGGCAGCCTGCCAGGAGGTCATCGAGAAAGACCGGCCGTCGCTGCTCGCCCTGCCGGTGATCAAGTGCTGGCCGAAGGACGCCGGTCGCTACATCACTCTGCCTCTGGTGTTCACGCACGATCCGGAGACCGGAAAGCGCAACTGCGGCATCTACCGGATGCAGGTGTTCGACGCGACCACGGCCGCGATGCACTGGCAGATTCACAAGCATGGAGCGCACCATCACCGCCGGGCCGGGGAGCGCGGCCGGCGCCTGGAAGTTGCCTGCGCCATCGGTGCGGACCCCGCGCTGGTGTTCGCCGCCGCGGCGCCCCTGCCCGACGACGTGGACGAGATGTTCCTGGCGGGCTTCGTGCGGCGCGAGCCGGTGCCGCTGGTGAAGGGAGTCACCGTGGACGTCGAGGTCCCGGCGGGCGCGGAGATCGTGCTGGAGGGTTACGTCGATCCGCTCGAAAAGCGGCGCGAGGGGCCGTTCGGCGACCACACGGGGTACTACTCGCTGCCCGACGACTATCCGGTGTTCCACCTGACCTGCATCACCCGCAGGCGGAGCCCCATCTATCAGACCACCATCGTGGGCCCCCCGCCGATGGAGGATTACTACATCGGCAAGGCGATCGAGCGGGTGTTTCTGCCGATCATGAAGCGTCAGCTTCCCGAGATCGTGGACATCAACATGCCGGCGGAGGGGATCTTCCACAACCTGATTCTCGTCTCCATGCGCAAGAGGTACCCGGGACACGCGCGCAAGGTCATGCACGCCATCTGGGGGATGGGACAGGCGATGTTCAGCAAGGTCATCGTCGTGGTGGATGAGGACGTGGACGTGCAGGACGTGCGCGAAACGACCTGGAAGGCGCTCAACCACATCGATCCCGAGAGGGACATCGAGTTCGTCCTGGGACCGGTCGACGTTCTCGACCATTCGTCGCGTCTGCCGCAATACGGCTCCCACATGGGGGTCGACGCAACGCGCAAGGGGTCTTCGGAGGGGTTCCACCGCGACTGGCCGGACGAGATCCGGCACGATCCGGCCACGCTGGAGATGATCGCCAGGAAGTGGTCGAAATACGGCCTTGCACAGGGGGAGTGATGGGAAACTTCATCGGCGGCTCCGCCTACGCCATGTCGCGCGACATCGCGGAGGGACTGATCCTGGTCAACGCGAACATCTTCAAGAAGTTCTCGCCGGTCGAGTTGAAACAGCTCGCCTTCGAGCTGGACAAGGTCCAGAAGGAGGCCCGCTCCGAGCAGCCGCCGGGTGACGACACCCAGGCGATCCAGAAGCGGGGGCGCAAGCTGGGCCGCATCACCACCGCGCTGCAGATCATCAACCAGTCGATGATCAGGAAGTGATGCGACCCGCGGAAGCCCCTCTCACGTCGAAACGCCCCCGGGTCCTGTCGGGGTTCCGCCCGACCGGGCCGATGCACATCGGCCACCTCGTGGGGGCGCTCGACAACTGGATCACAATGCAGGACACGCACGAGTGCTTCTTCGCCATCTGCGACTGGCATGCGCTGACGAGCGAGTACGCCGACACCTCCCGGCTCAAGGGCTATGTCGAGGACATGGCGCTCGACTGGCTGGCGGCCGGCCTCGACCCCGAGAAGTGCACGATCTTCGTGCAGTCGCACGTCCCCGAGCACGCCGAGCTGCACCTCCTGCTGTCGATGATCGTGCCATTGGCCTGGCTCGAGCGCGTGCCGACCTACAAGGAGCAGCAGCAGCAGATCGCCAACCGTGACCTGACGACCTACGGCTTCCTGGGATACCCGGTGCTGCAGGCCGCCGACATCCTGATGTACCGCGCCGACACCGTCCCCGTGGGCGAGGATCAGTTGGCGCACCTCGAGCTGTGCCGGGAGATTGCCAGACGGTTCAACTCGCTGTACGGCCCGATCTTCCCGGAGCCCCAGGCCAGGACGACCCGGATGCCGCGCGTGCCGGGGACCGACGGGCGTAAGATGAGCAAGTCGTACGGCAACGCGATCGGCCTTTCCGACCCGATCGAGGAGACCCGGCAGCGGATTCTCAGGATGGTCACCGACCCGGCGCGGAAGACCCGAAAAGATCCCGGCAATCCGGATGTCTGCCCGGTTTATGATCTGCACAAGGCGTTCTCGAGCCGAGAGACGCAAGAGCGCGTCAACGTGGAATGCCGGAGGGCCGGGATCGGCTGCATCGACTGCAAGACGTATCTTCTGGAGCACCTCCTGCCGGTGCTGCTGCCGATCCAGGAGCGCCGCGCGCGCCTGCTCCAGGACCGTGGCCGGGTGCGCGATATCCTGGCCGACGGCGCCCGGCGGGCGCAGGCCGAGGCCCGCAAGACGATGGAGCTGGTCCGCGCAGCCATGAAGATTGACACGAGGCAGGTGCTATGAACGAAGCCACGCCCGTCCCGCCGCGGGCCGGGGGTCCGCGGCCGACGTCCGCGGCCGCTGGACCGGCCGAGGTGCGCCTGGACGCGTTCCAGGGACCGCTCGAGCTCCTGCTTCACCTCATCCGGATCGAGGAGCTCGACATCACCGCTCTGCGCCTTGCCGATGTCGCCCGGCAATACAACGAGTACCTGGAGCTGACCCGGGACGTGGAACTGGAGGCCGCCGGGGAGCATGTGGTCGGAGTGGCCACCCTCATCCATCTAAAATCGCGCCGGCTCCTGCCTCCCGACCCTGCCGCGGCGGCCGAGGACCTCGTGTCGCCCGAAGAGCGGGCGCAGGTGGACCGGGCGGCGCGCGCCGATCTCCTGCGTGGTGCGGCGGAGCACCTTCAGGAAAGAGAGGCGGTCATGGAGCTCGTCTACCTCCGGCCGGCGACGGCGATCGCCGAGTACGCCGGCGAGCAGGGCATCGACGCCGATCTGTTCACCCTTCTGCGGGCGTTCCACGAGATCCTCCGCCGCGTCGGGAGCGAGGAGACGGCGCACATCAGCCGTGAGCGCATCACCCTGGTCGAGAGAATCAACTGGCTCATGGAGACGGTGCAGCGGGAGCGCCGCGTTCACTTCCGGTCGCTGTTCAGCGGACTCGCGGATCGCGTCGCCTGCATCCTGACGTTCCTGGCGCTCCTGGAGGTCATCCGTCTGCGCCTCGTGCGGGCGTCCGTGAGCCACCAGTTCGAGGACATCCTGATCGTCCTGGCCGACGATCCGCCGCCTCCCGCCCCCGGGCCCGTCCATGCCTGAGACGCCGGCACCGCCGCAGGGTGGCAGGTTGCGGGCGATCGTCGAGGCCCTGGTGTTCGCTGCGGAAGAGCCCTTGATGATCGACGATCTGGTGGATCTGTTCCCGGGGTCCGACCGGGAGACCCTCGTGGCCGCCGTGGAGGCCGTGACCGGGTCGTGCGAGACGGAGGAGCGCGGCGTGATGGTGCAGCGCGTGGCGGGGGGCTATCGCATGACCACGAAGCCGGATCTGGGGGAGTGGGTGCGCGCCCTGTTCCGCTCCCGCAACCGTCGCCGGCTGTCGGCCCAGGCGCTGGAGACGCTCGCGATCATCGCCTACCGGCAACCGATCACGACCCCGGAAATCCAGACGATTCGCGGCATCGACCCATCGTCGGTCCTGGAGGCCCTGCTGGAAAAGAAACTGGTACGGATCGTGGGGCGCAAGAAGGTGGTCGGCAAGCCGTTCCTGTACGGGACGACTCCCGAGTTCCTGGCGCACTTCGGACTGAACTCCCTGCAGGATCTGCCGGACGTCTCGGATTTCGGCGCCCTGGCGGGATCGGCCGGGACGCCGGCCGCGGCTCCCGCGCAGGGACTCGCCGCGCTGGGCGCGGGAGCGGAGCACGGGCCTTTCGAGGAGGACAACGAAAACGGCGGCAACGGTGAAGACACCTCGGACGAAGAGGACGACGAAGACGAGCGTGGAAACGACGGAGACGACTCATGACGGCGCTCGCGGCATCCGCCTGCAGAAATTCCTTGCCGATGCAGGCATCGCTTCGCGACGCGAGGGCGAACGTCTGATCCAGGCCGGCCGGGTGGAGGTGAACGGGCGGACCTCCACCCTGCTCGGCGTGCGGGTCGATCCCGAGCGTGATCAGGTGCGGGTCGACGGGCGCCGGGTGCGTGCGGCGGGAGGGCGGGTCTATTACCTCCTGAACAAGCCGAAAGGAGTCATCACCTCCTCCTCCGATCCGCAGGGGCGCCCGACCGTGATCGAGCTCCTGCAGGGCGTGCGCGAGCGCGTCTTCCCGGTGGGGCGACTCGACTGGAACAGCGAAGGTCTCCTGATCCTGACCAACGACGGAGAGCTGGCTTACCGTCTGACTCATCCGTCGAACCACGTCGCCAAGGTCTACCGGGTCAAGGTCAAGGGCATGGTGGGGGATCCGGATCTGCAGGCGCTCCGGCGCGGTCTCCTCCTCGACGGCCGCAGGACGCTGCCGGCAAAGGTCGAAAGGATATCCGGCCAGGCGAACTCCTGGCTCGAGGTCACTCTGTACGAGGGGCGCAAGAACCAGATCCGGCAGATGTTCGATCGCCTCGGACACAGGGTCCAGAAACTCAAGCGGATCTCCATCGGACCGATCCGCGATCGTGCGTTGAAACCAGGCGAGTGGCGCCGGCTCACCCCCGAGGAAATCCGGCGCCTTCTGGAGGGATCGTGAAGGTCCGCGTGCCGGAGCACATCCTGAAGATCGCGCCGTACGTTCCCGGGAAGCCGATCGAGGAAGCGGAGAGGCAGCTCGGGATCCGTCAGGTCGTCAAGCTGGCGAGCAACGAGAACCCGCTCGGCCCTTCGCCTCGGGCGCTCAAGGCGATCCGCGAGACGATGGGGCGCGTGCACCGCTACCCTGACAGCCGGGGACACGATCTGCGGCAGGCCCTGGCGGAACGCCTGCGTCTGCCGGCCGACCAGATCGTCCTCGGGAACGGCTCCACCGAGCTGGTGGAAATCCTGGCCAAGACCTTCCTGTCGCGCGACCGCGGAGCCGTCATCGCCGACCAGTCGTTCATCATGTATTCGATCGCCGTGAAGGCGATGGGGGCCCCCCTGCGTCTGGTGCCCCTCGTGGACAACCGGCACGATCTCGAGGCGATGGCGACCGCCTGTGACGACACCACGGCGCTGGTCTATGTGGGCAATCCCAACAATCCCACGGGAACGCACGTCGGCCGCGCCGCCTTCGACGCCTACTTCCGCCGGGTGCCGTCCCATGTCCTGACCGTCGTCGACGAGGCCTATCGCGACTACGTCGAGGCCGCCGACTACCCGGACTGTCTCGACGACCTCCGGAAAGGGAGGGACGTCGTGGTCCTCCGGACTTTTTCCAAGATCCACGGACTCGCGGGGATGCGGATCGGCTACGCCGCCACCGTCAAGGAAGTGGCGCAGGCCCTGGAAGGGGTGCGCTCCCCGTTCAACACTTCCGTTCTCGCACAGGCGGCCGCCCGTGCCGCCCTAGATGACGTCGGTCACGTCGCCCGCTCCAAGGCGGAGAACAGCCGCGAGGTAGCGTTCCTGGCCGCGGAGCTGTCGCGAAGAGGAGTCAATTTCGTGCCGACCGTGGCCAACTTCTTCCTGGTGTTCACGTCCCAGAAGGGGGAAGAGGTGTATCAGGCCCTCCTGCGCCTGGGGGTCATCGTTCGACCGATGGACGCGTACGGCTTTACGCATGCGGTGCGCGTTTCGGTCGGAACCCGGCGGGAGAACGAGCGCTTTCTCGAGGCCATGGACCAGGTTGCTTCGGGTGCGATGGGCCGAGTGCCTAAGACCTACCGCGTCTCGTAATTCGATGAAAATAAAGTTTTTCCTATTGACAGACAGGGGAGCGGTCAGTATGCTTTCCCAATCCCGCCGCAAGGGCTGATGGCTGTCCGGGTGGATGTTGCCTGTGCCATCGACCAGGGCGGGACGGAGACCCAACCGGTTCGGCCCAGTGAATCTCCGCGTCAAGTATCGTGAGCCGGGACGAGACGTTGCGTCCAAGAAGCGGTGCGGCCGGCCTCTAAGCAACCGGCGACCGAAAAAACAAGGAGGTACCTGCCTGCATGGATTTGCAGAAAATGAAAGACGACCCCGCCCTCGGACCGCTTGATGCGGCTCCCCAGAACCTGAATCCCTCTCCCAAGCCGAAACGGACGGAACGCCTCAGACCGATGGATGGCGTCGATTCCGAGCTCAAGGACGGCGAATACGAGCAGCTCCTCGAGATGTACGACCAGTCCCTGCGCACGCTGGCGGAAGGGGAAGTGGTCCGGGGACGCGTCCTGCGCATCAGCGGAAACGAAGTGGTCGTGGACGTCGGCTACAAGTCCGAGGGAATCATCGACAAGGACGAGTTCCTCGGCCCGGACGGGCAGGTCCACGTGAGCGTCGGCGACGAAATCGACGTCCTCCTGGAGAAGACCGAGAACAAGGACGGCTACGTCGTCCTCTCCAAGGAGAAGGCCGAAAAGATGAAGGTGTGGGAGGAGATCGAGCGCGCCTACACCGACGGCCGGCCCGTGACCGGGGTCGTGAAGGAGCGCATCAAGGGCGGCCTGGCCGTGGACATTGGTGTCCGCGCCTTCCTGCCCGGGTCTCTGGTCGACTTGCGGCCGGTGCGCAACCTCGACGCGATGAAGGGGAAAGTGCTGCAGATGCGGGTCATCAAGGTGAACCGCAAGCGCGGCAACATCGTGCTGTCGAGGAAGGCGGTCCTCGAGGAGGAGAACGCCGAGAAGAAGCGCCGCA
>JBGPED010000038.1:0-18082 GCA_041482595.1 Acidobacteriota bacterium
ATCGCGGTCGTCGCGGCGCCTCGCAGCCGACCCCGCGGCGCCGCGAACGCGACCCATGCTATTACTCGGGCATGCTCCTAGGGTTGGTGCCCCGAGATTGGCGGGAAAATACCCCATCCGCCCTCCTTGGACTGGAGGGGCGCATGCACCACGCTTGACTTCGAAAGCGCCGCTCGCTTACGATGGCGTCCGACCGAAGCTCTTGTCGGTCAGGTGGATAGACCGCGCGGCGGACAGTCGGATCGATCCCTCAGAGAGCAATCTCAAGGCAAGCACCGCGCGGGACCAGCAGACTGGCGGCGCTCTTCCGGGACATGAGCGGCCACGCCGTCGCCAGGTGACCGGCCCGGCCGGGTCCGGGCCGCCATCGCAGGCGCTTCCCGCGCGTCGAGGCGTGCGTTGCCATCGCGCATCGCCACCAGCCCCACCGGCAGCCCGGAGTCGATCCGGGCCCTGATCCGGTCGGACCCCTCCGTCATCCAGCAGGGCCTTCGCCTTCTCGACTTCGACATCAGGACTGGACCGGCGACGAGCCTCGACGCGATCGGCGTCGACCGGTCGGGTAGCCTGGCCATGGTCGTGATCGCCACCTCAGACCCGGAGGCGGCGCTGGCGCGGCTCCTCGACGGTCATCTCTGGGCCGCCGACCAGTGCGATCTTCTCGAACGACTGTATGCCGACCGCGGCGTCGACGGTAATCGTCCGGCGCGCGGATTTCTCCTGGCGCCTTCGTTCACGCACGCCTTCCTGCGCCGGCTGTCCCTGCTGTCGGTCCAAGTCACGCCCTGCCTGGCGCGCGACGTCGAGGGCGGCGACGGAGCCCGCCGGGCGATCGTCGAGCCCGCGGCGCCGCTCTTCGGTCTCGACACCGTCGAAAGGGGCGCGCAGGCCGAAGCGGAACGGGGCGGCCGGCAGCCGTTCTGGCCCGACGGGGTGCTTCCGTCGGACGAGACCGTGTCCCGCGGCGTTCGTCCGGTCCTGGCCGACGCGGAGGAATCCCCCGGGACTCCGGCGCGGACAGAGGCCCCTGAGCAGGCGGAGGAGATGCCGTGGCCGGACGCGCCGGAAGAGCGGTTCCCGTGGGAGGTGGGAGAAGAGGGACCGCCCCCCGCGCCGGCCCCTCCGGACGACGAGCCGGCACCCGCGGGCGCGTTCGAGACCCTGACGATCGAAGAGCTGGAAGAATTCGAGCGTTTCGAGCGCCAGAGACTCGAGCGCGGCCGGAGATCCTCTTGAAGAGGGACGGTTGACGAGGCGCCGGCTGGGTCGCGGGCTGTACGATCTCGGCGTCTCGCCGTTGGCCGCATCCTCGACGAAACCGCTGGAGCTGACTCTCGTCAGGGACGCGCCCCCGGCGGATCGTCCCCGGCCGACCGTCGTCTGCGTCACCAGCGGCAAGGGCGGGACGGGGAAATCGATCCTCACCAGCAACCTGGCCGTCCACCTGGCCGCGTCCGGGATCAAGGTCATCGCGGTCGACGCCGACATGGGGCTGGCGAACCTGCACCTGCTCCTCGGCATGCAGCCGCGCCGCACGGTGATGGACGTCATCGAGACCGGCGCGACGATCGACGAGATCGCCGAGGACGGTCCGCTCGGCGTGCGGCTGGCCGGCGGCGGGTCGGGCAGGCCGGAGATGGCCGATCTGCACGCCAGCCGCCTGCGGCGCCTGGTCGCCGCCATGGACGCGGCCGGCGATAGCGCCGACGTGGTGCTGGTGGACACCGGGGCGGGCATCGGACGGGCCACGACGTCGTTCCTGTACGCCTTCGAATCGATCCTCGTCGTCACCAGCCCGGACCTGACCGCCATGACCGACGGCTACGCGGTTATCAAGAACGTGGTCCGCAACAATCGATCCGCGCGCATCTTCGTCGTGGTGAACCGCGCGCACAGCGCCGTCGAGGGGCTGGAGGTCTTCTCGCGCATCGAGCGTGTGAGCGAGCGTTTCCTCGAACGCGGCCTGTCCTATCTCGGTCACGTGCTCAACGACCCGCGCGTCACGACCTCCGTCGCCGCCCGCATTCCGATCCTCCTGAACCAGCCGGCCGCGCCGGCCTCCGCCTGTCTGCGCGGAGTGGGCCGGGCGCTTCTCCTGGAGATCGAAAGCCGGCGTGCCGCGGCGCGCGAGCCGGATCGGGGACCCGAATGCGCGTGATCGCCATCGCCAACCAGAAGGGAGGCTGCGGCAAGACGACCACGGCCATCAATCTGGGCGCCTGCCTGGCCCGTCTCGGGCGCAGGACTCTCCTCGTCGATCTCGACCCCCAGGCCCATGCCTCCCTCGGACTGAGCCGCGGGAGGCCGGACCTCGACGGAGCGACTGTGTACGACGCCCTCTTGGACGGCGGCGGCTTCGAGGGGGTCGTCAGGACGGTGTCCGACAATCTCGATCTCGCCCCGTCGAACCCGCGGCTGCTGCTCGCGGAGCAGCGCCTGCACCTGCTGCCGCACGGGGAGGAGACGCTGAAGCGGGCGCTCGGCACCCTGGAGGGGCGCTACGAGTTCGTCCTGATCGACTGCCCGCCTACCGGCGGACTCCTGACCGCGAACGCGGTGCGCGCCGCCGACGAGACGATCATCACGGTCGATACCGGGTTCTTCGCCCTGTACGGCGTCAAACAGCTCCTGGAGTTCATCGAAGGCGCCGCGAGCCGACCGCCGCGCATCCGGGCGCTGGCCACTCTGTACGATCGCCGGACGGCCTTCGGGCGCGAGATCCTCAAGGACCTGAGCGGCTACTTCGGCGAGGCGATGTTCGGCACCGTGATCCATTCCAACGTCAAGCTGAAGGAGGCGTCCAGCTTCGGCGTGCCGATCGTGGACTACGACCCGAATGCCCGCGGCTCCAGAGACTACATGGCGCTGGCGGAGGAGGTCGTCGCGGAATGCTGACCCGGAGGGAGCGGAGACGATGAGCGAGAGCGACGGGCGCGACCGGCCCGGCCTGACCCTTCTCATCCAGCTTTTCGGTCGCGAGGTCCTCGACCGGCTGGCGCGCGCGGGATACGACGACGAGTCGGCCATCGCCGCCGCCGGCCCGGATCGCCTCGCGTCCACGAGCGGCGTCTCCCTGCCATTGGCGCAGCGGATCGTCGCGGTCGTGCAGGAGGCGCGCGGACCGTCCACGGAGCCTTCCCGGACGCCGCGCGAACCGCGGCGCAGGAAGGCGCTTTCGACGAGGACTGCGCCGAAGAGACCGGAGCCCCGGGTCGAGACGGTCACGGCGAAGGCGGACCCGGACGAGGTGGATCCCTTCGTGGACGACGTGGCGCTGGTGGCCTGGATGGGATTCTCGTCCAAGGCGCCCGTGGGGCGGCTCTCGTTTTCGGTGGCCGATCGGATCCTCGATCCGGTCCGTCCCGAGCCGTTCGCGACGGAGGAACCGCTGCCGCCGTTGTCCGCGACACCGGCCACCGAGACCCGACCGGCCTCCCCGGCCCAGGACGGGGCTCCTCGCCGCACCCTGCCGGGATCGTTCTGGTCCTTCGGGCGACCCGCCGAAAGCGGGAGCTCCCACGACGAGGAGGCCACCCGCCCGCCCGAGACCCCGGCACCCCGGGGCGGCGCGGCCCCCAGGAGGGTCCGCGATGACCACTGAACGCCGACCGCGCCCGAGGACACCGCCGGGGATCGCGGCGACGACCGATCTGAAAAGGATTCCTCTGCCCGCTCTCCCCCATTTCAGGAGACCCGGGACGGCACCGGGGGCCGCACCGGCTGTCCCTTCGCCGGACCTCCAGCGCCCGCCGGCCGCCGCGGGCGGGTCCACGGCGCAGCCCGGTCCCGTGTCCCCTCTGGAGATGTCCGAGCTCCTGGGGCCCGATCATGAAGGAGGAATCGTTCCCGTCATCGAGCCGATCACGCCGCAGCGCACCGGCGCGACCGGCGCGACCATCTTGAACGACCTCGTGGATGAGATCGAGAAGGGGCTGGAAAAGGATCTCGCCCGCGCGCCGGTCGAGATGACCACCCGGGGCTACAGGCGGGTGGTGGCCTGCGCCGGCGGCCCCGCGTCGTCCCATCCCGCCCCGTCGCCCGCGGGACGGACTGAGAGGAGGACAGGCGAATGACCCGGTTCCGTCTGGACGATTTTTCGCTTCTCGAGACTGCGCCGACATCGGCCGCGGCGCTCCGCGCGAAGCTGGGAGAAATGCTCATCAGCTCGACCTCGGCGCGCGTGCGCATCGAGTCCGTGGACCCGCAGACCGGTGAGTACCGGATCGTGCTGCAGGGCACGCTCGACACCGAGAAGACGCCGTTCGACAAAACCTGAACGCAGGACCCGTGGAGGCCGCTCCCGATGCCGCGATTCCGCCTGTCGGATCTCCCCACCCTCGAAGCCTCGCCCACCTCGCCCGCCACGCTGCGCACCAAGATCGGCGAGCTGATCATCCATTCGGTGAGCGCCACGGCCCAGGTCGAGATGGTCGACCGCGAGAGCGGCGAGTACCGCGTCGTGCTGCAGGGCACGCTCGATCTGGAGGATCCGAACTCCGGGCGCTGACCCTGCGCGCCGCCAGGAGAAGCCCGTGAGCGACGAGTTGCTCCGCCCGTTCCGCGACAAGCTCCGCGGCCGCCCGCCCGTCTCCCGGGCGGGCGATCCGCCGCCGGCTCCGCTCGGCGACGAGGCGCCCGCGGACTCGATCCACATCCGCGAGGTTCGCGTGGGCCTGTTCCCGGAGGCCTCGCCGCTGCATCCCGGGTTCGTGCCCGGCCTGCCGCGCGTACGCATGACGCTCGACCTGGGCGCCGATCTGCGCGGAACCCCGGCACCCCTTTCCCCGGAAGGACGCGAGGCCCTCCTCGACCTCTGCCCGCGCTTGGTGGACCACGACTGCGGCGACGGCGACGGGATCCGGCGCCTTCTCGGGGACGGGGCGCGCGTCGCCCCGGAAAGCGCCGCGGACGAGGCCGAGGCCCGGGACGGCCTCGCCGTCGCCCACCTGATCGAGCACGTGGCGATCGAGATCATCGTGGGCGTTTTGGGGCTCCGGCGCTGCAGCGGCGTCACCTGCGCCCACCGGGATCGGCTCGACCGTTTCGACATCTTTCTCGAGAGCCCCGACCCGCTGGCCGGCCGCGCCGCCGCCATCCTGGCCGCCGCGGTCGTGCGCGATCTCTGCCTGCGCCGCGCCGCGCGCATGACGCTGCACCGCCGCTGCCGTGACCTCCTGGCTCTCCTCTCGTCGTCGCGCGCCGCGAGCCTGGTGGCCGAGGATGCGGCCGGGAGTCTTGGCTGCGGACCGGACGAGGCCCTGCAGGTCCTCGAAGAGCTGGTGCGCCTCGGCTATCTCGCGGCCGTGCCGTCCCTGCTGCTGTTCAGCTCGGCGACCGGCGTCCTGTTCCGACGGGCGGATATCACCACGACATCAAGGGGCCTGTGATCCGCCGGCCTCGGGCGACGGCTGCGGGGTCGACCCGCCGTGCAGGGTGGGGCGCACGCGCTCGGTGAGATCGAGGTAGGTCTTCAGGGCGCTGCCGCTCTCGCGGAAGGAGTCGCGGAACAGGCGGGTGATGTCGCGCCGGTCGATGACGCCGGCGCGGTACGCGTCGTGGATCTGCTGCCCGAGGAAATACCCGAGCTCGTGGATGAGGATGTTGGCGCGGCGCGGCTCGGCACGTATGCCGGCGAGGATCTCACCGGGCACATCGTCGTATTGCTCGTAGTTCTGCTCGAACTTCTTGTGCAGCAGGATGAAGTGGATGATGGCGTTGAAGTCCTCGTAGCTGTACGCGGTCTCCCGCTCGATGGTCTCCCTGTCCTTGCGATAATACTGGTAGAACGCCGTCTCGAAGAAGTGGTTGCGTGCCGGGTCGATGAGCTTCGATCCGAAGAAGCCGAGCGCCTCCTCCAGAACACCGTTGTAGAACAGGTCGTGCTGTGGCATCTCGCGCGGCGCGTCGTCGTAGACCTCCCCCTTCAGCGCCAGGTTCACGAAGTGCGCCGCCTCCTCGCCCGCGTGCACCAGGTTGAGCCGGCCGATGAAGATGGCGTTCATGCGCGGCACGTAGCACGAGCCCCGGTGGGCGACGTGGCCGGCGATCTCCTCGACTTCCTCCGCGGAGAACTTGTGGGCCCGCACCAGTTGCCTCATCTCCCTGTCGTCGAGACCGGAATAGACTTCCGGATAGATGTCGATCAGGAAGTCTTTGGCGCGACCGCTGCGCTTCACGACGTGCGTGTACTTGTCGACCCGGAGAAACTTCAGAATCGTGTCGATCATGCTGTAGACGGTCGAGGACAGATCGACGTCGCCCTGGTCGTCGGCGTCCCCCTGCCACACCTCGAGCGTCTGGCGGTAGGCCTCGTACTTGGCGATCGGGCTGGTGTTGAAGACGCAGAAGCGGTCCGGACCGAGCGTCACCACGTCCGCCTCCTGCTGTCCGCGCTCCGCGAGCTGCCAGTAGATCTCCTCCAGGTTCTGCAGCACGATGACACCGCGGCGCTCCAGGGCCCTGCGCTTGAGGTTGTCGGTCACCTTGCGGGGCAGATGGTTGCGCGCCAGGTGTGACTCGCCGATCAGCGCGACGATCTTGGCGCGCGGACGCTGCCGCACGATTTCGGCGATGCGGGCCGCGGCGTGCGCGTCGCGCTTGCCGATGTAGCGCAGGCCGCTGCGCGGCTCGCAATCGATTCCGAAGACGGCGATCCCACGCTCGCGGGCGATGTCGAACAGCCGCCGGAAGGAATTCCAGTCGTAGCCCCAGTCCAGATCGTAGCGCATCCCCTTCAGGAACTCGGCCTCGCCGATCTCCCCCCCCATGAAGCGCTCCAGGACCTTCTGGCTGCGCGTGTAGACCATCTCCAGGCACAGCACCACCTCGCTCGAGCGATCGGCGATCTCGCGCAGGAGGCGGGCGGCGAATTCCTGCGAGGCAGGCAGGGCGTGGTAATCGCCGATGTAGACGAGATCCGCCTTGAAGCAGGCGACGATCAGATCGTCGAGAGACGACGGTCCTTCGAGGCGCGAGAACTCCTCGTGGAAGTCGCGGATGTAGCTCCTGCGCGCGTTGCGGTCGATCCCGAGGATGTCCCTCTTGAGCCGGGCGACCGTCGCCCTCTGGAGGGCGATCTCCTCCCGGATCGGAGGGGTTGGTGCAGGGGGCGGAGGGCTGCTCGACATGGCGGGTGTGGGATCGGGCGAGTCTCTACGCCCGCCCCCGCCTGGAACCGAAGACGGGGCGGTAATCGGCCTTCAGTTTCCCTTGGTATCCTTGGATTTCTGGTCTCCGTGCTCTCCCTCGTGCAGGGCGTCCTTGAAATTTCGAATGCCGCTGCCCAGGCCGCGGGCGAGCTCGGGAATCTTTTTTCCTCCGAAGATGAGAAGCAGGATCACGAAGATGAGTATCAGCTCCGGAAAGCCAATTGAACCCATAGGTTGCACCCCCAGACGGTTGATCTTAGACCCCGTTCGAGTGAGAGTCAATCAGCCGGCCTCCCGGGGACGGCTCACGCCAAAGAGGAATCCGCGGGCGGCGGGAGGATGAGCCGCTTGTTTCCTTCCCGGCGCGTGACGCGCGTCTGATCGAAATGCTCCAGGAGGGGGATGGCGTTCTTGCGACTGGTGCCGCTCAGCTCCTTGAACTCCGAGATGTCGATGATGGGGGCGCGCGCGCGCTGCTCCCAGAGACGGCGCTTGAGTTCGTCGAGAGTCCGCGCGTGGAACACCTTGCCGTCCGGGATGCGCACCAGCCGTCCGCGCAGCAACAATAGGTGAAATAGCCGCTGGGCGTGGGACGGGTCGGCGTGCAGCGCGGCGATCACCTCGTCGAGCTCGGGCGGGTTGGTCCCCGACGAGGAGTAACGGGCTTCGATCTGCTCCAGGAGGGCCTCTTCCTTCGGCGTCAGCGCGACGCGATGCGTGGCGAGGGCCACCCGGTCCTTCTCGACGCGCACGGTCCCCCTCTGGGACAGGCCGGCCATCATGAACTTGAAGACGTCGGGATGGAGGTGGGCGAACAGCCGGGTCCGTAGCTCCTCGCGGGGGAACCCCTCCTTGAGCGGCTCCTTCCTGTGGAACTCCGCGAGCGTGGCCTGCACCCGCCCCGACAGGTCGCTCCAGGCTCCCGTGGCCACGTAGCGCACCACGGCGGCGGGCAGCGACACGATCTCTCCGGTGCGCACGACCGGCTCGAAGAGGCGCGCGGTCTCCTCCGGCTCCAGGCCGGTGAGGGACCTCAGGCCGTGCGCGTCGACGCCGGACGCCCCCGCCTCGTCGACGAGGGCCCGCAGTCGGACGACGGGCGAGGGATCGCTCAGCTGCATGAGGCGCTCGCGGGCCCCGGGCGCCGAGCGCCTCAGCTTGGGTGGTCGTGTGTGCAGGATCGTTCCGCCGCCGATGGTGACCGGCGGAGAGTACCGGCGGAGGATGAACCGATCGCCCGGCAGCGCCGCCAGCGGCGTTTCCAGGCGGAGCTGCGCGAAGCCGCGGCCGCCGGGCGGGACGGTCCCTCCTTCGAACAGCTTGACGCGCGCCATCGCTTCCAGCGTGCCGTGGTGGAAGCGCACCCGCGCGAGATCGCGCAGCGCGGCCTCGTCCCCCAGGAGCGTCTCCAGCTCGACGTCGAGAAGGTACGACGCCTCCAGGACCCCCGGAACGGTCAGGAGGTTTCCGCGCTTTATCACCCCCGCCTCGACACCCTGCAGGTTCACCGCCGTCCTCTGCCCTGGATACGCGATCGCGGTCGGCTGGTTGAAGACCTCCAGGCCGCGGACACGGGCCTTCGTCCCCTGCGGCAGGACCGCCACTTCGTCTCCCTCGCGGATCGTGCCGGCGATCAGCGTTCCCGTCACGACGCTTCCGAACCCCTTGATGCTGAAGGAGCGGTCCACCGGCAGCCGCATGAGACCGTGCGGAGCCCGCCCGGCCGCTCGCCCCGCCAGGTCGCGCAGCACCGCCTTCAGCTCCTCGAGCCCCGCGCCGGTCCGACTGCTGACCGCGACCATGGGCGCGGCCTCCAGAAACGAGCCGGCCACGAACTCGCGCGCCTCCAGGCGCACCAGGTCGAGAATGTCCGGCTCGACGAGGTCGCTCTTGGTCAGGACGACGGCGCCGTCCGGGATGCGGAGCAGGCGGCAGATGTCGAAATGCTCGCGCGTCTGCGGCTTGATCGACTCGTCCGCCGCGATGACCAGCAGGACGAGGTCGATCCCGCCCACCCCCGCGAGCATGTTCTTGACGAAGCGCTCGTGGCCCGGCACGTCCACGAACCCGACCCGGGTGCCGTCTTCCAGGACGAGGTTCGCGAAGCCGATGTCGATGGTGATGCCCCGCTCTTTCTCTTCCTTCAGGCGGTCGGGGTTGGTGCCGGTCAGGGCCTCCACCAGCAGGCTCTTGCCGTGATCGATGTGTCCGGCGGTTCCGACGACGACCTGGCGCGGGGCGATCATGGAGGCGGGGCGCGGGCGCGGGCTACTCGCGGACCCGTTTCACCTTCTTCATCTCCTCGTCGTAGTACTTGCGGAAGAGGAGATCCCACTCGGGGCTGCCTTCCGGCACCTCGCGCTTCTGCGAGGCGATCTTGCGCCGGATGGTCTCCTCGAGCTCGT
The DNA here is from genome assembly GCA_041482595.1 of Acidobacteriota bacterium. GTDB lineage: Bacteria > Acidobacteriota > Polarisedimenticolia > Gp22-AA2 > Gp22-AA2 > Gp22-AA3. Next base: position 9,554 of record JBGPED010000038.1, read on the forward strand.
CTTCCTTCAACAGCTCGGCCTCGAGGATCTGCAGCATCCTGAGGCGGATGTCGTTCGGGTCGAGCAGGAACTCGACGCTCTCCTCGTCTTCGAGGGCGTTGACGAAGAGGTGCGACAGGTGCACGCAGCGCTCGTGGCTCAGCCTCACGAGATCACCATCTTGCGATCCCGGGCCAGCTTGGACTTCACCTTGCGGAACAGCTCCTGGTAGTTCACCATGCCGCGGCTGATCTCCTCGGAGTAGTTCTTGAGGAGCTCGTGGACCTCGTCGTTGAGCCGGTCCTCGGCCGTAAGGTCAGCCAGGAACACGCCCGCCAGGAGATCGATGGCCGCCTCGGGGCGTTCGGCGGCGATGATCTCGTCCTTGACGAGTCCGCGGATGATCCGCTGGGAGATCGCTCCGACCTGATCGCGCGTCAGACGCATGAGCGGCAGAATAGCACAGCGCTCGAAGGCATTTCAAAAAGGCATCCCCGCGGCGATCGGCTCGCCGCGGGGATCCTGGAAAGACCCGCGTTCGGTCCGCCCGCGCGCGGGCGGCGCCGTGACGGTCAGTGCGACACAGACTCCTTCGATCGGATCCGGACCGCGGGCACGGGGTCGGCGCCGGACGAGCGCAGCCTGGCCCCCCTGGCCGCCAGGCTCTCGGGGTGCTGCTGGCGCGCGATCAGCTTGCGCAGGCGCTTCTTTGCCTGGTTTTCGATCTGGCGGATCCGCTCGCGCGAGACGCCGAGCTTCTCGCCGATCTCCTTCAGGGTGAACACGCGCCCCCCTTCCAGCCCGAAGCGATTGATGATGACCGTCTGCTCCTGGTCGCTCAGGCTGCGCAGCGCCATGCGGATGACCCCCTGGCTCTCGTTCTTGATCAGCTCGTCCTCGGGATTGATCGATCGCCCGTCCACCAGGTAGTCCGAGATCGGGGTGTCCTTGTCCTTCCCCACCTTCTCGTCCAGGGACAGCTCCCGCATCTTCATCTGCAGGATTTCGTCGATCTTGGCGATCGTGACGCGCAGCTCCTTGGAGATCTCCTCGCGGTCGGCTTCCCGTCCCAGCTCCCGGGCCAGCATGCGCTCGGTGTTGCGCACGTTGCGGACCTTCTTGAGCTGGTAGTTGGGGATGCGGACCATGGCGGAGTGCTGCGACAGGGCCTTCAGGATCGACTTGCGGATCCACCAGATGGCGTAGGTGATGAACTTCGTGCCGCGCGACGAGTCGAAGTGGTGGGCGGCCTCGATGAGCCCGATGTTTCCCTCGTTCAGCAGGTCCTCGAAGGGAAGGCCCATGTTCTTGTATTCGCTGGCGATCTTCACGACGAAGCTGAGATTGCACTTGACGAGGTCGTGGTAGGACCCGTCCTTGCCCGCCGCCTCCATCCGGACGGCCACCTCGTGCTCCTCCTCCTTCGTCAGAAGGGGGAACTCGCTGATTTCCTGTAGGTACTTGGAAACGCAGGAACTTCTTTCAAAAGAGCGATTTGCCATCAGGCTCGTCCTTCTCCCTGATCGCCCGCCTGGCAGCGCCGGGTGACCACTTTTTCCCTTGACTTCGATTTTGTAACGCCATACATTTAGGTCAACTTCGTGGGCTCAGGCAACAGGGCACAGGCCCCCTTCGATGACGAAAGCGTCGAGAGACACTTGGACCCCTGGTCGATTGGCGCTGGGGAATGGTTGAATGGCAACCGGCTGCGCGCTTGGTCTCGACGGTTTCATCAAGATATTGACGCGGCGAATGGCTGTGGTTGTGTGAGCTGACGACGCAAGTATATGTTTGCGCAACAAGCGTGTCAAGGACTTTTTGGTTTACCAACATCGACTTCAAGTACCTTGTTTTTCTAGGGTTTCAACGAAACAGGCCAGGATAGACCGCATGATGACGTCAAAATTCAAGAGACAGTCCCTCCTGGTCGGGTCCAGAATCCGGTCGCTGCGCAAGGATCGTGCGCTCACGCAGGCCGATCTGGCGCACCGCATCGGCATTCAGCAGTCCGATCTGTGTCGCATGGAGAACGGCGAGTACAAAGTCAGCCTGGAAACTCTCTTCAAGATTCTCTCGATCTTCGAGATGAACATCGCCGATTTCTTCAACGAGGACGCCTCGGGCGCGACACAGGAGCGCGAGTACGAATTCCTGCGCCAGTACCAGAGGCTCTCCCCGCGGGCGCAGGAAGAGGTGCAGACCTTCATTCAGTTCAAGATGCAGACCGAAGAGAAGGTCGGGGACGAGAAGATCAAGAAGGACAACTGAGGAGCCTCCCATGCCCACGGATCGCGTGGCGCATTACTCGGAGCTGACCGCCGAAGGCACGCTGCAGGTCCGGCGGGGGGAGTTTCGCCAGGCCGAGGAGCAGTTCGAGGCGGCCCTGCAGATTGCCCGCGAGCTGAACGATCAGCACCTCGTCCACAGGGCGCTGTGCAACATCTCGACGGCGCGGCTCTCCCAGGGCCAGATCCAGGAGGCCGAAAAGGGCCTCCGCGAGATCCTTCTCAAGAGCTCCGACCCGAACATCATCTTCATCGCCTCGTCGAACCTGGCCAGCGCCCTGCGCCGCCAGGGGCGCCTGCACAAGGCGCTCATGTACGCCAAGCGCGCGCTGCGGGCGAGCGAGACTCTCGACAACTACACCTGGAAGGCGACCTGCCACAACCTGATCGCGAACATCTACATGAACATGAGCTACCTGGACGACGCGATGGCGGAATACCGCTTCGCCTTGACGCTAAGCCAGAAGGGCGACCTCGGCACCTCCTACCCCGTCGACTACATCAAGGAGAACCTGGGGTATTGCAGCCTGCTCAAGAAGCGCTACCGCCAGGGAATCGCCATCATCCTCGAGGCGCTCCAGATCTCGCTTGCGAACGGCAACACGCGATGCCTGGTCGAGTGCTACCAGGACCTTTGCTTCGCCTACATGCAGCTCAAGGACCTGAAGCAGGCCGAGGAGCACGGCGAGAAGGCGCTGGCGATCGCCACCGAGAAGGATTACAAGGACATCGTGAAGAACTGCTACTACCTGCTGGGCGAAGTGAATCTCCTGATGGGCAACGAAGAGCGCAGCGACTTCTACTTCGACAGGCTCCAGGAGTTTTACCCGCACCTGCCGGTGCTGAAGCAGTTCCTGAGGACGTTCGACGTGAGCAACATCATCAATCTCAAGAACCCCTTCTAGGAGCAGGCGCGTGGGTGGCATCGGCCGGGTGGGAGTGATCGGGATCGCGGCGGCGGTCCTCGCGTTGATCGCCGCTTCCGGACTGCCCGCGTTCGCTTCCTCGCCCTCCGTCGCCCTCGCCGACGGGACCTCGCTCGCCGTCTGGGAGCAGCGCGGCCGCGCCGTTCCCGGCCGGAGCCAGGAATCGTCGTCCCTCGGCTACTCGGTGACGGACGCCGCCGGGACCCACCTGGGCGTCGTGCCGATCACCGCGGACGCGGCGCGCGACGCGGCGCCCTGCCTCGCCATCGACGAGACCGGAGCGGCCGTCCTGGTATGGAGCCGCTTCGACGGGTCTTACCGCAAGATCGCCTACGCCCGCTTCTCGGGCGGCGCCTGGACCAACGCCCATTACCTCACGTTCGGGCCCGGGAATGACGACGAGCCGAGGATCGGCACCGGTCAGGCCGGCTCGTTCCTCTTCTTTGTCGGGCAGGCCGACAAGTACCAGTTCGCGCCGCTCGACCTCGTGGCGGGGCGGCTGTTCGCGGCGCCGAGACTGGTGAACCTCGGAAGCACACGCCGCGACATCGCGCCCGTGCAGAGGCCGGGCTCGATCTCGATCCGGGGCGCCGTGGACGTGCCCGTCGCGGGCCTGGGTGCGCCCGACAAGCGCCCGGGCGGCAACAACGGCAGCCGGATTCTCCTGCCCGGGCAGCCGACCATCCAGGGGGCCGTGGATGTGCCGGTCACGCAGAACCGCACCAAGGCATTCATCTGGGGCGTCGGCTCGAGCGGCGAATGCCGGGGCATCGTCCTGGTGATCCCGGCGCACGATCTCAAGAGCGCGTTCGTGTTCCGCTTCACCAACGGGCCGACCAGCCTCCTGCACCGTGTCGCCCTGCCCGAGCAGATCCTGGACAGATCCGGCGAGGACTTGGCCGCATCCTACCTTCCGCTCGTCTGCTTCTGACCGGGAGGCTGCTCCCCCGTCACGGCTCCCGCCTTCCGTGAATCAATGGTAGGGGTAGTGATCGTCTTCGCCGCGCATCACGCGGAAGCGGCGCCGGCGCAGGCGCCAGCGGAGCTCGTTCCAGAACTCCTTCAGCCTCCAGGCGCGCTTCAGGTACAGGTACCCGAACAGCATCCCGCCGAGGTGGGCGAAGTGCGCGACGCCGTCCTGCAGGCTGAGGAGGGAGAACAGCTCGATCCCCGTGCACAGGAGGACGAAGCTGATCGCCCGCATGGGGAAGATGAACCAGAAGAAGATCTGGCGGTTGGGATACATCAGGCCGTAGGCCAGCATCACCCCGAAGATGGCGCCCGAGGCGCCGATGGTGTTGCTGTCCCTGAACACGAAGCAGGTGGTGATGGCCGCTCCGATGCCGCACAGGAAGTAATACTTCACGAACTCGCGCGTCCCCCAGACGCGCTCGACCTCCGTCCCGAACATCCAGAGCATGAGCATGTTCAGGAGCAGGTGGCTGAGCCAGCTCGTGGAGTGCAGGAACATGTAGGTGACGAGCCGCCACAGCTGGAACTTGTGCAGGACCAGGTTCGGCAGCAGGCCGAAGATCAGCTCGACGTCGCCGCTCCCGGCAACCTGCTGCGCCAGCACCTGGAGCGCGAACACGCTGACGTTCGCGATCAAGAGCGCCTTCACGCCGGGCGTGATGCGGCCGCCGAGACCGATCTGAGGGCTGTATTGCGTGCGGTAGGAGGACATGTCCGGACGTTAACACACGGTCCGGGGCATTGCAAGGAAACGGCCGGGTATGGAGCGGGACACTATGTTTCGCGCAGGTCGGTGTTCCAGTAGGCGATGTCGAGGAAGTTCTTCCAGACCTCGTACTGTCCCGTGGTGAAGGAGATCTTGACGAGCGGGTGCCAGCGCGGCTTCACCGGCGGGCGGATCATGTGCATGCCGGCCTCCTCCGGGAGGAGGCCTCCCTTCCTGGAATTGCAGGCGATGCAGCAGCACACGATGTTCTCCCACGTCGACTTGCCCCCGCGCGACAGCGGCACGACGTGATCGAGGTTCAGATCGCGCGTCTGGAACTTCTCGCCGCAGTACTGGCAGCGGTTGCGGTCGCGGTAGAAGATGTTCTTCCGGGTGAAGCGCACCTCGTGCCGTGGCAGCCGGTCGAAATCCACCAGCAGGACGACGCGCGGAATACGGATGCGCAGCGTCGGCGTGATGATGGAATCCTCGTGGGGCTGGGGCGGGACGTCCACCCAGTCCTCCCAGTCGTACGTCGTGTAATCGGAGGCCACGGCGCGCACGTGCCCCTTGTAGAGGAGACAGAACGCCTTGCGGACCGTGGTGACCTGGATGGCCTGAAACAGGCGATTGAGAACGAGAACGTTGGTGTCCAGCATTGTTGGCTACGGCGCCGCGGGGCCGGCAGCCTCCCCGCGGACCATGGAAAAAATAGAACGCCGTCAGCCTTTTGTCAAGGAGCGGCGTCCGTTCCGGGCGGGCCGGTACGACGTGATCAGGCTCTTCTTTTCCCTGTGCCGCTCGACCGCCAGACGGATCAACCGATCGACCAGCGCCGGAAACGGCACGCCGCTCGCCTCCCAGAGCTTCGGGTACATGCTGATTGGCGTGAAGCCGGGAATGGTGTTCACCTCGTTGATGAAGAGGGCGTCGCTCGTCCGGTCGAGGAAAAAGTCGGCCCGGGCCATGCCGCAGAGGTCCAGGGCCCGGAACGCCCGCAGCGCCAGGTCACGGACGCGGCGTGTCTGGTCCTGGCTCAAGGGCGCCGGAATCAGCAACCGCGAGTTCTCGTCGATGTACTTGGCCCGGTAATCGTAGAACTCGTTCGCCGGGACGATCTCCCCCGGCACGGAGGCCTCCGGCTCGTCGTTCCCGAGGACGCTGCACTCGATCTCGCGCGCGTCGACGCCGCGCTCCACGATGATCTTGCGGTCGTAGCGCGCCGCCAGGTCGATGGCCTCCAGGAGATCGGCGCGCTGCTTCGCCTTGCTGACTCCGACGCTCGAGCCGCCGTTCGCCGGCTTCACGAAGCAGGGATAGCCGAAGGCCTCCTCGACCGCCTGGACGAAGCGGTCGCGCCCGCCCTCGAGGTCGCGGCGCCGCAGGACGCGGTGATCGACGATCGGCAGGCCGGCCTCGCGGAACACGACCTTCATCATCGCCTTGTCCATCCCGAGCGCCGAACCCAGGACACCCGCGCCGACGTAGGGAATGTCGGCCAGGTCGAGGAGCCCCTGCAGTGTGCCGTCCTCTCCGCCCGTGCCGTGCACGACCGGGAAGATGACATCGAGCCGGCCGAGGAGAGACGGGTTGCGACCCTGCCCGGCGGCGGACTTGAGGGCCGTCCTGGGCAGGGAGGCGAGCGCCGTCTCCGTCCGCCCGCCGTTCCTCAGGCGCACGAGCCCCCGCACCGAGGGATCGGGGGGCAGGGCGCAATGCGCTCCCGCGAGCACCCAGCGTCCCTGCCGCGTGATGCCGATCGGAACGACCTCGTACCGGCGCGGGTCGAGCGCCTGCATGATGGCGCGCGCCGAAACCAGAGAGACCTCGTGCTCGACCGACCGGCCCCCGTAGATCACGCCGACGCGCAGGCGCGCGTGAGCCGAGGTGGCGCGTCCGCGGGTCCCCTTCTTCCGTCTCGTCACGAGCCGCTCCCCCGTCCGAGGGCCCAGACCGGCGCGAGCGACCTCGCGACGGGCGCCGGCGGCCCGGCCGGCCTGCCGGCGCGCAAGGCCGCCCGCACCCCGGTTTCGATCCGATCCGCCTGCGAGGGGTCGAGCGCCGACAGGAACACCGCCTCGGGGTACTCGCGCCTGAGCCTGTCGAGCACGTCCGCGGGCACCAGGTCAATCTTGTTGAACGCCACGAGACGCGGGTCGTCGGCGAGCCCCAGGGCCTCCAGCGTGTCGCGCGTGCTCCGCATCTGGTCCTGCAGGGAGCCGGACGAGGAGTCGACGACGTGCACGAGGAGATCGGCACCGGCCGCCTCTTCGAGCGTGCTGCGGAACGACGCGACAAGGTGGTGCGGCAGCTTGCGGATGAAACCGACCGTATCGATGACCAGGAACGGCGGACGCCCGCCGCGCTCACAGCGCCGCACCAGCGGATCGAGGGTGGAGAAGAGCCGGTTCTCGACCCGCGTGCCCGCGCCGGTCAGCAGGTTCATGAGGGTCGATTTGCCGGCGTTCGTGTAGCCGACGAGCGCCACGCGCGGCACGGCCGAGCGTCTCTTGCGCCGTTCATCGCGCTCGGTCTCGATGTCGCGCAGATCGGACGCCAGGCGCGCGATCCGCCTGCGGATCAGGCGGCGGTCGATCTCGAGCTGCGTCTCGCCCACGCCCCTCTGTCCGATGCCGCCGTCCTGCCGCGACAGGTGGGTCCACTGCCGCGTCAGACGCGGCAGGAGATAGCGGAGCTGCGCCAGCTCGACCTGGGTGCGCGCCTCGCGCGTGCGGGCGCGGCGCGCGAAGATGTCGAGAATGAGCCCGGAGCGGTCCAGGATCTTCACCCCGGTGTCCTTCTCGAGATTCCTGACCTGGGCCGGTGTGAGGTCGTCGTCGAAAATCGCCAGGTCGGCCCGGCGCGCGCGGGCCATCAGCGCCAGCTCCTCCACCTTGCCGCGCCGCACCAGCGTCGCCGCGTGCAGGGAGCCCCGGTCCTGGACCACCGCGCCCACGACGACAGCACCCGCCGTCTCCGCAAGGAGACCCAGCTCCTGGAGGTGCTCGTCCACCTCGGCACGCTCGCAGCGATTGCGGCAGAGCCCTACGAGAATGGCCTGTTCCAGACGGTTCACCGGGCGATCTTAGTCTCCGGCGGCGGCATCGTCAATGCGGCGGTGGGCGGTCCGGGCGGTCCCGTCGTCCTTCAACAACGAATCGAGAAGCGCCTCGTAATCGGAGGGCAGCGAGGTGCCGGTGTAACGGATCACGCCGTCCTTGCCGATGAGAAAATTCTGCGGAATGTACTCGACCTGGTAGCGCTCCTGGACCTCGCCGCCGTCGTCCCACAGGAGCGGGTAGTTGATCTTCATGTCGCGCGCCGCGGCCCGCACGCCGTCCTTCGTCTGGTTCATGTCGACGACGATCCCGAAAATCTGCACGCCCCGATCGCGGTACTTCTCCTGGATCGTGCGCAGCGTCGGGACCTCCAGGAGGCACGGGACGCACCAGGTCGCCCAGAAGACGACGTGGACCACCTGCTTTCCGCGCAGATCCTTCAGAGTGTGTTTCTGGTTGTTCAGGTCCTTGAGCGTGAAGTCGAGCGCGAGGTCGCCGACACGATGACCGGAGACCGGTCCGAGGGCCGGGATCTTCTGGGCGTGCAGCGGTCGTGCGGGGAGGAGGGCGATCGCAAGCGCGCCTCCCGCCAGAAGACTCAG
>JBGPED010000039.1:0-17828 GCA_041482595.1 Acidobacteriota bacterium
AAAACGCGCAGCATGTGCAGCCACACGGTGATCACCATCGCGTGCGCGCCCCAGCGGTGCAGCTCGCGCATCACGCCGAGCGGCACCTGCTCGCGCAGGTCCACGATGTCGACGTAGGCGTACTCGACCGTGGGGTGGTAGTAGAACATCAGCAGGAGGCCGGTCGCCACCTCCACCAGGAACAGGAAGAAAGTGATGCCCCCCATGCACCACGTGAAGCGCAGGCGAATCCCGCTCTTGCGCACCTTGACGGGGTGCAGGTGCAGGAAGACGTTGGTCAGGACGACCAGGCCGCGGTTGCGGGCGGTGTCGGGCGGACCGTGACGGAAGATCGAGTTCCAGATCTGCGTGTTCCGCGTGTAGTCCCAGAGCTTCTTCAGACCCGCCATCGGCTCCATCCCCCCGTGGCACCGCGGCGATCCCGCGGGCGCCCGCCGGCTTTCACACCGTCATGAACGAATCGGGACTGCTCCATTCGCCCTTCTCCTGGGCGAAGATCTTCGTCTTGTCGACCAGGATCTGCCCGTCGTCCGCGAGGACCACGCGGTACCGCTCGAGCGGTCGCGGTGCCGGTCCCTCGTAGTTGATCCCCGAGCGATAGAAGCCGCTGCCGTGGCACGGGCACTTGAACTTGTTCTCCGCCTCGAGCCAGTTCGGCGTGCAGCCGAGGTGCGTGCAGACCGCCCGCAGGACGTAGATCCCCTTCTCGTCGCGCACGATGAACACCCCGAAGCTTTCTTTGAAGCGCTGATCGACCGTGCCCTCCTGGAAATCGGAAGGGAACCCGGCCTTGAACTGCTGCGGGGGCTCGAACAGGACGTTGGGAAACATGAACCGGGTGGTCGCGACGGCACCGGCCGCGCAGGCCGCGGCGAAGGAGGTCCACGCTACGCCGAGAACGGACAGGAAGCCGCGCCGGGTGACGGCGGCCGGCGCCGGAGCGGGCGTCACCGGCTTCGGGGCCGCGGGTGCCGCGATCTTGGGCGCGGGGGACGCCAGCCGGCTCGCACCCTGGGGCGCCGGTTGTTCTGGAATCGTGTTTTTTGAGTCGTCGGTCAAGCCCCGACCCTGTTCGTGAAAAAAATCACAACCAGGGACGCGCCAACCAACGCCTCGTCGAGCCGGTCGATCAATGCGGGGCGTCCCAAAAGGAGGGCTATCTTCGACCGAATCGCCCGGACTGTCAATACCGAACCGGGGTCGGACATCCCCGGCGCGGTCCGGCTCGCCACTCACCCCCCGTGGAATTTCTCGATGCCCGCCAGCGAAACCATTCATCCTCACGCTTCATTCGGGCGGAACGCACGTGTCGATCGCGGCGCTCCGACGAAGCCGACCGATCGTCCCGTTGGGGAGAGGCGGGCAGGGCGCAACGGCGCCGCGATTTTGAGCCGCGCCATGCGCCTGAGCGGGTCGCCCTCTGTCCCGCGCGAGCGATTATGAGCGGCGACGTTGCCCCCGCCCGCCTCGCTGACTACGAGGGGGTTTTCAGCGTCCCGGCGACTGCAGGGCCGCGAGCGACTCGAAAGCGGCCTGGCGGACCTGAAGATTTGGATCGGATTCGCGCAGCGCCCGCACAAGGTCCAGGTGATCGGTGTCGCGCAGCAGGACGAGGGAGCGCAGCGCGTTCCTGATCGCGTCCTCCTTCTGCTGCTCCGTCAGCGCCCTGGGCCGCCCCGACTCGTCGTCCCGCTGCACCCGGTCGAGGTAGGCCCGGTCGAGCATGCGCACCAGGAGAGGAAGACCCGCCCGGTCGCCGCGGCGGGCCAGGGACAGGGCGGCGTTCCATGCGACGTCCTCCACCGGGTCGTGCAGGAGTCCCCGCAGCGGTGCGATCGACCCGGGGTCGTCGAGGGTTCCGAGGGCGTAGGCCGCGATCTTCCGGAGGCCGGGGTCCTCGTGCTCGAGCAGGCGAACGAGGCCGGGCGCGGCGCGCGCCTCGCCGATCGTCCCGAGGGCCCAGGCGGCGTAGATCGCCGTCTGCACGTCGGGGTCCTGGAGGGCCTGGACGAGCGGCTCGACGGCGCGGGGGTCGCGCACCTCGCCGAGCGACAGCGCCAGGTAACGCCGCACGCGCGGGTCGTCGTCGCGCGCCGACTGGAACACCGTGATCAGGTCCGGCACGAAACGCGGGTCGAGGTGGACCGGATCCTTCCCGGCGAGCAGGCGCGAGAGCCGGAACGCGGGCTCCCAGGCGTCCCCCCGGCGCAGGCGGATCTCGTCCAGGTAGTCGGAGGGCGATTTCCCCTCGCTGGCGATCAGGCCGAACACGATGTAGACGGCGACGGTCAGCCCGGCGAGACCGAGCGGGAACAGCAGGAGCGGGGAACGGCGGCGGGACGGCGCCGACGGCTCGCCCGGCACCTCCGCCGGCTCGTGCACCGCCAGGTCGGGGTCGTAGCGGATGCCGCCGGGGATGTCCGGATCGGACCTGAGATCGGGGATCGGCTCGCGCCGCTCTTCGTTCATCACACTCGATTATAGGCCGGGGTCATTTCAGGTGGTTCAGGAGGAGCGTGCCGAGCCCGAGGAAGGACATGAAGCCGAAGCAGTCGGTGAAGGTGGTCACGATGACGCTCGACCCGAGCGCCGGATCCAGCTTCAGCCACTTGAGCAGGAGCGGGATCGCGGCCCCCGAGGCCCCCGCCACGAGGAGGTTGAGGATCATGGCCAGGCAGATGATGAGCCCGAGCCAGGGATTGCCTTTCCACACGAAGGCCGTGAGGGCCATGATGAGACCGGTCGCCACCCCGATCGCCATCCCGACGACAATCTCCTTGAACAGGGCGCGGCGCGCCGAGGAGAAATCGATCTCGCCAAGCGCGATGCCGCGGACGATGACGGTGGAGGCCTGGGTCGCGCCGATGCCGCCCATGCTGGCGACGATCGGCATCAGCGTGGCGAGGGCCACGACCTGGGCGATCGACGCCTCGAAGAACGAGATCACCCAGGAGGCCAGAATCGCGGTCCCGAGGTTGATGATCATCCAGGGCAGGCGGCGGCGGACCGATTCATGCGGAGGGGTGGCGATGCGGTCCTCCGTGTTCAGACCCGCCATGCGGTACACCTCCCGGGTGGTTTCGTCGGTGATCGCGTCGATGGCGTCGTCGACGGTGACGATTCCGCACAGGACGTTGGAAGCGTCCACGACCGGCACCGCCAGGAGGTTGTAGCGCGAGATCACGTCGGCGACCTCGGCGCGCGGCGTGTCGAGGCGGACCCGGATCGCCTTGGGCTTCATGATTTCCCGCAGCTCCTGGTCGTGCCTGGCGAGGACAAGCTGGCGCAGGGAGACGACCCCCTCGAGGCGCTGCGTCTCGTCGACGACATAGAGGTAGAAGACCATCTCCGCTTCCGGCTCCGACCGGATGCGGTCGATCGCCTCGCCGACGCGGGTGTGCCGATCCAGGGCCAGGAAGCGCGTGGTCATCATCCCGCCGGCCGTCTCCGGTCCGTAGGTCATCAGACGGTCGAGGGTCGCGGCGGTCTTTTCGTCCAGAAGCTTGAGGATGGCGACCACCCGATCCTCGAACAGGAGACGGAGCAGGTCCGCCGCCTTGTCGGGCGCCAGGCGGGAGACCAGGGAGGCGACGCGGTCGTTGCTGACGTGCACCAGGATCTCCTCGACCTGAGACTCGGGAAGGTCGGCGAGGACCTCACCGGCGCGCTCGTGCGCCAGGAGGACGTCGGTGAACGCCTTGCGCTCAGCCGGCGCCAGGGTGCGCAGGATCTGGACCACGTCCGCGGGGTGCATCCGGTCGAGGAGACGCCGCACGTCGTCGAGCGCTCCGAGGCGCACGAAGCGCCGCATGACGTGGGTGAAGGTGCGCCCGCCGCGTGGCGCGGGGGAAGCCTGCGCCGGGCTCTGAGGTGTGGCCACGGGGACGTATTCTACTCCCGCCCTCGCGCGTCGGCTTCGCGAGCCTCGTGCTATTCTGCCGGGCGTGTGGACCGGACTCGTGCTCGCCGGCGGGCGGAGCGAGCGCATGGGACGCGACAAGGCCATGGTCCTCGTCGCGGGACGCACGCTCCTGGAGCGCGCCGTCAGCACGGTCCGGGACGCGGGCGGTGTTCCCCTGATCCTCGGGGCGCCCCGCGAGGCGGCCGGGCTCGCGGGCGTGCGCTTCGAGGACGAGGGGGCCACCGGCGGTGGCCGGGTCGGGCCGCTCAACGCTTTGCGGCACGGCCTGCGCATCGGCGGCACGCGGGTGGTCCTGGCCCTCGCCTGCGACCTGCCTCTCGTCCCGCCCGGTCTCCTGCGATTCCTGGCGGGGGAGTGTGAACGCCACGCGGCGGTCGTGCCGCGGGCGGCGGGGGAGATGCAGGTCCTGGCGGCGGCCTACGCCGTCTCCTGCCTCGGGAGCATCGAGCGGCGGCTCGCCGCTGGGGAGCGATCGGTGCACGGTGTCCTGCGGGAGGTCGGCGCGCGGATCATCGAAGGGGACGAGCTTCTTCCCTTCGGCGGGGAGGAGATCTTCCTGAACGTCAACGCCCCCCCGGACCTGGCGAAGGCCGAAGCGATCCTGCGGGCGAGGACGGCATGAAGCGACCCGATCGGCGGCGGAAGGCCGTCCATCGGCGCCGGAGACCGGCCTCCCGCCTGAGCCATGTCGACGCGCGGGGCCGGGCGCGCATGGTGGACGTCAGCGCCAAGCCTCCCACCCTGCGGGAGGCGGTGGCGGCGGGATCGATCCGCATGAGCCGCGAGGCGTTTCGCGCTGTCCGGATGCGGAGAGTGGCGAAGGGGGACGCCGTCGCCCTGGCCCGGGTCGCCGGCATCACCGCCGCCAAGAGGACCTCGGAGCTGATCCCGCTCTGCCACGCCATTCCCCTCGAGCACGTCGAGGTCGAGGTGCGCTTCGGCGGCGACCGGCGCACGATCGAGGTGGAGTCCCGGGTCCGGGCGCGCTTCAGCACCGGGGTCGAGATGGAGGCCCTGGTGGCGGTGGCGGCATCGCTCCTGACGCTCTACGACATGGCCAAGGCGATCGACCGGGGTATGACGCTGGGCGCGATCCGCCTCCTGCGCAAGAGCGGGGGCCGCAGCGGCGAGTACGTCCGGAGCGGGGCGGCCGTCAGGGCGAGGCCGGGCCGACCTTGATCACGATCCACGACTCCGGCTTCAGGTAGCGGGCGGCCAGCTCCTTCACGTGCTCGGGCGCGCACCCGGCCCGGGACCACAGACCCTTCTGGACGGAGAGGGCTCCGAGTCCGTTGACTTCGCGGTAGGAGAGGGCGCTGGCCAGGGCGAGGACTCCCTGAAGCCCCGCCGCCTCGCGCCCCGCCTCGACCCGCGCGAAATCGTCCACGTCCTTCTGCTCCAGGGTGTCCAGCGCCAGGCGGCGCATGAGGCGTTGCAGATCGAACACCGCCTCGTCCCGGCGGCCCGGCGGTGCGACCACCGCGAGAGCGAACGAGCCTCCCTGGCGCAGCGCTTCCGGGATCGCGGTGGCCGAGAACGCGGCGCGTCTCTTGAACACCATGTCCTCGAACGCCAGGACCGTGAGTCCCGCCCCCAGGATGCGCAGATCGTCGAAATCGGGGTCGGAGATCGCGACGCCCGGCACACCGACCAGAACGCTGCTCTGGGGCGAGCTCAGGAGGCGGGTATATTCGCCGGCGCTGGAACGCGCCGTGGCGGAATCTTTTGGGGCGGGCGCAGGCACCGCGACCGGGTCCGGCCCGGTCGTCTCCCGGGCCCGCCTCTTCTCCCGGGCCGGCGGCGTGTCGGCCGGGCCCGCGTCCGACTTCCCCCAGGCGCCGAAGAGGTCCTCGATCGTCTTCCGGGTCTCCTCGGAATCGACGTCGCCCGCGACCGCCAGGACGACTCCGTCCGGCCGGAGAGACGCCTTCAGGAAGGTCTCGATGTCGGCCCGCGTCACGGACGCCAGGCCGGACATCGTGCCGACGGACGCGTGCGCGTAAGGGTGGCCCGCGTACACCTTCTCCCGGAACAGCTCCAGGCTCACGAACGAGGCGTCGTTCCCGGCCCGTTCCAGCGCCTCGCGCGTCCCCGTCCGGAACGCTTCGAAGGCGGCGTCGGAGACGACCGGCTTCAGGACCGAGGCGGCCAGGGCGGACAGCCCCGCGCGCAGATCGGCGGGCGACGCAAGGAAGCGCACCTCGGTGAGGTCACGCGACACCTGGATGTCCGGCAGGAGCACGACCTTCTCGCCGGCGCGCACGGCCTCCCCCTGCGCCGGCAGCGTCGGCGCCGGCGACAGCAGGCGCCCGGCCAGGTAGGCCAGACCCTCCTTACCCGGCGGGTCGTCGGCCGAGCCGAAGGGGAGCTGCAGCGAGACGGCCAGCAGCGGACGGCGGTGGTCCTCCTGCACGACGATGGTGAGACCGCCGTCGAGCGCGGTCTTGACCGGAGGCCTCGGAGCGCGGGCGTCGCGCGGGTCGCCCCAGGCTTCGTCATGGACGCGCACCGCGTCCTCCCCGACGTACAGTCGCGCCTCGAAGCCCGCGGCAGGCGCGTCCTTGGCCATGCCGCCGAGGGCGTCGAGCGCCGCGTGGAAGCGGGTCTTTTCCTCCTCCGCGAGTTTTCCGGTCTTCTTCGGGACGATCACGACGAGGCGCAGGTTCTCGCCGACCAGGTACTTCGCGGCGACGCGGTTCACGTCGGCCGCCGTGAGGCGCCGGTACACGTCGGGGATGTCCCAGTAGTAACGCACCCCGCCGAAGAGCGCCGCCTCACCCAGCGACTCCGACAGCCCGTCCAGGCGCTCCGCCTTCAGCCGCTCCTCTTTCAGGAACCGCTGGACCTGCGCCTTGACCTCGTCAGCCTTCAGGCCGCGCTTCTTGAGGGCGGTGATCTCGCCGAGGGCGGTGGTGGCGGCGGGGTAGGACATCTCGGGTGACGTGGGGATCATGCCCACGTAGAGCACCCCCGCGTCTTCCAGCCGGTAGAAGGTGACCTGAGCCGACGCGCCGGTCCTGTCGCGCACCAGGGCGCGCGCGATCGGCGAGCCGCCGGCCTCACCCAGGACCCGCGCCAGGATCTCGAACGCTGGCCGATCCGGGTTCCTGTAACCCGGGCCCACGAAGGTGAGCGTGGTCCACGGCTCGTTCACCTCGAGGGGCTTCTCCTTGTCCTCGTGCCCCGCGTACCCCGGGAGGGGCTGCGGCTTGGCGGGCAGCGTGGCGCTCGCGGTTGCCTTGCCAAAGGCCCGCTCGGCCAGGTCCCGGGCCCGCGCGGGGTCCAGATCGCCCGCCAGGACCAGCGCCATGTTGTTCGGCACGTAAAGGTTTCTGTAGAACGCGGCCAGCGGATCGTGCTTCAGGGTGCCGATCGTCTTGAGGCTTCCGAGCGGGGGAAAGCGGTACGGGTGCTTCGGGAAGGCGGCCCGCATGCTCTCGAGAAACGCCACCGAGGTCGGCTCGTCGTAGTAGTTGCGGACTTCCTGCGACAGCGTCCCGAGCTCCTGGTCGATCTCCTTGTCATCGAGCTTCGCCCGCAGCGCCATCCCGGCCACGGCGTCGACGATCTGGTCCAGGACTGAGGACACGCCGGTGGCCGTGATGGAGGTGCGGTCGTAGTTGGCCCGCACCGACACGGCCCCCCCCCAGCGGTGCGCCACTCTCTGGTACTCGAACGGACCGGCGGTGTCCGTGCCCCGCTGCACGAGGTGCTCGAGGAAGTGCGCGTATCCCGCCGAGGTCTCGATTTCGTCCTTGCTGCCGGCGTGCACCCACAGGCTCACCGAGACCAGGGGGAGCGTGTGGTCCTCGAGGACGACCACGGCCATGCCGTTGGCGAGTCTCTTCGTTTCGGGCACCCCCGGAGCCGCGACGGCGGCAGCGGCGGAGACACAGGTCGCGATGACGGCCGCGAGCATTCCGGGGAAACGTCGTTTCGGGCAGTGCGGCATCGGTGGGCGGCTCCGAAGAAGCCGGCATTATAGCGGTCGATGGCCGTGCTTTCAACGCAGGGCTGCGGTTTTCCGCCACCCCCTCTCTCCCCGACGGTTCCTTGACGCTGCCGTGGAGGTCGCGCGGGGCGCGGTGTTCGTGCAGATCGTCCCGCGCAGAATCTCGTTGCCCGGACCCGGGTCTCGCCGTATATGACCGGCACTCAGCGCCACAGCTCGAAGCCGGGTCCATTCGGGTTGGGTCCGGCCGGCCGGGATGAGCCAACGGACGCGTCTCGCGGTCCGTCGCCCCGGCCGGGCGCATCGGGAGGACGTGATGAAAGTGTCCGCTGTTCTGGCGGGCCTCGTGTGGCCCGTCCTCGCGTTCGGTCAGCAGCTCTACACGAACGCGGATCTCGCGAAGTTCGAAGTTCCGGGGGCGTACACCAACGAAGACCTCAGGCGGCTGCCCCCCCTGGCGGTGCAGAAGGAGCCGGCGGCGACGCTGCCTCCCTTCGTCGCCCCGGAGCCGTCGCAGTACACGATCGCGCAGTACGAAGACACCTACGACAGCCTGAGACTGGGCCGCGATTCGCTCGCCTTCGAGCTGAATCTCGAGCGGAAGCGCGTGGACTTCTCGGAATCGGCCTTCGCCGGGGGCACGCGATCGTTCGAGCCCCGCCTCGGTTACCGCACCAGGGTGGCGCCCCTCATCATGGAGCTCGAGAAGCGCATCGCGATTCTCGACCACCAGATGGAGACGCTGGTCCAGGACGCGCGCCGCGCCGGTGTCGGGATCGACGCGAGGTGAGGGCGATGGTCATCTGGGGCTGAGCGAAGCGCTCCCTCCTCCACGGGAAAACGCCACGGGCGGACGCGACACCGCCCGTGGCGTTGTCCGTTTCGGACACGCTCCTAGGCGACGCGCCGCTTGGCGATCTTGTCGACGGCGTCGATCAAGGATTCGAGCTGGAAGGGCTTGCTGAGAAAGCCCGCGCCGACCGAGCCGAGATGGTCGACCGTGCTCTGGCCGAACAGGATGCCGGAGATGAACAGGATCCGGTCGGAAAGACCGGGATCGATCCGCTTGATCTCCTGCGCCAGGATGAAGCCGTTCATGTCGGGCAGCAGGAGATCGAGGATGATCATCGAATAGCCGCCGTCCTTGACGCGGGAGATGGCGTCCTGGCTGTTGGTGACGGTGTCGATGGTGTAGCCGCATCCTTCGAGGGTCTCGCGGACCAGGTCGAGGACGGTGGCGTCGTCGTCCACGAGAAGGATTTTCGCTGACGGTGGCATGTCTCCCCCGGGCCTCGACTGGCCGACTGAGCCAAATATAGGAAAGGGAAGGCGGAACGCAAGGCCGGCCGTGATCCAGGCCGCGTCAAGCGTTTGTCATTCCGGACGCTATAATCGGCAGGATGGTTTTCCTCAGGCGCCACGCTCCGCTCATCCTGATCCTCGTCGCGGCGGCGTTCCTCCGATTCCACGCTCTCTCGGATCTGCCGCCCGCTCACTACCGGGACGTCGCGCTCACCGCCACGGACGCCCTGCGCGCCGCCTCCGGGCACCCCCGGCTGCATTTCACCTACGACGAAGGGCTGTACGCCGACCTGATGGGCCTGGTGTTTCTCCTGCTGGGGGCGTCCGACTGGACGGTGCGCGCCCCCGGCGCGCTGTTCGGTGTGCTGACCTGCTGGGGTGTCTTCAGGCTGGGGCGCGCCTTCGGCCGGGAGCGGGCCGGTCTCTTCGGGGCGGCGTTGCTGGCGGTGTCGTTCTGGCACGTGCTCCTGAGCCGCAGCGGCTTCCGGGCGGTCCTCCTGCCGTGCCTCCTGGTCCATGCCGCCGGCTTCCTGGTCGAGGGGCTTGGCAAAGACGGCGGTGCCTGGCGACTCCTCCTGGGAGGGGCGCTGTTCGGTCTCGGCGTGCACGTGTATCCGTCGGTCCGCTTCGCCCCGCTCTTCCTGCCCCCGTACATCATCGCCCAGGCCAGGGCTGCCGGCGGCTGGAGCGTCCCGCTCCGGAAGTTCGGCCTGTTCGCCGCGGCCGCCTTCGTCGTGGCTTTGCCCATGCTGCTGCACTACCTGCACCACCCCGAGCACTTCACCTACCCGCGACGCGTCCTGTCGGTCTTCAGTCCCAAGGTTCCGGGCCGCGAGGTGCCGGCCTATCTCGAGCGCAATCTGGAGGCGACGCTCCTGATGTTCCACGTCCACGGCGACGACAACCGCCGGCACAACCTGAGCGGCGCGCCGATGCTCGACCCGCTCACGGGTCTGTTGTTCCTTGCCGGTCTTGTCCTGGTCGTTCGCAGGCACTCGAGGCCCCTCGCGGTCATGCTTTTCGCCTGGGTGACGGTGATGCTCCTGCCGAACATCCTGTCGGTCGAGGGGGTGCCGCACGGACTGCGGAGCTGCGGCGTCCTGCCGGCCGTGGCTCTCCTGGGAGGGATCGCGCTCGATTCCGCATACAACCTGATGCAGCAGCGCTCCGGCGCCCGCCTCGCGGCGGCGGCAGCCGTCGTCGCCATCATTCTGATCGGCTGCTGGACCGGTTATCGCTATTTCGTCGTCTGGGGGAGCGACCCCATGGTCGCCCGCGACCACGACGCGGCCTACCGCCAGGCGGCGCGCGTCCTGATCGCGTCCCCGCCGGGAACGGACCTCCTCCTCGTCGCCAACGGCAGCGGCTTCCCCGCGTACGACCATCCCGTCGAGGCGCAGGTCTATCTGTTCGAGATGCGCGACAGGCCGCCCGCGCTCCTCGGACCGAAGGACACGCCGCGGCTGGTGCTGAACGGCAGGCCGGCCCTGGTGGCTCTCATCCAGAGGGACGACCGGATCGTCGAGCTCATCCGGCGGTTGAATCCGGGGGCGACGGTCGTCGAAGTGCGTGGCGAGGGAGTCTCTCCCGAGAGTCCGGTCTACCGCGTCAACTGAGGGCCCGTCCGGGCCGGCGCACCGACCCGGGGGGCGGGGCGGTCAGCGCGCCAGAGTGCGGCCGGGCGACCCGACCGCGGACACTGCCAGGACCCGCAGACGCGTTTCGGCCTCCTCGGGGGAGGCGCACTCGTCCACGTCGAGGACGTTGATCGCGTCGTGGAACTTTCTCAGGAACGAGGCGACGAGCTGCCAGTCGATGTCCACCCCGTCGTCGTCCCCTCCCGCCCCCGCGGACGCCGCCTGCGTCTTCCGCCCGGCTTCCGGCGATTCCGGGAAGTAGAGACGGGCAATGAGCGCCCGGGTCCTGGCCCAGGAGGCCGCCGACGGAGAGGCCCCGGGTCCGACACCGCCGACCCGCTCCACGTAGCGGCCGCCGCGCAGGATGTGGAAGGTGCAGGTCGGGCCCTCCGGCGCCGGGCCGGCGGCGTCCCTGAGGACGACGACCAGGTTGAGACGCGGGCCGTACGGCGTCGGCCGCTCGTGCACGTCGAACTGGCGGTTGAGCGTTGGACGGTGCTCGGCGATCAGGGCCGCCTCCAGGAGGTTCGCCTCCAGCTCCGAGGCGACCGGGTCGATCTGCAGCCGGTGGACCTGGTCCAGGATGGCGCGTCCCTTGGCGGTCCCCCGCGCCGAAGGGGTGAAGTACGAGGCGACGCGAACGCGCAGGCTCTTGGCCTTGCCCACGTACAGCACGCGCCCCTCGCGGTCGAGGAAGCGGTACGCGCCGGGCCCGGCCGGCAATCCCTTCAGGTCCTCGGCCGTGAAGGCGTATCCGGACAGATCGAGGGGAACCGACGGCATGTCCTGGTACTCGAGGAGAGCGGCGAGAGAGTCGATGCCGCGCTCGTCAAGAAGCGGCGTCATGCGCAGGAACGACGCCGCCACGATCCGCGCGCGGCCCCGGCAGTCGTCCGGCCCCCTCGTTTCCACACCGAGGGCCTGCGCCAGATCCGCGGCGGCGTGATTGGCCTTCAGCCCCAGGAGCAGGTGTCCCAGCTTGGCGGCCGAGATGACGGGCGCCTGGAACTCGATTCCCGCCTCGGCGCACAGGCGCCGCAGCGGCTCGACCTCGCGCGTCAGGCGATGGCAGACGATCGGCAGGTCGCCGATCGTCTGGATCATGTCTTCCAGGACGGGAGGGGTCAGGCCGCTCCCGGGCCGCGCCTCCGGGGGGCGGGCATCGTCGTCGAGCGCCCAGTCGGGGAAGATCTCCTCCTGGCATTCCTCGCCCGCAAGGACCGGCAGGAGGCTCACGACGGCGACGGCTCCGCTCCCGGCGGGCCCGGTCCCCTCCGAGGCGAACGCCACGAAGTCCCGCAGCGACGCGCCGCCGTCCCGCGCCGGCCCGCCCGCGACCTCCGCGTCGCCGGCTTCGCCCGCCGGGGCGGCGGGGCGCGGCGCCTCCCTGGTCAGGGACCAGCCCTCTTCCGGCCGATGCACGACGCCGGGCACCGTCGCGAGGAACGGGGCGAGCAGCCGCCGGCAGGTCTCCTCGTCGGCGTGCTCAATGCGCAGGAAGCGGGTCGCGAGCGCGCGGCTCGTCTCCGCGCGCCCCAGCGTTCGGAGGTGCGCGACGATGTCCTTCTGGATGGCGGGAATCTTCATCGTGTCGTCGGCCGGCCGTGCGTCCGGGGGAGGCGCGGGAATTATACGCCGTCCGCCGCCCCCTCTCCGATGAGCGCCAGGACGCCGGTGTACGTGAACAGCCGGTTCCGGCCGCGCAGCGGTGCTATCTCGGCGTTCCCGAAGAAGCCGATGATTGGCAGGTCGCCGAGGACGGAGGAGATGAAGGCCGTGTCGATCCCGGGCATGCCGTACAGCGACGAGCCGCGCGCGGCGCAGTTGAAATAGAAGCCAAAGCGCGCCGTGCGCCCGGCGGCGCGGCCGAGCCTCTGCAGCATCTCCTTCAGGTCCTCCCGCGCCGCCTGTCCCTCGCGCAAGACGATGTAGAGCGGCTCACCGGCGCGCACCGTGGCGCCCACGACCAGAGCACCGCGTCCTTCGTCGATGCCCATGAGGTGCCGGACCAGGTACTCGCCGGGAAGAATCTCGTCCTGCCCGGGATCGGGCGGCAGCCCCACGAACAGGTGCCCCCCGAGCCGGTCCAGAGCGCCGGCCAGCGGCCCCGGGAGGCGCGACCGCAGCACCTCGAGTGCCGGACGACCGTCCAGCTCGAGAATGACGTTGCCGGCGCCGGCGGTGATGCGCGCGGGCGGGCCGAGCGGCTGGCATCCCTGCGTGATCCCGATGCTGCGGCGCAGGTCGCCCGCGAGATGCAGGCCCGTGAGCGCCTTGCTCGCGACGTTCCGCCCGTAGAACTGGAACGTGCCGGGAACCGCCGGGTCGCCGGAGGACGTGGCCCCGACGGCCTCGCACCCCGGGATGGCGCGGCCGATCTCATCGAGCAGGTGGTCGGGCCGCGCCGCGGACGGATCGGGCAGGAGGACGAGGAGACCCTCGCGCGGGTCCTTCACCTGCCGCGCGACCTCGCGCGCCACGCCGCCCGGCTCATCCTCCCCGAGCGTGGCGAGAAAGGTCGAGGCCGTGAGTCTGTCGGAGCGCACCGCCAGCACGGCGACCGCCGGCCGCCCCTCCACCTCCTCCGTTCCGGTCAGCACCCCCCAGGCGCTGCAGCCGGCCACGAAATCGGTCCCGAGCGTTTTCTGGATCTCCGCCAGCATCGCCGCGAAGTGCGGCCGGTGCGGCGACGTGATGAACACCACCGCCCAGTCGGCGGACGGGGCGCCGCTGCGCTCGAGCGCTCCGCGGGCCGCGGCGCGCGCCGCCCCGGCGGATTGCACGTCGGTCGACAGCCCCACGCCCGCGTCGGTCGCCATCGTCTGGAATCTATCATGGGCGCGCCAGTTCCTCGAAATCGGCGTCTCCCATGAGGATCTTGAACTCATCGGCCGACGCGACCCAGTGGCGCGCCTCAGGATCCTTGGCGATCGCCGAGCGGAGGAGGGCGAGGGCTTCGTCTCTTTTTCCTGACGCCGCCTCGATGCGAGCCAGGCAGAAGTCGAACAGGCCGATGCCGGGAAAATCTCTGCGGGCGTCCTGCGCGACGCCGCGCGCCCGCTCCCTGTCGCCGCTCTGCATCAAGAAAAGAATATAGGCGGAGCGCAGGCGCGGATCGACGGGGTCGTCGGAGAGGAGCCTCTGGAATTCGGCCCCGGCCTCGATGGTCCGCGCCTGGCGGAAGAGCGCGTCCGCCAGGTTCAGCCGCGCCACCGCCAGGCCCGGGGCGAGGTCGAGGGCGGCGCGCGCCTCCGCTTCGGCCTCGGCGGGACGATCCAGGCGGAGCAGGATGTGGCCGGCGTTCACGCGCGCCGCGGCGTACCCGGGATCGAGGTCCAGGGCCAACCGCGTCCAGCGCAGCGCCTCCTCCAATTCTTCCCTGTTCCGCGCCGTGAGCAGGAGCGCGAGACCGAGATTGAAGCGGGTTTCGGCGCTGCGGTCGTCGATGGACAGTGCCTGCCGCAGGGGCGGCACCGCCGCTTGAGAATCTCCCCTGTCCAGAAGGGCGACCCCCAGGCTGCCTCGCGCGAAGGCGTAATGGGGGAAGCGATCGCTCCAGGCCGTGGCGAGCGCGACGCCATCGCGCCAGATCGCCGCCTCCCGCGAGGAGGCCACGAGCAGAAGCGCCGCAAGAGGAAGGGCCGCCCAGAGCCACCCGGGCGGCCGGTCCGCGGAGGTCTCGGGACCTCGCCATCGTGTCGGAACCCTGGTGAGCAAGAGGCCGGCCGCCAGGCAGAGGCCGAGAAGGGGCATGTACAGGAAGTTCAATGCGTAAATCGACGCGATCGGTACGAGCAGATTGGAAGCCGGCAGGAAAGCGGCGAGGGAGAACCCGAGGGGCAGGGCGACAGGATCGCGGCGCAGCCACAGGACCAGGAGGCCCGCCGTGCAGGCCAGGAGACCCAGTCCGGCCAGGACGACGCCGGCGTCGATCCTGGGCGGCGCCGCGTAGTCGGTCGGATCCGAAAACCACACCGGAGCGAAAAGATACAGGAGGTACCGGCCGGAGAGGCGCAGGGCGTCGTACACCCGTCCGGGAAAGCCAACCCCCGCCATGGGGTTCACGAATGGATCCATTCCGTTCCAGCGCCGAAGCCATCCCACCCCGGCGAACCGGCGCAGGCCGACCGAGGCGGCGAGGGCGAGGCCGCACGCGAGAACGTGTGCCGATGCCGTGCCCCACACGGGAGCTGCGCGGGTGACGCCGATGCTGTCCACCCGCATCCGTCGCAGGCCTAGGACAGGGACGACCAGGAAGGCGAGGGCCGATTCCTTCGACAGGAGGGCCCCCAGAAAGAGCAGCCCCACGATCAGGGGGCGCTTCCAGAGCCGAAGCCGGTCGCCGACGTCCCCGGCGGCGGGCCCCGCGTACGCCGACCAGGCCAGAAGGACGAAGAGCGCGGGGAGGATATCGACGCGCGCGACGATCGACGCGACCGCCCACGACGCGGCCGGGTGGACGGCCATGAGCGCTGCGGCGGCGAGAGCGGGCCACCTGGCGGCGCCCAGGCGCCGCGACAACAGCAGGACCAGGACCGCGTTGAGGCTGTGAAGCACGACGTTGCCCAGGTGGAACCCGGCGGGTCCCCAGCCGAGGAGCCTGCCGTTGAGGGCAAGACTGGCATTCACGAGGGGGCGGTAGTAGATGGCCGCGGCCGATGAGCCGTGCCAGAAATGATGCGCGAAGGCGAGCAGCGGGCTGAACGACTCGCGCACGAAGGTGTTGTCGACGATAAGGTGCTTGTCGTCGAGGACGAAGCCGAACCGGAGAGTCTGGAGGTACAACCCCGCCGCCAGGGCGGTCACGGCGACGTGGGGCGCGTAACGCCAGCGTTCCACGGAAAGGCATCTTAGCACGCGGGCGCCGGGCACCCCGGGCCGGCCGGTATAATGCGCCCGTGACATCCATCGGTGAGAGCCGGGCTCAGCAGCCGGGACTCTACGGTCTGGCTCTCGTGATCGCCTCGGCGTTCTGCTACTCGATGCTCTCCATCTTCGGCAAGTTCGCCCTCGCGCTGGGTCTGCCGCTCTTGCCGCTTCTCGCCACGCGCTTCGCTTTTGGGGCGGTCATCCTGTGGGTCTGGGTCCTCCTGACAGCCCCGTACCGGCGGGCGGTCGTCCGGGTGCCGCGGGCGCGGGTGCTGGGGCTGGTCGCGTGGGGTGTTGTCGGCTTTTCGGGGCAGTCCGTGCTCTTCTTCATGGCCCTGCAGCGCATCCCGGCGAGCCTGACGGAAGTGCTCCTCTACACGTGCCCGGCCTTCCTGGCCCTGATGCTGTGGGGGATCACGCGCCGCCGCCCCAGGGGATCGCGTCTTCTGGCGGTAGCACTGGCGCTCGTCGGAACCTGGCTGTGCGCGGGGCCGATCGACGGAGCGGTGGACGCGCGCGGCGCCATCCTTGCGACGCTCTCGGGGTTCTGGTACGCCGCCTTCCTGATCTGGATGCACCGCCTGACACCCGGGATTCCCGGCGCGGTCTCGGGGGCGTACATCATCACCGGGGCGGCGTTCGCCTTTTCCGCCGCGACCCTGATCCAGGGCGGCGGGTTCCTCGTGCCGCGCGGTGCCGAGGCGTGGGGGAGCGTCCTCGGAATCGTCCTGTCGGCGACCGTCTTCGGCTTCGTCCTGTTCGTGGCCGGGCTGAAGAGGGTCGGGCCGCAGGTCGCCTCGGTCCTGAGCACCTTCGAGCCGATCGGCACCCTTCTCCTGGCGGCGATCTTCCTCGGCGAGAGGCTGCGGGGGGCGCAGTGGGCCGGGGCCGCGCTGATCATCGGAGCGGCGTTCGTCCTGGCCTCGACCTCGGAGGAGGTCGACCGCGTCGGCCCGGTGGACGCGCCCCTTCCGTCCCTGCCGGAAGCGGCCGTGGAGTGAGCGGAGGCGGCGCGAGCGCTTCTCCGCGCGGCGCGGCCTGCGCTACAATATCCGCTCGGCGCCCACGATGTTTCACATGTCGGGATGGAGACGATGAAGCCGGATTTCCGCCAGCTGGTGAAAGAACGCCTGGTCCTCTACGACGGCGGCATGGGGACGATGCTGTTCGCGGCGGGTCTTCTCGACGGCGAGTCACCCGAGGTGTGGAACTGGGAGAAGCCGGAGACGGTCGACGCCGTGTACCGCGCTTACTACGACGCGGGGTCGGACGTGGTGCAGACCAACACGTTCGGCGGCACGCCGATCAAGCTGTCCGAGCGCGATCTGCAGGACCGCACCTACGAGGCCAACTACCTGGCCGCGAAGGCGCTGCGGGCGATCTGCCCCGAGGGGAGCTACGCCGCCGGCGACGTCGGACCGATCGGCAAGTTCATGAAACCGATGGGTGAGTACACGACGGAAGAGTTCGACGCCTCCTTCGAGGCGCAGATCCAGGGCCTGGTGGAGGGGGGCGTCGATCTGATCTCGATCGAGACGATGTACTCGCTCGAAGAGGCCCTGTGCGCCCTGCGGGCGGCCCGGAAGGTCTCCGACGTTCCGGTGTCGGTCTGCATGACATACGACAGGAACCCGCGCGGCTTCTACACCCTCATGGGGGAGACGGTGCCCCGCTGCCTCGAGGTCCTGGAGGACAACGGCGCCGACATCGTCGGCAGCAACTGTTCGCACGGCAGCCCGGTGTTCATCGAGCTGGCCAGCCTCCTGCGGGACAACACCGATCTGCCGATCATCGTGCAGCCGAACCGGGGCAAGCCGATGCTCGAGAAGGAGACGATGGTCTACAAGCAGACGATCGAAGAATTCGTGACGGACGCAAGGGCCATCGCCGGCCTGGGGGTGAACGTCCTCGGTGGCTGCTGCGGCACGACGCCGGAGTTCATTGCCGGCGTTCGGCGGGCGCTCGAGCCGCGCCCCCGGGCCGCCGTATCGCGGGAGAACGCATCGTGAGTCTGCTGCCCACCTTCAGGCCCCGGGTCCAGATGCTCTCCGAGGAGTTCATCGACCGGATCATCGACGAGGCGTTCGAGGTCCTGAGCGAGATCGGCCTGCAGTTCGAGCACCCGAAGGCCCTGGCGCTGCTCGGG
>JBGPED010000040.1:0-17312 GCA_041482595.1 Acidobacteriota bacterium
ATGCGTCCCTCGGAGCGTGCCGTTTCGAGCGCCTTCTGCACGACTTCGCGTGTTTCCAGGAGACCCTCGAAGCGGGACTCGATCCCGTCGTCCGGTGGCAGGTCCAGCGCGCCGGGGAACTCCTGCGTGTGGACCGATTCGTCGATCGGATCCCCTGAGCGCCTGCCCCTGAGCGCCTGCCACACCTCATCCGCGGTGAAACACAGCACCGGCGCCATCAACCGCGCCAGCGAGTCGAGGATGATCCGCATGGCGGTCTGTGCCGAGCGTCTGGACCGGTCGCCGGGAGGGCTGGTGTAAAGGCGGTCTTTCAGGACGTCGAGATACAAGGCGCTCAAGGTGACGGTGCTGAAGCGATGTATCGCCTGCGTGGCAAGATGGAACTCGTACCGTTCGTACGATGAGCGCATCCGCTCGATCACGTGGTTGAGCTGCCGCAGGATCCAGAGATCGATCTCCTCCATGTCGCGGGGGAGGACAGCGTGCAGGCCGGGATCGAAATCGTACAGGTTGCCGAGGAGATACCGGCACGTGTTGCGGATTTTCCGGTAGGCCTCGGCATTGCGGTCGAGGATCTCCCTGGACAGACGCATGTCCTCGAGGAAGTCCACGGTCGCGACCCACAGACGCAGAACGTCGGCGCCGTGCTGCTTGATGACGTCCTGCGGCGGGATGACGTTGCCGAGCGACTTGGACATTTTGCGGCCCTGGCCGTCCAGGGTGAAACCGTGCGTCAGGACGCTGCGGTAAGGCGCCTCGCCCCGATCGTTGACCGCGATGATGAGGGAGGAGTGGAACCAGCCGCGGTGCTGATCGCTCCCCTCCAGGTACAGGTCGCTCGGCCAGGGTAGATCGCCGCGCTCGCGGAGGAGGGCCAGGTACGACACCCCCGATTCAAACCAGACGTCGACGATCTCGTTCCGGGCCTGAAGGTCCCGCCCCCCGCAGTGCGGGCAGGCGGTGCCTGTGGCGAGTGTTCTGAACTGCTCCGGTTCGAACCAGGCGTCGCTGCCGCGCTCCTGGAACAGGCGGGCGGTGCGCTCGATGAACCCGGCGTCGACGATCTCACGGCCGCAGGAGGCGCAGAAGGGGAACGGCAGCGGCACGCCCCAGACCCTCTGGCGGGAGATGCACCAGTCGGGCCGCGTGCCGATCATCCCGCCGATGCGCAGGGCGCCACCCTCGGGGATGAAGCGTACGCCGCGGATCGCGTCCAGGCAGCGGCGGCGCAGGTCGCCGTGGTCGAGGGCGATCCACCACTGCTCGGTGGCGCGGAAGAGGATCGGTCCCTTGCAGCGCCAGCAGTGCGGGTAGCTGTGGGTGATCGTGGCGGCGTGGAACAGAAGACCGCGCTCCTCAAGGTCCTTGAGGAGCGCCGCGTTGGCGTCGAACACGCTCTGGCCCGCCCAGGGGCCGACCTCCTTCGTGAATCGACCCCGGTCGTCGACGGGGGAGAAGATCGGCAGGCCGTACCTGCGGCCGGTCAGGAAGTCGTCCATCCCGTGGCCCGGGGCCGTGTGGACCGCGCCGGTGCCGGTGTCGCGCGTCACGTAGTCGCCGAGGACGAGACGCGAGAGCCCCTTGGAGGCGAACGGGTACGGTGCCCTCGCAGGACCGGCCCCCTCCATGTCCCGTCCCTTCACCTCTCCGAGGATCCCCCGGTGACGGAGGCCCTTGAGGGCCAGGACCGCCGGGACGAGATCGGACGCGAGGAACAGCACCTCGTCCCCGACGTCGACGAACTGGTAGATGAAGGCCGGATGGAGGGCGATCGCCACGTTGGCCGGCAGGGTCCAGGGGGTCGTCGTCCAGATCAGGACCGACACCTTGCGCCCCGCCAGGGGCGGGAAGCGCTTCACGAGGGAGGCCGGGTCGAGCGGGAAGCGGACGTAGATGGACGGAGAAACGTGATCCTCGTATTCCACCTCGGCCTCGGCCAAAGCGGTGGCGTCGCGCGGACACCAGTGCACCGACCGCTTGTCGCGGTAGATGTTGCCGTGCTCGGCGAAGCGTCCGACCTGCCGGACGATCGTGCCTTCGTACGCGGGGCTCATGGTCAGATACGGAGCCTGCCACTCACCGAAGACGCCCAGCCGGCGGAACTCCTCGCGCTGGATCGCCACGTACTTTTCGGCGTAGGCGCGGCAGGCGGCGCGGATCTGCGGCGGCGTCAGGGAGGCTTTTTTCGGGCCCAGGTCCTTGTCGACCTGGTGCTCGATCGGCAGCCCGTGGCAGTCCCATCCCGGGACGTACGGCGCGTCGAATCCCATCATGGAGCGCGACTTCACCACGAAGTCCTTCAGGATCTTGTTGAGCGTCTGTCCCAGGTGAATGTGGCCGTTCGCGTACGGCGGCCCGTCGTGAAGAATGTAGCGCGACCGCCCGCTCCGGGCGCGGCGGAGGGCGGCGTAGACGTCCAGTCGGTCCCACCGCTCGAGCATCGCCGGCTCGCGGCGCGGAAGGTCCGCCTTCATCGGGAATTCGGTGCGCGGCAAATTGAGGGTGTTCTTCAGGTCGAGCGGTTCCATGGCTCCCGGGATCGATGTATTTCGTTGGCCGCCAGCGGGTTGGCCGGAGCGCGGAAGACCGAAATCTAGCATACTCCGCAATATTGTCAAGGACGGCGCGCTTGTGCTAGGTTGGCCCGATGCCCGGGATTTACCTCGATCACAACGCCACGAGCCCGCTCTGTCCCGAGGCACGCGAGGCGATGCTGCGCGCCATGGACGACGGTCCTTGGAACCCGTCGAGCCCGCACGCCTGCGGACGCGCGGCGCGCCGTGTCGTCGAAGCGGCCCGCGAGGACGTGGCGCGGCTCATCGGCGCCTGCCCCGAGGACATCGTCCTGACCTCCGGCGGGACCGAGTCGAACAACCTGGCGATCTACGGGGCATCAGGTCTTTTTGCCGGGTCGGCGCGGCATGTCGTGACGTCCGCCATCGAGCATCCTTCCGTGCTGGGCCCGATCGAGGACCTGGGACTGCGGGGGCTGGACGTGACGCACGTGCGGCCGACGCGCGACGGTGTCGTCGAGCCCCGAGCCGTCCTGGAGGCGGCCTCGGAAGGGACGGCGCTCGTGTCGCTGATGCTGGCGAACAACGAGATCGGAACCTTGCAGCCGGTCGCGGAAGTCGGTGACCATCTGGCGGGTCGCGGCGTCCTGGTGCACTGCGACGCTTCGCAGGCCGCGGGAAAGACGCCGGTCGACGTGCGTGAGCTTCAGGTTCACCTGCTGTCGCTCGCCGGCCACAAGTTCGGCGCGCCACAGGGAGTGGGAGCCCTGTACGTCCACCGCGGCCTGGCCTTGCGGCCGCACCTGCGGGGCGGAGGGCAGGAGATCAACCGCAGGCCGGGCACGGAGAACGTGGCGGCGATCGCGGGGCTGGGGGCGGCCGCCGCGGCGGCGCAGGGGGCGCTGGCGGAGCGGGGCGCCCGCGTTGCGGAGCTGCGCGATCTCATGGAGCGCGAGGTGCTCCGCCGGGTGCCGGGATCAAGCGTCAACGGTGGCGGCTCGCCCCGGGTCCCGAACACCTCGAGTCTTGCGTTCGAAGGGGTCGCGGCCGAGGCCGTGGTCTTCGCGCTCGACCTCGAGGGAATCGCCGTCTCTTCCGGGGCCGCCTGCTCCGCCGGGACGATCAGGAGGTCGCACGTGCTCCTGGCAATGGGGCTCGTGGACGAGGCGGGCGCGTCCATCCGTGTCAGCCTCGGTCCGTCGAACACGCGGGAGGAGATCGCGATCTTCGTCGGAACCCTGGAGCGGGTGGTCGAGCGGGCCCGATCGGCCGCGGCCCGCGGGGCCGGGCGGGGTCGGGGATGATCGTCACGTGCAGCGGCTGCTCGAGACGCTACAACTTCGACCTCGCCAAGCTCGGGGGGCGCCCGTCGGCGAGACTGCGCTGCCCGCACTGCTCGACGACCATCACGGTGGCCGCGGCCGACCCGGGCGATCAGACGACCCGTCTCGACCACGACGCCAACCTCCTCTCGAAGAGAAGCAAGGTCCCGCAGGGCGACCTGTCCATGCCGGGTGACAGGCGACTGTCGCTCGCGGTCCTGCAGGGGAAGGACAGCGGCCGCATCTTCCTGGTGGAAAAGCCGCGGATCATCCTCGGACGGGGAGACGCCGACATCGTCCTCAACGACACCGAGGTGTCGCGGCAGCACGCCGCCATCGAGGTGCACGCGGGGCGGGTCGTTCTCAAGGATCTCGGCAGCACCAACGGAACCTTCGTCAACGACGTGAAGGTCTCGCAGACCGAGATCGACAACCGCGCCGAGTTTCGCGTGGGCGGGACCCGGCTGATGCTCATCATGACGGATACGACGACCGACCTGGAAAACCTCGAGTGACGGCACGGGCCGCGGAGCGGACGGTGGTCGCCATGAGCGGCGGTGTGGATTCGTCCGTGGCGGCGCTCCTGCTCAAGGAGGCGGGCGGGGAGGTCGTGGGTCTGTCGATGCAGCTCTACGACCGGAGTCGCGATGGACGGCCCGCCTACGGTCGTTGCTGCTCGCCGCGCGATCTGCAGGACGCGCGGGCCGTCGCTGATCGTCTGGGGATTCCGTATTACGTTCTCAACCTGGAGGAGGAGTTCCGCACCGAGGTCATCGGCAACTTTCTGTCCGAGTACCGCGCCGGGAGGACGCCGGTCCCCTGCGTGCAGTGCAACAGCGGCCCCAAGTTCCGCCACCTCGCGGAGCGGGCCCTGGCCCTCGGCTCGGCCACCGTGGCGACAGGTCACTACGCCCGCACCGGGCGCGATTCCAGGACCGGCCGCCGCCAGCTCATGAAGGCGGCCGACCCCGATCGGGACCAGTCCTACTTCCTCTTCGATCTCGACCAGGAGCAGCTCGGGATGGCGGTTTTTCCCCTGGGCGGGATGCGCAAGTCGGAGGTCAGGGCGATCGCCTCCCGGCGCGGGCTTCCAAACGCCGACAAACCGGACAGCCAGGATATCTGCTTCGTGCCGGACGGGGAC
The DNA here is from genome assembly GCA_041482595.1 of Acidobacteriota bacterium. GTDB lineage: Bacteria > Acidobacteriota > Polarisedimenticolia > Gp22-AA2 > Gp22-AA2 > Gp22-AA3. The sequence continues at coordinate 4,980 of JBGPED010000040.1, forward strand.
TACCGGGAGTTCGTGCGCCGGGAAGCGGGGGACACGGGCCGCCCGGGCGACATCGTCGACTCGAAGGGCGGGGTCGTCGGCCGGCACGCGGGTCTCGGATCCTACACCGTGGGCCAGCGCCGCGGGCTCGGGATCGCCTCCGGTCGGCCGCTTTACGTAATCGCGCTGGACCCGGCGTCCAACCGGGTCGTCGTCGGCGGCGACGAGGAGCAGTACCGCCGGGCCCTGATCGCCGAGCGGATGAACTGGGTGTCGATCGAGGAGCCCGGAGCGTCCATCGACGCCGTCGCCCGCATCCGCTCGACCCACAAGGGGGCGGATGTCACGGTGGAGCGGCTGCCGGGGGGGTGCGCGCGCATGACCTTCCGGGATCCGCAGCGGGCCATCACCCCCGGACAGGCGGTCGTGCTGTACCGCGACGACCTCGTCCTGGGAGGCGGCTTCATCCGCGCCGCGCTCTGATCACCGCGGAATCGTTGACACGGTCCGAGAGCCGGTGCTAGATTCAATCCGCCAGGGGCGGGCATAGCTCAGCTGGTAGAGTACGAGCTTCCCAAGCTCGGTGTCGCGGGTTCGATTCCCGCTGCCCGCTCCAGGATTTTCCCGCCCTCCCTTCCGAGGGCCGAGCTCCTGAGGACCCGTTCGATGCTGTTTCGCAAGCGTACCCGCACCGGCATCGAGCCCGAAAGAGGGCCCGTGCCTCTCGAGATCCCGGGGCTTCTCGGGGGTGGTCGCACGGTGATCGGCCGGCGCACCCGGGTGGTGGGCCGGTTGTCCGGTGAGGGGCCGGTCGTCGTGCACGGGGACGTCAAGGGCACGATCGCGATCCGCGGCGGCCTGATCGTGAGGGGCGGCGGGCGGATCGAGGCCGACGTGCAGGCGCACAGTGTCGACCTCGCGGGGGAAGCTCACGGGCGGATGAGCGCCTCGACGCGCGTCAGTCTTTCCGCGACCGGAGCGTTCGAGGGAGAGATGGACACACCGATCCTCGACGTCACCCCGGGGTCGACCGTCCGCGGCCGCGCCAGGGTCGCGGGGCTTTCACCGAAAAACCGTCCATCGTCACATTGACACTCGCCCGGCCGCGGCCCCGCGGAGCGGCACGATCCCTTGACAGGCAGTCGATCGATTGACGCTTTTTTTCCGTCGAGTTGACGATTTGTGTCACCTTTCTGACGGGTCCATCCGCGGGCAGCCGCTTTCCTCTTTCTCCGCAGGACGTTCCACGACGCTCCCGGGGCGTCGGCGCGCTGGCACAGGCCTTGCTGCTCCCTTGCGCGATAGCGGACGGAGGAGGGCAGCGTGAAGGAAAAGATCCTGATTGTGGATGACGACGAGGGGGTGAGGCAGGTCCTCGGCCAGTCGCTCTCCGAGGCCGGATACCGGATCTCCTCCGCGGAGTCGGGCGAAAAGACGGCCATGGCGGTACGCGAGGAGACATTCGACCTGGTCATCCTCGACATGGTGCTGCCGCGCGTCGACGGCATGGAGGTCCTGAAGGAGATCACGGCCCTGCGGCCGGAGATGCCGGTCGTCATGATCACCGGCTATGCCTCGGTGGAAACGGCGATCAAGGCGATGAAGATGGGTGCTATGGACTACATCGTGAAGCCGTTCCGCATGGAGGAGGTCCACCTCGTCGTCGGCAAGGCGCTGGAGCGCAGTCACCTGCGGCGCGAGAATGTTTATCTGAGGCGGCAGCTGGAGACGACCTACGGGGTGCACAACATCATCGGGCAGAGCCCGGTGATGCGTCGCATCTTCGTGCTGATCGAGCAGGTGGCCTCGAGCCGCAGCACGGTGCTGATCACCGGCGCGAGCGGAACGGGCAAGGAGCTGGTGGCGCGGGCGCTGCACTTCAATGGCGACCGCCGCAATCGACCGTTCGTTTCGGTGAACTGCGGCGGCATCCCGGACACGCTGCTCGAGGACGAGCTGTTCGGCCACGTCAAGGGGGCGTTCACCGACGCGGTGGCCGACCGGCCGGGGCGGTTCGAGGCGGCGGACACCGGCACTCTCTTCCTGGACGAGATCGGCAATATGAGCATGAGCCTCCAGATCAAGCTGCTGCGCGTCCTCCAGGAGAGGGAGTTCCTCCCTCTCGGCGGCATCAGGAAAGTCCAGGTGGACGTGCGCATCATCGCGGCGACCAACATCAATTTGAAGACGATGATGGAAGAGGGAAAGTTCCGCGAGGACCTCTACTATCGGCTGAACGTGATTCACATGCAGCTCCCCTCGCTGCGGGAGCGGCGCGAGGACGTCCCGCTCCTGATCCAGCACTTCCTCACCAAGTATTGCCGCGACATGAACGTGCCCGCCAAGCGCTTCACGCCGGAGGCGATGAAGGCGCTGGCGGACTTCTCGTGGCCCGGAAACGTGCGGCAACTGGAAAACGTCATCGAGCGGGCGGTGGCCCTCTCCTTCGGCAAGCTCGAGCTGGGGCCCGAGGACCTGCCGCGGGAGATCCTGGACGAAGGACTCGTGGAAATGCCGGTCCTGCACGTCGGCGGGGACGGCTTCTCGCTGGACGAGGTCCTCGCCAACTACGAGCAGCGGATGCTTTACCAGGCCCTGGAGCACGCCGGCTGGGTGAAGACGCGGGCGGCGGAGCTCCTGAAGATCAAGCGGACGACCCTGATCGAGAAGATGAAGCGTCTGGGGATTCCGCTCAGAGGGGCGGCGGAGCGCGGTCCCGCGACGCCCGCCGCGGGCGGGTCGCAGACAGGCGAGCCGGCCTCCGAGCCGGGCGCGCAGAACTGAGACGGCGCGCCCTGGGATCAATCTCCCGATGGACGTGCCGCGCGGCGCGCCGCCGGGGCGACCGGATTCTTGATCGCGCCGATGGGACTATGGTATCGTCCGCCCGTAATCCGCGACCCGTGCGGTTGTTCCCGGAATTGTTCCTCTCCCGACGCATGCCTCTTCTCGACGGGCCCACGATGCGGCGACCGATGTCCCGGGTGCTGATGGTCGACGACGCCGGCCTGTTCAGGATGCTCGAAGCGTCGTTCCTGCGGCGCCTGGGGTGCGAGATCCTGCGCGCCCACGACGGTTCCGACATCATCCGCAAGGCGACGGACGTCGCTCCCAGCCTCATTCTCCTCGACTCGCAGAGACCCGATCTGGACGGCCCGGGATGCGTGCGCGCGCTCAAGGCCGATCCGTCCCTGCGCGCGATCCCGGTCCTGATCGTGACCCGGAGGGAGGATGTGAAGGCGTGCTGCGAGGCCGGGGCGGACGTCACCCTGACGCGGCCGCTCGAACCCGGGGCGTTGGAGCTGGCGCTTTCGTCTCTCGGCCGGCTGGCGCACCGCGAGGGGCTGAGGCGAAGCGTCAGGGGATGGGTCCAGGTCGCCGGCCCGTCCGGTCCGATACGGGGCCGCCTGAAGGACATCAGCCGCACCGGTCTGTTCCTCGCCCTGCCCGAGCCTCTCCCGATGGACCAGCGCATCGGGGTGTCGCTGCGATTGCCGGGACCCGACGGTCAGCGGCAGGTCCGCGCGCAGGGGGTCGTGGTGCGCCAGGTGACGCGGGATCCCGACTCGCACCTCATCCCGGGAGTGGGCGTGCGCTTCATCGAGATCGATCCGCGTGACGAGAGACACATCGATATGTACGCGAACGAAGCGGTCGTTGAGACGGATCCGCCCCGCGACCCGGCGTCCGGGGATCGCGGGCGATCCTGAGCCGACGGCGGAGAGCCGATGCCCCAGACCGTGATGGTGGTGGATGACGACGTCGATATCCTGGACGTGACGCGTCTGGCGCTCGAAGGGGGCGGCTACCGCGTCCTGCCGGCCCGCTCGGGTCCCGAGGCGCTGCGGACTCTCGAGCAGTCCCGTCCCGATCTGATCCTCCTGGACATCAACATGCCGGACATGGACGGATGGCAGGTGCTGCGCATGCTGAAGGTGGACGAGAGGACGACGTCGATCCCGGTGGCGATGTTCTCTATCAAGATGGAAGTGCGTGACAGGCTCCACGGCATCCAGGAGGGGGCCTTCGACTACATCATCAAGCCGTTCTCGACGGAGGATCTCCTGCGGCGCGTGCGGCGCATCTTCGATTCTCTCGAGAAACGGGTGCCGGCGTGAAGCCGGCGACCGATCCCCGGGCGGAACGCCAGGCCGACGAGACGCGGCGCCTCCGCACCGGCTTCCTGCGGCTCAAGAGCGCCCTTTTCGACCCGGTCACCAGCCTGTACTCCTACAATCTGCACCTCGACCAGCTGGAGATGCAATGCGCCGGGCTGCGCCTGGGGGTGATCGTGGTGGAGTTCCCGGCGTTCGGAGCCCTGGAGCAGACGTACGGCTGGGAGGTCGGCGACCGATTTCTGACGGGCGTGGCCGCGCAGCTGAAATCGCTCAAGGGCCGGATCTACCCGGAGAGCACGCTGGTCTCCCTCGAAGGCGTGTACGGCAACGCCTTCACGCTGTTCCTCAAGGAAGGACCGGGCGGGCGGAAGGTGGGGGTCGCGGACCTGGCCGACGCCTGCGCCGCCCTCGCCGTCCACCTCGAAATCCGACTGGCCGAAGCGGCCTGGGCCCCGACCCCGCCGGCCATCGATTGTTCGATCGGCTACTCCCTGGTCTGCCCGAACCCGGCCGCACGGTTCGAGAGGATGGTCCACCAGGGGGTCCGCGAGGCGCGCGGCATGACGCTGCGCGACGCGGATCGGGTCCAGGGTCAGAGGGCGGCTGAGCTGCGGACCATCATGGACGAAGGGCTCCTGACCACGCATTACCAGCCGATCGTGGACATGGACCTCGATGCGATCATGGGTTACGAGGCTCTGACGCGCGGCCCGGAGAACACGGCCTTCGCGGTGCCCAAGGCGTTGTTCACCGTGTCCGACGCCAGCCACCTTTCGGGCGAGCTGGACGCCCTGTGCGGCCAGAGGGCGTTGCGCGGCGCGCGCGGCTTCGATCCGGACAAGAAGCTGTTCCTGAATTCCCTGCCCGAGACCCTGGGGACACCGGGCCTGATCGAGCGGAATCTGGCGGCGGTGCTCGAGGAGGTGGCGCTCCGGCCGCACAACCTGGTGCTGGAGATCACGGAACGTACCGCCATCGAGGACTTCGAATCGTTCGGGCGCGAGCTGGAGCGCCTGCGCAGGATCGGTTTTCTGGTCGCCATCGACGACGTCGGGACCGGCTACTCCTCGCTGCAGACGATCTCCGAGATACCGGCGGACTTCCTGAAGATCGACATCTCTCTCATCAAGAACCTCCACCAGAGCCTGATCAAGCAGGACCTGGTGCATTCCCTGCTCCAGGTCGCGTCCCGGACACGCACGCGGGTCATCGCCGAGGGCATCGAGACCGCGGAAGAGTACCAGGCTCTGCGGGCGTGCGGCGTGCGCTACGGGCAGGGGTTCTATTTCGCCCGCCCGGCGCCGGCCTTTCCCGTGCTCGCGCGGGGCGGAAAGGGATCGGCCTAGCGCGGGCCGCGAGCCGGCCCTTGCGGCGCGGCGGTTGCGGCAGGAGACTTCATGGGGATGTCGTACGAGGTTGCGACTTACGTCCTGGCGGCGGTCGCGACCGTGGCGGGGGTCGTCGCGGTGGCGCTCGCGGTCCTCACCGTGGGCCTCCTGCGCCGCTCGGTCCGCCGCGTCACGGAACACCTGGAAGAGCTGCGCCGCCATCCTCTGGTCGGCGTCCTGCCCGCCGAGGCCGAGCCGGAGCTGCGTCCCCTCACTTCCGAATTGAACCATCTGCTGGCGGACCTGCGGGCCCGTCTGCACGACACCGAGAAGCGCTCCGCCGACATCGAGGGGTTTGCGGCCGGGCCCCCTGACCTCGCGCTGATCGGGACGGACGCCGACTGGGGCGTGACCTTCTTCAGCCGTGGCGCCGTGCATCTCCTGGGCTGGGCGGTGGAGGAGGTCGCCGGGCGGCACGTCGAGGCCCTGTTCGCCCCGGGCGAGTGGGACCGCATCCTGCCGAAGCTCGCGCGGCGTTCTCTGCGCGAGGCCGGGTTGTCCGAGGCCGTCCGCCTGCAACGCCGGGACGGGACCGTCTTCGCGGCGCAGGTGTCCATCGCCGGAGCGGCCGGAGACGGTTCGTCGATGCTCCTGGCGGCGCGCGATCTCACCTCGGACCAGGAGCTGCACGCTCGCCTGCGCGATTCGGAGGAGCGCTACCGAAGCCTGGTCGAGGGAATGGGCGACGGCGTCTTCATCCTCCAGGACGACCGGATCGTGTACGCCAACGCCGCCCTGGCCCGGATGGTCGGGACGGAACGCGAGGCGCTCCGTGACTCGCCCCTGACGCGGCTGGTCCACTCCCACGACCTTCTCCGCGTTCTCGAGGTGCTGCGGCACGCCCGTTCGGGGGCTGAAACGGCGGGGGAGGTCCGCTGCCTGCTCTCGTCCCGCGGGCCGCGGCCTCTCGAGGTGCGGCTCGCCTGGGCCCGCGCCGAGTTCCAGGGGCGCGCGGCGCTGGTGGGCACGGTGACCGACGTCAGCGACCGGGCGCGGTTCGAGCGGGCCCTGGCCGAGAGCCAGGCGCGCCTGCAGGCCACGCTGGAGTCGACCGGCGACGGCATCCTGGTCCTGGAGGCAGCCGGCGGGGAGCTCCGGCCCACCGTCGCCAACCGCGCCTTCTGCGAGCTGTGGGGGGTCGCCGCGGACGACCTCATCGGCCGGCCGGCCGGGGAGATCGTGGAGCGGCTCGGAGCGCGCTCCGACGCGGCGGCGCTGGAGGCGTTCCTGCGGGAGGCGAAGGCGGGGGGCGAGGCGCGCCTCGACGGACTGGAGATCAAGGACCCGCGCGCGCTCGTCGACCTTTTGGCGGGCCGGGTCGTGGGCGCGACCGCCGACCGCCCGGGCGTGATCGTGACGGCGCGGGACGTCACCCGGCGAGTCGACGGCGAGAGGGAGCTGCGCAGGACCATCGAGGAGCTGTCGCGGGCCAAGGCTGAGATCGAGGCCGCCCACCGCGGGCTGGCGTCGGCGCAGAAGGAGCTGGCGGAGCGCAACGAGCAGCTCATGAAACTGAACGCCGAGCTCCGGTCATTGGACGAGATGAAGTCCAGCCTCCTGGCGAACGTGTCGCACGAGCTGCACACTCCCCTCGTGTCGATCAAGGGCTACACCGAGATGATCCTGAAGCGGCGCCTCGGTCCCCTCACGCCGGAGCAGGAGCGCGGACTGGGCGTGGCGCTCAAGAACATCGACAGGCTGATCGAGATGATCGACAACCTGCTGTCGTTTTCACGCATCGAAAAGGGCGACACGCAGCTTCACCTGGAGGACGTCCCGCTCTGGCAGATCGTCGACGAGGCAATCGAGATGGTCGGCGAGCGCATGCGGAAGAAGAACCTCTCGGTCACGACGGAGTACGAGACCGATGAGCTCGTGGTGCGCGGTGACCGTGTGAAGATCGGGCAGGTGCTGGTCAATCTCCTGACCAACGCGGTCAAATTCAACACGGAGGGGGGACGGATCACCCTCACCGCGCGCAAGGGCGGGGGAGGGTTCCTCGAGGTGGACGTCGCCGACACGGGTGTCGGCATTCCCCAGGACGCGCTCGAGAAGATCTTCGAGCGCTTCTACCAGGTTGATTCGACGCCCCGCCGGAAGTACGAAGGGACCGGGATCGGGCTCTCCATCGTGCGCGACATCCTTCGCCTGCACGGGTGCACGATCAGGGTCACGAGCCAGGTCGGACAAGGATCGGTGTTCACCTTCACCCTGCCGCTCTCGCGCGATCAGCAGGCCTCGGCATCGCGACACGCCCCGGGCCGGGGCAAAAGCCAGGACTCCAGGAACCCCTGAACGCTCACGATCGGTAGCGGAAGTCGCGCTGGCGCGCGGCCTCGTAGAGGAGTGCTGCGGCCGCGGCGTGCACGTTCAGGGACTCGACGCCGCGCGCCATTGGAACGCGCACCCGGCGCTGCGCGGCGCGAAGGAGATCGTCGGGCAGGCCGGCCGCCTCGCTTCCCAGGAGGAGGACGGTCGGGAGGCTCAGATCGACTTCCGGCGGCGTGTCCGTGGCCGCGCGGTCGGCCGCGACCAGCTGGAGCCGCGCCGGCCCCAGGAGATCGAGGAACGGGCGGACCCCGGCGGCGGCCACGGGCAGGGAAAACTGCGCTCCCATCCCGGCCCGTACGGCGCGACTCCCGAACGGATCGGCGCAACCCGGGAGCGCGATCAGGGCGGAAACGCCGAGGGCGAGGCCGCTCCTCAGGATCGAGCCGACATTCCCGGGATCCTGCACGCCGTGCAGGGCCACGACGAGGGAGGTCCCCGGACGGAGGAGTGCCTTTGGTTCGAGGGCGGGACGCGAGCACAGGAGGAGAATGCCCTGGTCGCCGCTTCCTTCGGCGATCGACTCCAGGACCCGCGGCGTGGTGTGCACGATCGGCGCGCCGGTCTCGCCCAGGCCGCGCAGGAGTTCCCGCCCATCCGGGGACCCCAGGAAGGCCGGCGTGATGAAGATCTGCCGGAGCGGGGCCCGGGTCCGCAGGGCCTCCTGCGCGAGGTGCAGGCCCCAGGCGATGTAAGTGCATTCACGCTCCCTCAGGTCCCGGTCACGCTCCAGGGCGCGGGCCCGCTTCACCGCCGGATTCTGCGGGCTGTCGATCGCGCGCTCGCGGGCGGCGCGGCTCAACGCCCCGTCCCGCCTGTCCGAAGGCCCGTGTCGGGAAGAGCCGGATCGGATATAGTCATCTCCACACTGCGCACAGATGGGGGGCGTGTACGTGACACAGGTCCAGAGCGTCGACCCGCAGCACCCCTCTTCGGTCGTCATCGGCAGGGCCGCCGAGCTTCTGCGCGCCTCGAAACTCGTCGCCTACCCGACCGAGACGTTCTACGGTCTGGCCGCCGATCCGCGAAGCCCTGCGGCGGTCGAGAGGATCTTCGCCGCCAAGGGGCGGCCGGAGCGCATGGCGCTCCCGCTGATCGCCGGGAACCGCGCCGCGGTGCAGCTGTGCATCAGCGAATTTTCCGAGACCGCCGAGCGGCTGGCTGCGGCCTTCTGGCCCGGTGCCCTGACCCTGGTCCTGCCCGCGTCGCCGACCCTGCCACCCCGCCTTCTGGGGGGCGGCCCGACCGTGGGGATCCGCATCTCGTCGCACCCGGTGGCCTCGGCGCTGGCCGCGGCCTTCGGCGCCCCCATCGTCGCGACCAGCGCCAACCGCTCGGGACGGCCGGCGCCGATGACCGCCCTGGAGGTCCAGGAGGCGCTCGGGAGGGAGGTGGCGCTCATCCTGGACGGCGGCCCGACGCGCGGCGGCCACGCCTCGACCGTCCTCGATCTCACAACGGATCCGCCGCGGGTCGTCCGCTCCGGCGCCGTCCCCCTCAGCGCCGTGGAGCAGGTCCTCGGCCGCCGGCTCGCCTAGGACGCCGACCGCCTCCGCGGGGCGGCCGCGCGCCGGCCACCCGCGGGGCGCGCGGCTCACTGCGGTGCCCGTCCGAAGACGATCGTGCCCAGGACCACCGGTCGCGAGGCGCCCGTGACGGAGGGCAGGTTGTTCGGTGCGCCGTGGATCGCCTCGTTGGCCAGGAGGGCGAAGGCGACCGCCTCCTTGGCGGCGGCCGGCAGTCCGTATTCGTCGCTCTCCTTGATGGAGAGCTCCGGGATGGCGCTCCGCAGCTGCTCCATCATGTAGTCATTGCGCGCCCCGCCTCCGGACACGATCGCTTCCTCGTACACGTTGTGCGGCATGACGTAGCGGCGGCAGGCGAAGGCGATCGACTCGGCGGTGAACCGCGTGGCCGTGGCGATCAGATCGTTGGGGGGAAGCGCGGTGTTCTCCTTCAGGATGCTCTCCAGGAAGGGGCGGCCGAACTCCTCGCGTCCGCAGGACTTGGGTGGCGGGATGAGCAGGTAGGGGTGATCGAGAAGGCGAGCCAGGAGCTCGTCCGCGACCTTGCCCTTTCTCCCGTACCGCCCGCCGTGATCGAAGGCCTCGCGCCCGCCGGTCAGGTGCGAGACCAGCCCGTCGATCACCATGTTGCCCGGACCGGTGTCGAAGCCCAGAACGCGATCGCGAGGCGCATTGGCCGGAATGGCCGTGAGGCTCGCGACCCCGCCGATGTTGATCACAAGCCGTCCCCGGGATCGGTTGTGGAACAGGAGAAAGTCCACGTAGGACACGAGGGGCGAGCCCTGTCCGCCGGCGGCCAGATCGCGGGCGCGGAAATTGGCCACCGTCGTGATGCCGGTCCTCTCCGCGATCACCGCCGGCTCCCCGATCTGGAGGCTGGAACGCACGGGGATCCCCGTGATGGTCACAGGCGCGGGCAGGTTCTGCACCGTCTGGCCGTGCGAGCCGATCAGATCGATGGATCGAGGATCGAGACCCGCGCGCTCCGCGACGTGCGTGACCGCCCGCGCGAACAGTTCTCCCAGAAGGACGTTCAGACGGCAGAGCGAGGCGGTATCGCCGCTCCCGGGCTCCGAGCAGCGCAGGATCAGATCGCGGACCTTCACCGAGTAATGCAGCGTCTCGTGCCGCAGGAGACGCCAGGAGAGACCCTCGCCGCTGCCGCGCACGCGCACCAGCGCCGCATCGACACCGTCGGCCGAGGTCCCGGACATGACGCCGACGACCAGCTTCTCCGGCTTCGCTGCGAGCGCGGCGATCACCCGTTCACCCCTCGGAAATTCTAGGCAAATTGGAAGTTAGAGCCCAGCCTCTCAAGATATGCCGGCAGATATTAGCGGAAGAGAGACAGGGGATCAACGTTGAAGGCTCGCACTTTTTAACCTATAATTTGCGCGTGATCAATCGTGCGGTATCTCATTGACCTGCCGGAGGATCTTCCGCCTGGTCCCAGGATCCCGAGCGGCGACCGCATTAGAAAGACAAAGGATCGCTCTCCTGATCGCGTTGATTTCGCTGCCGTTCCTCCAGGGAGCCGCTTACGACAGGGTCGTCATCCTCGGATTCGACGGCGCCGACGCGGCGCTGGTCGAGCGCTACATGACGGAGGGCCGGCTGCCACATCTCAAGGCACTGCGCGACCAGGGATTCTACGCGCCGTTGCGGCCCACGAACCCGCCGCAGACCCCGGTGTCCTGGGCGACATTCACGACCGGGCTCAACCCGGGACGGACCGGGATTTTCGATTTTCTCCGTCGCACGGAGGGCACGTATCTTCCTGAGTTCGCCATGATCAAGACAGGGCGGAGGCCGCTCCTGTTCGGAGAGCGCAACGCGATGATATTGGGATCGATCGGCGCCGCGCTGTCCGCGGTTCTCGTGTTCGCCGCCTCGCTCCTCCTGCGCACGCGCGCGCGCGGGGCGCTCCTCCTGGGGCTGGTCGCGGGTGCTTTCGGCGGCCCGGGAGCCGCGTTCCTCTCGCTCCGCTATCTCCCGAAGGAGGTTCCCACCGCGTCGAACCCCCGCAAAGGGTTGCCGTTCTGGACCGCCACGGCGGACGCCGGGCTCAGGGTGAGGGTGATCAATGTCCCCACGACCTTCCCGGCGGAGGAGCACCACGACGAGTGGATGCTCTCCGGCCTGGGAGTGCCCGACATGCGCGGCCGCATCGGTTCGCCGTCGCTCTACACGTCCGATCCGTCGCTGTCGCTGACCGACAACCAGTTCAGCGTCGAGATCGTGCATCTGGGCGCGAAGCGGGGGCCCCTCGACACCGTTATCGTCGGACCGTTGAACCAGCCGTTCTACGACTTCGTCCTGGACGAGGCGGTGCGCGGCCTCGAGGGGCAGGCCCGTTCGGCGGCTCGCGCCGACATGGAGAAACGCCTGCAGGCGCGCGGCGTGCCGCGCCGCCTCGATGTCCCCATCCACATCGAGGCCCGCGACGAACACGTGACCATCGACGTGGCGGGCGCCAGCCAGACGCTGCGCGTCGGGCAATGGAGCGAATGGTTCACAGCACCGATTCATGTGAACCCGATCATCGATCGAGTGGCGGGGCTTCGCGGGATCATCCGCTTCAAGCTTCTGTCGCTGTCGCCCGAGCTGAGGCTCTACGCCTCGCCGCTGAATTTCCATCCCGAGTGCCAGCCGGTGCCGTTCACCGGGCCCCGGTCGTTCGCGCGCGAGCTGGTGAAGGAGTTCGGCCTGTTCAAGACGCTGGGCTGGCCGATCGACACCTGGTCCCTGCCCTCCGGCCTGACGGACGAGCGGCATTTCCTGGAGGACATGGAATTCACGGCCGCGAAGCAGCAGCAGCTGATGGAGCGCTTCCTGGAAAGAGGCGATGATCGTCTGTACGTGCAGGTCTTCGATTTCACCGATCGAGTCGGTCACATGCTCTGGCGACTTTACGATCCGGGCCACCCGCTGTACGACGCGCGCCTGGCAGCCGCGTACGGCGAGGAGATTCCAAGGTCCTACGAGCGGATGGAC
>JBGPED010000041.1:0-16922 GCA_041482595.1 Acidobacteriota bacterium
CGGCGACGCAGCCGCCGTCCGGCGAAATCCTCGCTCTCTACGATCGCGCCCTGAAGGCTGACTGGCGGGGGGACTTCCCCGAGGCCAGGGCGATTCTGGATGGACTTGTCCGCGACCATCCTGAGTTCTACAAGGCCTATCCTGAGCGCTGGCTCGTCATCGGGCACATGAACGATCGGAAGACCACGAGCGCCGTCGTCCAGCGCGATCTCGAGGCCCTCGAGACGATCCCGAAAGGCCGGCGGGACGACGACCTGTACGATGCGCTCGTCGAGGGCAGCGACTGGCTGGGCCAGACCGAGCGCAAGGGAAACTGGCGCAGGGAGGCGATCGCCAGGCTGCCGAAGGGACGGATCGCGCGCCTGGCCCGCCTGCAGGCCGCCGAGGAGGAGGGGGACGCCGTGCGGTCCGCCGCGATCTACGGGGCGTTCCTGGACGAATTCGGCGACGACACGGATCTCGCGGCCGAGGCGGCGCTCGACAGATTCAATCTGATGGCCGCTCACGCGGATCGGTTCGAGGCGAAGGATCTCGTGGCGGGGGCGGCGCGGTGGGAGAGGATCGCTCTGTCCGGAGGGATGCGGGAGCGGGATCCTGACCTGTATTACGGCGGTCTGCTGTTGATTGCGAAGGCGCTGGTCGATCGAGCGCCGGACCGGAGCATCGAATACGCGCGCAAGGGGATCGCGCTGGTCGAGGAGGCCTGGCCGATCTCCGACGATCTCGAGGAGGAGGACCGATTCGAATTCTGGCCGATCCTTGCGCGGGCCTACGGCGCCACCGGAAAATGGCAGGCGGTGGTCAAGATCGAAAGGGTCCTGGTCGCGGCGATCGAAGCGGGCCGCATGTCCAGCTTTCACGTGCGACAAATCGGCGAAGCGCCCGCGCGGATGGAGTACGCCAGGGCGCTCGAGCAGACCGGCGCCATCGAGGAGGCCCGACTGCAGATCGGGCTGGCCTCGGCGCTCGATGCGACGATGAAAACGGACGCCGCCGCCTTCGCGCTCAGGCATCCACCCGGGGCCGGCGGGCTGAAGGCGTACCGGTCGCGCCTGGCATCGGAAACGCGCCGGATGATCGACCGTCGCCGGGATCATGCCCGGCGGGAGGTGCTGGCGCGGGAGGAACACCGCCCCGCGCCCGGCTTCACCCTCAAGGATGTCTCCGGGCGGAGTGTGTCGCTGAGGGACTTCCGCGGCAAGACCCTCGTCCTGTCCTTCTGGGCTACCTGGTGCCCCCCCTGCCAGAAAGAGATGGAGGAGCTCGAGCTTGTCCATCGCGGCTACCGGCGCAACCGGAATGTCGCGTTCGTCGGTGTCAGCACCGACATGGACAAGGCCCTGGTCCCCCCGTTCATCGAGCGGCAGGGGATCACATTCCCCATTCTTCTTTCCGACGGGACAGTGGAGAAATTCTATGTCCCGGGCGGAATCCCGCAGCTCTACGTCATCGACCCGGGCGGAAGGATCCGCTTCGCCAGCTTCGGCTGGCTCCAGGACGAATTCGGCCGGGATCGTCTCGATTGGATGATCGAGACGGCCCGGCGCTAGGGTCCGCACGGTGTCTTCGGTTGGGTCCACTCCCCGACGCAATATGTCGATTCGTCATATTATCGGTTGACAGGGACGTCCGTGACGGTAAATAAGGCGCAGGTCTCTCCGCGGAACCATCATGACGCGTCGAACGCTGTGGCCTCTCGTGGTCGCCTTCGTCCTTGCCCCGGGTGTGCAGCCGCACACCTTCGCCCAGGTCAGCGGAGGCCTCCAGGGCATCATCGTGGACAAGGAAAAGACGCCGATCCCCGGGGCCACCGTGGTTGCCGTCAACACGGCGCAGGGACTGTCGCGAGGCGTGCTCTCCGATCGTGAGGGCAGGTACCGCATCGTCCCACTCCCCCCCGGCCGTGGGTACACCCTCAATGTCTCCTTCCCCGGGATGGCGACCGTGGAAATGTCCGACATCGATGTGCCGCCGGGGACGGTCCCGAGCATCCCGATCACCCTGGTTCCGCAGGCAGACGTGCGCCAGCACATCCGCGTTGTCTATCATCACGACGTGGTCGACCCGGACCAGGCGACAACCCAGACACGCTTCAGCGCGGAATTCCTCGAGGGGCTGCCGATCCTGGGGCATGACTACCAGGACGTCCTCGCCCTGGCGCCCGGTGTTTCGGACGTGGACGGCGATGGCAACCCGAACATCCACGGCGCCCGGGACACCGACGTCGTGACACTGGTGGACGGTGTGTCGACGGTCGATCCTCTCACCGGGAAGATCGGCCAGCAGCTCAACATCGAATCGATCCAGGAGATCGAAGTGAAGACCTCGGGCGCCACGGCGGAGTTCGGGCGGGCCCAGGGGGGATTTGTCAACATCGTGACCAAGTCGGGGGGGAACGATTTCGGCGGGAGCTTCAAGTTCTTCCTGCGCAGCGACCGGATCGATGGCGACGGACGGGGCACCGACGACCCGCGGCTGCACGGCGGTTTCGGTGGAGACAGGCCCAGGTTCAAGGACCTGCGCCCCTTCCTTTCCCTCGGGGGCCCGCTCAAGAAGGACCGGGCCTGGTTCTTCGTGACGGCCGAGTACGTGCGGATCGAGGAGCCGGTCAACGCCACCACGCAGATTTTCGTGAGGTCTACGAACGAGAAGCGGGTGTTCGCCAAGGTGACCTGGGACGTCGTCGCCAGCCACAAGCTGGCCCTCTCGCTCACGATTGATCCGCAGGAGTATGGAAATCTCGGCGTCGATTCGCGCACACTCGTCGAGTCCGGATACACGTCGAGAGTGGGCGGCACGAACCTGGTGCTCAAGGAGACCGCGATATTCAATCCGAACGTCTTCCTCGAGACCACGTTGCAGGAGTTCGAGTCGAGGCCGACGGTGACACCAAGCCTCGACCCCGACACCAACGGGAACGGCGTCATTTACACCGACCGTAACGGGGACGGCTTCATCGATCCCACCGAGCGCGATCCCGGCGAGGACTGGGACCAGGACGGGGCCTGGGACGTGTTCGAGGACTTCAACCACAATGATCGATTCGATCTGCACGAAGACCGGGACTCGGACGGGCACCTGACTGTGAGTTTTCACGGGTGCGAGGGGGCCACGCGCGAGGACCAGGACTGCGACGGCTTCCTCGACACCGTCAACGAGGACAAGAACGGCAATGGAGAGCTCGATCCCGGGGAGGATCTCGACGGCGACCGCCGTCTTGATCGCGGGGGCGAAGATCGGAACTTCAACCGCAGCCTCGACGATCGACCCTTTCCCGAACCTGCGGACCGGATCAGCGGCACGCAGCCGGACGGGACGCCCGTCGAGCTGCCCTCCTACTATCCCTACGAGCATTTCCGGCCGACGCCGCCCGATCGCGACTACACGATCGGACGCGGCACCAGCGGTCCGTACTATCTCAGTCTCGACGGGCGGCTCGGGCGCTTCACGCTGAGGCAGGACCTGACGGTCTTCCTCCCCGACCGTCGCGGGCAGCACGACCTCAAGATGGGAGCCGCCTTCGAGCGCGAGACTTACGGGCAGGATACGCAGCTTCGGCCGATACGAATCCCGTTTGGCAGACGGACGGACCGGGACGCGACGATCGCCGTGCAGCTCGCGGCCGCCGCGCGCAACCAGGCGACCGGGCTGAGCATGGGCGCCTACGTGACGGACACCTACAAGCCTCTGCCGAACCTGGCGCTCGGCCTGGGGGTGCGTTTCGATCGCGAGGCGACGGATTCGTTCGGCTACACACCGTTCGATCCGGTCGCCGAGAGGCAGCTCTACGATCGGCTGCGCTCCCTGGGGCCTGGTGAGGTGCCCGATCGCGAGGTGACCTTGGGAAACGGGGACGGGATCGTCAGTCTGGGCTTCTGCTCCGACCCGATCTTCCAGATGCCATCGTTCGACTGCCCCACCAATAATTTCCACGATCCCGTGGTCGCCGATCTCGCATCGCTGCGGCAGATCGCAACGAGACGCATGACTCAGTCCCACTCCCTCACCTCGTTCGGCGGGGCGAGCCTCCTGAGGCTTTATCCGGAGGCGTCGTACACGGATCCATCGACGGGCCAGGTCGTGGTGAACATCGAGGCCTTGCGAAAAAGCGCGACCTTCCAGGAGAAGGAAGAATTCCGCCTGACAAACAACAATCTTTCGCCGAGGCTCTTCGTGTCGTGGGACCCCTGGAGCGATTCGAAGACCAAGGTGTTTCTGGCCTGGGGGCGTTACTACGACAAGCTCTTCCTCGACAGCGTGGTTCGGGAGGAAGGACCTGATCAAGTCTGGAGGTATTACCTCCAGGACGGGGACGCCGTCACGGCGTCGGGAGCGCCCGACAACGGCTTCGGGAGGCTGATCTCGGCCTCCCCGGCGAGCATCACGCAGGTCGATCGCGGGCTGCAGACGCCGTTCTCCGACGAGCTCACCGCGGGTTTCGAGCGCGAGCTTGCCCCGGAGGTCGCCCTGAGAGTCATGTACATCAACAGGAAATACCGCATGCAGCTCCAGGACCGCGACATCAACCACAGCCTGCGGTACGGGCCGGACGGGACCCCGGTCGATATCTTCGGGAGGCCCGCATGGGCAGGTGCACCCGTCGCGGACGGCCGGCCCGATCTCTACGTCGAGAATTTCTTCTTCAACCAGATCTTTCAAGTCGGGAATTTCAACGAGGCGCGCTACACGGGCATCGAGGTCGAGCTGAAAAAGCGCCTGAGCCGCAAATGGCAGATGGAGGCTTCCTATACCTACTCACGCACCATCGGCGCCGCGGAGGAGTACCTTTCGGCGCTGGGAGACGACCCATCGACGGTCCAGAACGAATTCGGCTATCTCGATTACGACCAGAGACACGTGGTGAAGATCAACGCGGCCGCCTACCTTCCCGGAGACTGGCAGATCGGAACGGTGACGAGCTGGGCCTCGGGCCTGCCCTTCTCGATCGTGGACAGGTTCTTCGCCCCCGACAACCTGGATTACGGTCAGTACAGAACCTTCTATGGCTATCTCCCCGACGATCGCAGCGGCTACCGCTTCGTCCGTCGCAACTCCCAGCGGAACCGGGCCGTACTCAACGTCAACGTGCGGGCGCAGAAGGCGTTCGTCGTGGGGCGGCTCAATTCGAAGCTGTTCGTGTCCGTCGACAACCTGCTGAACTCGGACGACCTCAGGATCTTGAGTCTTGACAGGAACACGGACGTCACGCCGATTGACTCGGAGCGTCGGTTCGGCCGTCGATACGAATTGGGTTTCCAGATCGACTTCTGAAATACTCTCCAGCCAGGGCGACACGTCCTGTCGTAGTTCCATCGTGAACGGCTCCCTTACAAGACCGTGATCGAATCGCCCCCTGCAGCAGCCCTCCGATCTCGCGGAGTGCGTTCGACTCCACCCCAGGACCTATATTGAGGTCGACTTCCGGCTCGAGGGGTGCGCGCGATCGGAAGCGGGGAGGGGACCCGACGTGGCCGGCGTCAGTCGACGTGCGCAGTCCGACCGGGCAGGGCGTCGTGCGGCGGGATCTGCCGCCTTCCTCCTGCTTCTGATGATTCTCCCGGCCGGCGCCCGCGCGGGAGAGCCCCGTGGTGCGGTCGGTGGTCGGGTCACCGACCGGGGCGGGCACACGCCGATCGTCTCGGTGCGCGTCACGCTCGAACCGGAGAGCGGACGACCCTGGTCCTCCGTCCTGCCCGCCTCGCTGTCGTCCTCGACGGGGAGCATCGGATCGAGCCCGGAGCCCTCGCGCACAACTCTGACGGACGCGGCGGGCGCCTATAGATTTGACGACGTCCCGGCCGGTGTCTACCTCCTGAGCTTCGAGGGCGAGGCGTACGCGGGACGGGTCGTCGCGGAAGTCCGGGTCGACGCCGGCTCGGAGCTCCGGATGGATGCCGACCTGGAGACAATCCTTTCGGAACGGGTCACGGTGCGAGGTTCCGCGGTCGAGGGAGGGCCCGGGCTGTCGCGGCGAGTCTTCGGACGCGACGCCCTCGAGCTCCGGCCCGCGGCGCTCGGAGATCCGTTCCGGGCCCTGGCGGGGACGGCCGGGATCACCCCGGAAAACGACTTCCAGTCCGAGATGCGCGTGCGCGGCGGCGATGCCGCGGAGACGGCCGTTCTCCTCGACGGCCAGCCCCTGCCGTACGCCTACCATTTCGGCGGCGGCGCCGGCAGCGCCGGGACGCTGAACGGCGACCTGGTCGACTCGGTCGCGGTCACGACCGGCGGCTTCTCGGCGGAATACGGTGACGCGCTGGCCGGTATCATCGACCTGTCGACGCGCGAGGCGCGGCCCGGGAAAACCACCGGAACGGCCGGGCTTGGATCGATGCTGGCGCACGCGGCGCTGTTCGGGCCGGCGGGCGACGGCTCGTACGTCTTCTCGGGACGATACAGCAACCTCGGTTTGTACGACGGACACGTGGCGGGTGACACCACGGACGGCGTGCGGTTCCACGATCTGTTCGGCGCCCTCCGCGTGCCGCTTGCCTCGGGCGCGCGGCTCGAAATGGCGCTCCTGGAGGCGGGCAACACCTACCAGGCGGACCTGGGGTACTCCGACCGCGCCGCCATGTCGAGCGAAGACCGGGGACTGCGCGCCAGGCTCGATCTGCCGCTCGATCCGGCAACACTTCTGCGGCTCCAGTTTTCGGACTCGAGCCTCGTGGTCGTCTCGGGCGTGACGGGCGGAATGTCGTTCGACCAGGACCAGCGGCGGCAGGATCTGCGCGTCTCGATGCTGCGCGACCTGGAAGGGAGGCACAGGCTGAACGGCGGGCTGGGGCTGGAGCGGATACTGGGCGGGATGGCCGGCACGGTGTCGGACGGTGACACTCTGCTGCCGAGCGATCTCGACGTTCGCGACGACGTCGCGTCCGCGTTCCTCGAAGATACCTGGCGTCCCACCGATGACCTGACGCTGCGCTACGGGTGGCGCGCCGATCGCTCCTCCTTTACCGGCGAGAGCGCCCAGAGCCCGCGCTTCAGTCTCGAGGTCCGCCCCAGGAGCGGCTTCCTGCTCCGGTGCGCGGCGGGGCGCTTCGTGCAGTTCCCGCACCAGGAGCAGCTGTTCCTGGCTGCAGGGGAGCCGCTCCGCATGCAGACCGCGGACCACGTCATCGCGGGGTTCGAGGTCGAAACGAAGGCAGGCACGCGGATCGTCGTCGAAGGGTATCGGAAGAACCTGGCCCGCCCCATCGGCGAAGCGGTGAACCGCTACGTCGAGCTGCAGGAACTGGTGACGCAGTTCGACCGTGGCACGGTCCAGGGAGCCGAGATCACCCTTCGGCACCAGGCCGCGTCGGCCTTGAGCTGGGAGGCGAACTACGCCTGGCTCACGGCCACCCAGACGAAGGACGGGATCGAGTCCCCGCGGAACACCGACCAGAGGCACACCCTGGGTCTGTCCTTCGGGAGGCGGCTGGGGAAAGGCTGGGAGGCGGGGGCGATCGTCCGGTACGCCAGCGGCCTGCCGTACACCCCGCAGCGAGCCTGGACCAACGGCATCGACTTCGGCATCGCCCTGGGCGACCTGAACGGGGCGCGTCTGCCGGCCTACAGCCGGCTGGACCTGCGCCTGGGCCGCTCCTTGCCGGCGGCGTGGGGACTGCTGAGCGTCCGCCTCGATCTCCTGAACGTCTACAACCGCGCCAACGTCCGGAGCGTCGATCTGTCGTACGACCCGTCCACGGGCATGTTCTACCGGACGACGTACTACCAGAGCCCGTTCCTGCCGGTGTTCAGCGTCTCCGCGGAGTTCTGAGCCGGGAGGCCGTCAGGCACCGGCGCCCGGCGCCGGAGAGTAGACCGGCGGCGCTCCGGTCGGGGAAGCCGGCGGCGGTGAGACGTTCGACGCCGGCGAAGCGTCGGGCTTCTTCCACCCTTCCTCCGATCCGAAGCGCGTCAGGATGGCGATGCCCAGCGCCAGGACGCTCATGACCATGGCGAACACGCCGCCGAAGATCGGGACCAGAGAAATGACGGCGTACACGGCGAATCCTCCGAGCACGGCGGCGAGGTGCGACAGCTCGCGCTTCAGGACATTGCGCCCGAGCGTATGACCGATCAGGAACAGGATCGAGGCAAGACCGATCCATTTGACCACCTTGGCGGCGAACCACAAGGCGATGGCGAGCGGAATGCCGATGAGTGTGACCGCCAGGATGACGCACAGGACGATGGTGGCGCAATACGCGATCAGGCCGGCCAGGATTGACATCGCCCAGCGGTCCGGGAACGACACCGCGATGACCGAGATTCGGCGCGGCACGAGCGCCGTGACCAGGAGGAGCATCAGGAACAGGCCTGCCAGCTTCGCGAGCTTGATGAGGAAGAGGAGCTTCCACAGACCGGCCCAGCCGCCACGCAGGAACGGGACCAAATCGAGGAAGTTGAGCTTGACCTCCTGGCCACCCACGCTGCTGGCGGGGGAGCGGTCGAGCGGGCCGCCGATGCTCACGAGGTCGCCCTGAATCTCGGCGTTCTCGCGGATGTGCGTGGGCGACATGATCCCGACGACATCGCCGCGCACCGTGCCGCTGATGTCGAGGCTTCCCAGGATCACCACGACGTCGCCGGTGACTTCACCTTCGACGCGCACCTTCCCCAGGATGCAGACGATGTCGTCGTGGTGGACTTCTCCCTTCGGCACGTACGCCTCGTCGGAGATGGTGACGGTCGGCGATCCCTCGCCGACCCGCACGTGGTGCCGCCGCAGCACGTGCTCGGCGTCCCGCTCCGCGGACGTGGCTGACGCGCCGGGCTTCGCGGCGCTCTCGGAGTCGCGCGGCTGCGCCGCAGCCGCCGGAACCAAACCGAGACACAGGACCGCCGCGATGACGGGCACAAGGACGCGTGGCAGGACGCGTGGATTCATCGGATTCCTCCCTGGAAGTCCACTCGCGGCGCCGTCTTGCGGGCGCTGGCGAAGACGTAGGTGCTGAACAGGATCGAAAGGACGCCGCCGGCGGCCGCCAGGAGACCGGCGCCGCGCAGGAGCGGGGCCGCGACCTCGAGAATGGCCCAGCCGGCGCGCAGGATCGGCAGGACGGAGGTCAGGACCCTGGCCCCGAGCTCGGCGACCAGGCGTCCAAACACCATAAGGACGTGCCAGCCCGAGAACCCGAGACCGACGATCTGGCGCACCCCTTCGTCGCCGCCCAGGACGAGCAGGAGGAGCGTCGATCCCAGGAAGGCGAGCGCAGCGCAGGCAAGCAGGAGCGACGAGGCCCAGGCGAGGCGGGAGACCCGCGGCGACCTCACGGAGGACCGCAGCCCGCCCAGCTCGGCGACGATCCGGGCCATGACCCGGGGCGTGATGTCGCACTCGACCGTCTGCCGGCGCAGGGGCCCGAGGATCTCGACTGTCCACCGGATTCCCGGATCGCTGGCCGCGCGCCCCGCGCGGGTCAGGGACCACCAGGAACGACGACGAGTGTGGCCGGGCTCGCGGCTCATGTCGGCCTCTCCAGGGTCCCCGGCGGGGCGAGGTTCGGGTAATGGCGTTGGATGATGTCCCTCAGCATGGCGCGCGCCCGGAACAGCCTCGACTTGACCGTCCCCTCCGGAAGATCGAGAACGCGGGCGATCTCCTCCAGCGGCATCCCCTCGAGGTGGGCCAGGACGAGGGGGGAACGATAGTGGCCCGGAATCCTCTCGAGCGCCTCCTGCAGCAACCGGGAACGCTCCAGGTCGCTCGCCTGGCTTTCCAGGGAAGGACGCCCGTCGGCCAGCGAGGGGGACAGCTCCTCCATCCGGCTCTCGTGACGCATGCTCCTCTTCCGGTCGAGCGAGGCGTTGATCGTGATCCGGTACAGCCAGGTCGACAGGGCGTGCTCCGGACGATAGCGGCCCAGACTCTTGTACACCTTGTAGAACACCTCGCTGGTCACGTCTTCGACCTCGTCTCGGGGAGTGCCCATCCGCAGGGCGGCGGTCGCCACCAGGCGCTGGTAGCGGCGAACCAGGATATCGAACCGTTCGACCCGGCCCGCCAGGACATCACGGATGAGATCGACGTCCGTGGGCTCCTCGGCCATCCATCCTCCGCCGATCCCGAACGATTCTACTGACGTCCCTCGTCGGAGGTTCCCGGCAAAAGGCGGGTCCGGGGGAGCCCGGGCCCTCTGGGACACCTGTGACGATCGTGTAAGCGGTGCGGGGAACGCCCGTCCTGTGCCGCGTTGCGGCGGGGCCGCCGGCCGGCGCCCTCAGTGCTCGAGGTTGAACATCACGAGGCGTGGCTCCGACATCTCATGCATGGCGTAGCGCGGACCCTCCCTGCCGATCCCGGAGTCGCGCGTCCCGCCGTAGGGCATGTTGTCCACGCGCACGGTCGGCACCTCGTTCACCATGACGCCGCCCACGTGCAGGCGCCGCACCGCCAGGCGGACGAGCCTGAGGTCGTGCGTGAAGATTCCCGCCTGCAGGCCGTAGCTGGAGTCGTCGGCGGCCGCCACGGCCTCCTCGAAGTCGCGGTAGCGCGCCAGGGTCACCAGGGGACCGAAGACCTCCTGGCAGGAGATCTTGAGGGTCTTCTCCGCGTCGGCGACGACCGTCGGGGCGACGACGTTTCCCTGCCGGGTGCCGCCGTGCAGGACGCGCGCCCCGGCCGCCTTCGCCTCCGAGATCCAGGACAGGATTCGATCGGCGTTGGCGGCGTCGATGACGGGGCCGACCACGGTGGCCGGATCCTTCGGGTCGCCGACCTTCAGCTTCGCGACGCCGTCCAGGAACTTCTTCTCGAAGGATGTGTAGACCGGCTCGTGCACGAGGACCCGCTGCACCGAAATGCAGGACTGGCCCGACTGGGCGAAGCCGCCGGAGAGGCACTTCGAGACCGCGTAATCGAGGTCCGCGTCGGAGTGCACGATGCAGGCGGCGTTGCCGCCGAGCTCCAGCGTCACTCTCTTCTTCCACGCCTTCTGCTTCAGGCGCCAGCCGACGCCGACGCTGCCGGTGAACGTCAGGAAGGGGAAGCGATCGTCCGTCGCCAGGCGCTCACCCACCGCCGGCTCGCAGTTCACGACGTTGAAGGTCCCCGGCGGAGCGCCCGACTCATGGACGATCTCCGCCAGCGTCAGCGCCTCGAGCGGCGTCTGTCGCGCCGGCTTGAGGACCATGGTGCTGCCGACCGCCAGGCAGGGGGCGAGCTTGTGGGCCACCAGGTTCAGCGGAAAGTTGAACGGTGAAATGGCCGCGATCGGCCCCAGGGGCACCATGATCGTCATGGCGAAATATCCCTTTGTATGGGCCTCAATATCGACGGGAACGAGCTCGCCCGTCCAGCGCTTCGCCTCCTCGGAAGCGAGGGTGAAGGTGGTCACGCAGCGGGCCACTTCCGCGCGGGCATACTGGATCGGCTTGCCCATCTCCTCGGTCATCGTCGAGGCGATCTCGTCCCTGCGCTTCGCGACACCCTCGGCGACCTTACGCAGGATCTCGGCCCTCTCGCCCCGCGACAGGGTGCTCGTCTGCTTGAACGCCCGGACCGCCGCCTGGGTGGCGTCCTCCATGTCCTGCTCGCCGCCGAGATCGACCTTCGCGACTTCGTGTCCGTCGTAGGGGCTCACGACCGGCTGGGTCCTGCCGGTGCCGCGCCATTTGCCGTCGATGAAGAGCTTTCGTTCCAAGGGCATGACATCACCTCGCGCGTAAAAATCCCTGTTCCGCCCGGGGGAGAGGGAAGGGGCAGGAGTATAGACCAATCGGCGGGCTCCGGTCGCCGGCCGGGTCGTGCCCCCCCGCAACGGTGATATCATCCGCCCTCCCATGCCCCGCTCGTCGGCCGGGACCGAGGCGTTCACCGGGCCGGATGCGCTCCGCGCCGCGCACGACCTGCGCGAAGCGCGCGTGTTCTGCGCCCGGCTGGCGCGCGGACACTACGAGAACTTCCCGGTCGCCTCGCGGCTCGTGCCGGCGCGTCTCCGCCCCGCCGTCCAGGCGATCTACGCCTTCGCGCGCATCGCGGACGATTTCGCGGACGAGGAGGCGCACGAAGGACGCAGGATCGAACGTCTCGATGAGTGGCAGAGGATGCTCGATGACTGCTTCCGCGGCGAGGCGATCCATCCGGTGTTCGTGGCCCTGCGCGAGGCGGTTTCGACCTTCGCCCTCCCGCGCCAGCCGTTTGTCGATCTCCTCGCCGCCTTCCGGATGGACGTGACGCAGACGAGCTACGCCGACGAGGCGGCGCTCCTGGAGTATTGCCGCCTGTCGGCGAACCCCGTCGGTCGACTGCTTCTTCGTCTGTTCGGATACACGCAGGAGACGCTGACGCCGCCGTCGGACGCCATCTGCACCGCGTTGCAGCTCGCCAATCACTGGCAGGACGTGGCGATCGATCTGGAGCGGGGCCGGATCTACCTGCCGGAGGACGCGCGGAGGCGCTTCGGGGTCACCGACTCCGAACTGAGCTCCGGCCAGGCCACGGAAGCGTTCCGCGCCCTGATGCGCGACAGGGTGGCGCGCACGCGCGCGCTGTTCGCCGCGGGTCGTCCCCTGTGCGACGCCGTGCGCGGCCGGTTCCGCTGGGAGCTCCGGCTGATCTGGCTGGGAGGTCAGCGGATCCTGGATCGCATCGAGGCGGCCGGGTACGACGTGCTGTCCGCCCGTCCGAGGCTCGGCCCGGCGGACGCCCTCGTTATCCTGGGGAGGGCTGTGGCGTGGAGTTGATGAGACGCGGGTTCCCACCGACCCACGACGGGACGCGGCCGGGTGCGCCGGTGAGGTGCTCCGACCGCGGCCGCGTCTCCTCCGGTTCGTCCTTCCGCTACTCCTTCGGCCTGCTCCCCAGGGAGAAGAAACGCGGCATCGAGGCCGTGTACGCCTTCTGCCGGGCCATCGACGACCTGGCGGACGAAGGGCCGCTCGATGCGGGCGGGGCGGAGCGAGACCTCGAGATGTACCGCGAGGAAGTCTCCCGCTGCTACGGGGGCTCGCCGATGCTCCCGGTGACGCGCGACCTTCAGGCGGTGATCGGCCGCTTCGACATCCCGAGGGAGCCGCTCGAGGACCTCCTCGACGGTGTGGCGATGGACCTGAGGAAGGCACGCTACAGGGACTTCGAGGAGCTGCGGGTCTACTGTCTCCGGGTGGCCTCGGCGGTCGGCCTGGTCTGCCTGCCGATCTTCGGCTGCGGCGACGGCCGGAGCCGGGCCTACGCCATCGATCTCGGGATCGCCCTGCAGCTCACGAACATCCTCCGGGACCTCAAGACGGACGCCGCGCGCGGTCGCATCTACGTGCCGCTGGACGAGATCGCCGAGTGCGGTTACAGCGAGGCGGAGCTTCTCCGCGGCGAGCGCACCCCGGCCTACCTGGATCTCATGCGGCGCCAGGCGGAGCGGGCCCACCGGCACTTTGAGAGCGCGGCCCTCCTCCTGCCGGAGCCCGATCGCCCTTGTCTCGTCGCGGCGGAGGTGATGCGGGCCATCTACCTGAAGCTCCTCAGACGCATCGAGCGGCGGAAGTTCCGGGTGTTCGAGCGCCGCATCACCGTGCCGCGCCTGCAGCAGCTCGGGGTTGCGCTGCGCGCCTGGGCGCTCGGCGAAGTCGGGATTTAATTCCGCCATGCGCGCCGGTCCCGGGAAGATCCCCGACGCGATCGTGGTCGGGGGCGGGTTCGCGGGTCTGGCCGCGGCCACGCTCATGGCCGACGAAGGTGCCAGGGTCCTCGTTCTCGAAGCCCGGCCCCACCTCGGGGGACGGGCCCGATCGTTCGTCGACCCGGAGACGGGCAGCGTGGTCGACAACGGGCAGCACCTGTTCATGGGGTGCTACCGCGAGACCCTCCTCTTCCTCGGGCGTCTGGGTTCTCTCGACCGTCTCTACCTGCAGCCCCGACTGCACGTTCCCTTCCTCGATCCGGGAGGGGGCGTGTCCGCCTTCTCACTGCCGGCCCTGCCGGTCTTCTCCTGGAGCGTCCTGGGGGGGCTCCTGCGATACCCCGGTCTCCCGTTGCGCGGGCGATGGGATCTCCTGAAGGTGGCGCGCGAGGTGCGCCGGCGGACCCGTGCCGGCAGGCGCGTCCCGGCGGACGCGCTCGACGATCGGAGTGTCACATCCTGGCTGGCCTCGCTCGGGCAGGGGACCGCCGCCTGCGAGCGCCTCTGGCGCCCCCTGGCGATCGCGGCGCTGAACGAGGACCCCGACCGCGCCTCGGCCGCGATGCTCCTGCCTGTCCTGCGGGAGATGTTCATGGGCGGAGCGGCGGGCTCCCGGCTCGGGGTGCCGCGCGTCGGGCTGAGCGATCTGTATGCCGATCCGGCGGCTCACTTCCTGCGCGCCCGCGGCTCCGAGATCCGGCTTCGCGCCCAGGTCAGGCAGGTGCTCTTCGAGGGCGGCCGCGCGAGCGGAGTCCTGCTGGCGGACGGCGGGCGCGTCGCCTCACCCCAGGTGATCGCGGCCGTGCCGCCTTACGATCTCCTCGAGATGCTCCCCCCCGAGATCGCCTCCGACCCGTCCTTCGCCGGCTGCTCCCGACTCGAAACCTCGCCCATCGTGTCCGTCTACCTGTGGTTCGGGAGCGAGATCACCGATCTGCCGTTCGCCGGTCTCATCGGAGGGGAGTGGCAGTGGCTGTTCAATCGTCGCGTTTTCACCGGTCGGGGCACGGCGGGGCACGGCGTCACGCTGGTGTGCAGCGCGGCCCGCTCCTTCGTGGAAGCCCCGCGCGAGACCCTGGTGCGGAAAGCGCTCCAGGACCTGCATCGCTTCGTGCCCGCCTCACGCCGGGCGGTCCTGCGCCACTCGCTCGTGATCAAGGAGAAGCGGGCGGCGATGGCGCCGCTGCGCGGCGGTCTCGCCCTGCGCCCCTCCTGGCGCACTCCCGTCGCGGGCTTCCACCTGGCCGGCGACTGGACCGCCACCGGCCTCCCCGCGACGATTGAGGGGGCGGTGATCTCGGGGCATGCCTGCGCCCGCCAGGTCTTGGGCGCCGGGCAGCCCCGTGCTAACCTGCCGCGGTGAGTCTCGTTCCCGGCTTCACGCTGCTCCTTTTGGGCCTCATCGCCATGCTCGCCGCGGCGCACTTCAAGGGGTTGCGTTACTTCGACCGCCCCGCCCTCGCGCGCAACGCCCTGTTCGATCCGATCCTCGATGGACTCAAGTGGGCGCTCCTGCTGTCGGGCCTCGTTCTGCTCCTGCGCGCATCGCGCACCGTCTTTCTCGCGACCACGGCGGCGCTCCTGGTCCTGTGGTCCTACCGGCGGGCGATCAGGAGCGACTCCTTCCAGGAGCGGCTCCTCAGGCGCGACTTCGTCGTCCTGCGCAGGAGCCGCCCCGACATGTCGGACGGCGAGATCCTGTTCGAGCTGACGTACCGCAAGCACCCCCGCTGGGGCCCGGAGCTGATCGAGCAGATGGTGCGTGACTACCCGACCATCGAATCGTTCGCGCGCATGCTGTCGAGGATGGAGCGGGGGTTCCGAGGGTTCAAGGGACGCGGCCTATCGTCGCGCTAGACGGTGCCGTCGGTCGGGCGCCGGTCTCCGGGGCGCATCGTCACGCGAGGAGAGGAATGATGCGATCCTGCACGGCGGTGGTCACCTCGATGCCGCGCTCGTCCATGTAGACGTCGATCTCGCTGCGCACGCCGAAGTCCTCGAGGTAGATGCCGGGCTCGATCGAGAAGCCGGTGCGCGGAATGAGCTGGCGGTCGTCGATCGTCTCCAGGCTGTCGATGTTGCAGCCGTTGCCGTGCACTTCGAGCCCGATGCTGTGGCCGGTGCGGTGGATGAAACGATCGGCGTAGCCGCGCTCGCGCACGTGGTTCCGCGCCACCTCGTCCACGTCGGCGCCGCGGATCTTCTTCCCGAGGGACGCCCCTTCCTTGAGGAATGAGACGGCGGCGTCGCGCGCGCCGGCCACGATGTCCCAGATCTCACGGTGGCGGGGCGGCACCTCCTTGCCGAGGTAGGCCATCCAGGTGATGTCCGCCCAGATCGAACCTGCCGGCTCCTCCCGGCACCAGAGGTCGAGAAGCAGCAGGTCGTTCTTCTTGATGGGTGAGCTTCCTTCCGCGCGCGGCTCGTAATGCGGGTTGCCGCTGTGGGCGTTGACCGCCACGATGGGCGGGTCGTAGACCAGCCGGCGGCCCCTGAACTGCTCGCCCATGAACTGTTGCACCGAGTATTCGGTAATCGACTCCTTCGTTCGCACCGCGCGCGTCACGTGATCGAAGGTGGCCTGCAGGACCTCCTTGAGGCCGCGCGCCGCGCGGCGGTGCGACTCGAGCGCCTCGCCCGACCAGCGCGCCTCGAAGGCCTGCGCCAGGTCGGCGCTGCTCACCACCTGGGCGCCCGCGGCGCGCACCATCTCCACCGTTCCGGCGTCGACGCGTGAAATATAGGGAATGGCGCCCCCGGGAACGTATTCCATGGCGACGCGCCGGGTGCCGCGCAGCACTTCGCGCAGCTTCTCTTGGAGCTCGCGGTAACCGACGAACGGCACCCTGCGGCCCGGGAGGCCGGCGAACAGGTGCGCCTCGATGGCGTGGTGCAGGAAGACCGGCTCGCCGGAGGCGGGGATCAAACCGAACCAGCGGCGGGTCGCCAAGCGGTCGTCCCCCAGGCCGATGACCCGCCGCGCGATCGGGTTGATCCCGTGGAAGTCGTAGAGGAGCCAAGCGTCGAGTTCGAGCGACTTGAGAGTCGATTGGATGCCGGGCACGTCGAGCATGAACGATAACTTATCACAGGTGCCGTGCCGGGCCGTGTCGGTTCAGGGCTGGCAGGCGTCGCCGGTGCCGTTGCCGTCCGTGTCTTCCTGGCCGGGGTTGGGGGCGTCGGGGCAGTTGTCGCAGGCGTCGCCGCGGCCGTCGTGGTCGCGGTCGGCCTGGCCCGGGTTGGCAAGCCGCGGGCAGTTGTCGTCGATGTCCTTGACCGTGTCGAGATCGGTGTCGAGGCCCTGCGGCGCGCACG
>JBGPED010000042.1:0-16640 GCA_041482595.1 Acidobacteriota bacterium
CGGGCACCCTCCGGCGTATCTTTCACGAGCACACCGGGCTAGCTCCACCATCCACCGAGTGCCCACCAGAACCGTGATCCGCCCCCCTCACCGCACCTCGGGCAGAAGCGGATGGTCCCAGATTCGGCCAAGGCAGCGAGGAGGGCTCAGACGAAAGGCGGGTGGGGGGCCTTTCGGCCCCCTCGTCTTTGGTTGGGTTGATGGAAGGGTTCGGGATTCTCTCAGGGCTTGTATATGCGTGCTAGATATATCTCCATCTCTCGTGATTCAAAATCGCATATACAAACCGTCTGGCGCATAATGTAATCCTCTTTCGCGAAGTGTCAAGCCCGCCGGGCAAGTATCTGCTCTCAACCTGCCGGAATGCCCGATTTCAACCTCGTCATCCTCAGCGGAAGTTCTGGAAACAGCGTGGTTTCAGCGACAAGCAGCCGGTCAGTCCCAGGGCCTCCGTTCAGTTGACTTGCTCCGGAGCGTCGGCTATCATCGCCACCTTGATTCGACTCAACCTTCTATCAAGAAGGCCCTCACCGTGGCGCAGCGGATTTCCAGAAAAATCGTCATCACGGTGGTTCTCCTCGTCGCCGGCTTCGCCGTCCTCTTCAGCGTCGGGCTGAAAGGGTCGCTCGTCTACTACCTGACCGTGTCCGAGTTCAAGGACTCGGGGAGGCGGTCCGACCTGGGCGACAATTACAGGGTGAACGGCATCGTCAAGGCGGGATCGATCCAGAAGCACCAGGGGGCACCGGGAGCGCGGTTCATCCTGACGGACGGCACGCAGGAGCTCCCCGTCGTCTACAACAAGGAAGTCCCCGACACCTTCGTGGATGGCGCCGAGGCCGTGGTCGAGGGATCCCTCGGCGCCGACGGGACGTTCGCGGCCCAGACACTCCTCGCCAAGTGCCCATCCAAGTACGAAGCCCAGAACCGGCAGACGAACAACTTCAAGAGGCCCGGCGACGCCAGGCCCTCCTCCGCCGCGGATGAAGGCGGGGCCCTGTCGCGGTGACGTCACCCACAAGAGCCGGGTAGCCGATGGCCGAGTTCGGGACCCTGTGCCTGTACCTCGCCCTGGCCGGCTCGGCGTGGGCCCTGATCGCCTCGTACAACGGCGGCCGGGCCCGCCTCGGAGAGCTGGTCCTCTCCGCGGAGCGCGCGGTTTACGCCACGTGGGCCCTGGTCGCTCTCGCGGTCGTCAGTCTCGAGTATTGCATCTTCACCGATCAGTTCGGCCTGGAGTACGTGGCGTCGTACTCCAACCGGGCCCTGCCGAAGCTCTACAAGGTCACCGCCCTGTGGGGCGGCCAGGCCGGCTCGCTCCTCTTCTGGGAATTCATCCTGATCACCTACGCATCGCTCATCGTCCTGACGAACCGCCGCCTCAATCGCCCGCTGCTGCCGTTCGTCGTCACGACTCTCGCGTTCGTCTCGACCTTCTTCCTGGGGCTCGTGAACTTCATGGCCCGTCCGTTCGTCCGGCTCGCCTTCACGCCCGAGGACGGCAACGGTCTGAACCCGCAGCTCCAGAACGTGTTCATGGCGATCCACCCGCCCTGTCTCTATCTCGGGTACGTCGGGCTGACCCTGCCGTTCGCCTTCGCCATGGCCGCCCTCGCCACGGGACGCCTGGACGACACGTGGTTCCGCACCACCCGTCGCTGGACGATTCTTTCCTGGTTTTTCCTGGGGACGGGCATTCTGCTGGGAGGCTGGTGGGCGTACGTCGAGCTCGGCTGGGGAGGGTACTGGGCCTGGGACCCGGTCGAGAACGCCTCGCTGATCCCGTGGCTGACCTGCACGGCGTTCCTGCACTCGGTCATGATCGAGGAGCGCAAGAAGATGCTGCGGGTGTGGAACCTCTCCCTGGTCATCATGAGCTTCCTGCTGGCCATCCTCGGCACTTTCATCACGCGGAGCGGGGTCATTTCGTCCGTGCACTCGTTCACCAAGTCGGACATCGGCCCGGTCTTCGCGGGCTTTCTGGGCCTGAGCACCCTCGTGTCGGTCGGGCTCCTGCTCTACCGCCTTCCCGAGCTGAAGAGCGAGCACCGGCTCGACTCGTTCGTGTCGAGGGAGAGCACCTTCCTCTTCAACAATCTCATCCTGGTCGGCGCCGCGTTCACGGTGCTGTGGGGAACTCTCTTCCCGATCATCTCCGAGGCCGTGCGCGGCGTGAAGATCACCGTCGGCCCGCCGTTCTTCAACCAGATCATGGTGCCGATCGCCCTTGCCCTCGTGACCCTGGCCGGCATCTGCCCGACCATCGCCTGGCGGCGCGCCAGCGCCCTGAAGCTGATGGAGAAGATCCAGATCCCCTTCTGGGCCCTCGTGGGCGGTGCGACGGCCTTGTTCGTCGCGGGCGTGCGCGACATCTATGCGATCGTGGCGTTCAGCCTGGGGGTGTTCGTCATCGCCACCACGGTCATGGAGTTTTTCTGGGGCGCGCGTTCCCGCCAGAAGGTGACGGGGCAACGGTTCGGCCCCGCCCTGGCGAGCCTGGTCGACAGGAACAAGCGCCGTTACGGCGGCTTCGTCGTGCACCTGGGCTTCATCCTCATCCTGATCGGCGTGACTGGGTCCTCGGCCTTCAAGCAGGAGGGTACGGCGTCCCTCAAGCGCGGCGAGAGCTTCTCGGTCGGGCGCTACACCCTGCGCTTCGAGGACATGGTGAGCCACGATTCGCCGAACGCTGAGTTCATGGGGGCGCGTCTGGCGATCTTCGACGGCGGCCGGCCCGTCGGCACGCTCGTGCCCGGGCAGAATTTCTACAAGGCGGGGCAGAACCCCTCCACCGAGGTCGCCATCCACTACACCCTGCGCGAGGATCTGTACACGATCCTGACCGGTTTCGACCCGCAGGAAGGGCGCGCCACGCTCAAGGCCTACCTCAACCCGCTGATCAACTGGATCTGGATCGGCGGCGGGGTCCTGATTCTCGGAGCGTGGTTCGCCATGCTCCCCGACATCCGCGACCGTCGCCGTGACGCCGAGGCGCGGCTGGCCGAGGTCGAGAGCCGTGCGGCCTGAGTTCGCCCGCGCGACCTCACCGCCTCGAACCAGGCGCCGGGGCCGTCTTCCTCGCGGGACACGGCTCCGTGCGGCCTCCGGCCGCACTCACCTCGCTTCCGTTCGCGACCCGCGATCAAACCAGGTCCCTTCTGTCGTGGTGATTTTCCTGTTTCTAATGCTCCCATTCGTCGGCACGTCTCTCGCGGCGGACCTGACGCCTCTGCAGCAGGTCGAAGGACAGTTGATGTGCTATTGCGGCTGCTCGGACCTGACCGTGCGCGTCTGCACGTGCGGGACGGCCGACTCCATCCGGCAGGAGATCACCTCACGCCTCGGCAACGGAGAGACGCCCGACCAGGTCGTGGCGGCGTTCGTGGCGCAGCACGGCGAGCAGATCCGCTCGGCGCCGACCAAGTCAGGATTCGACCTCGTCGCCTGGGTCACGCCGTTCCTGGTTCTCGCCCTGGCCGGCGCGGCGCTCGTCGTCGTGGTGCGCCGCTGGGGCTCCCTCCGGACGTCCCAGGTGGCCGCGCCCGGAGCGCCGCCGGGGGTGGACCACCACGCCCCGACCCCGGAGGAGCGCAAGGCGCTGGAGCGCGTCCGGCGCGAGCTGAGGGAGCGACGCTGATGCTGGTCCTCGCAGGCATCGTCCTGACGCTGGCCGTGGCGGTGATCGTCCTCTCGCCTCTCGTCCGGCACGTCGCGGCCCCGCTCTCCGACGGCCCCGACGTTCTGGCCCAGCTGCGCGAGCTGCACGCTCTCAAGGGCGTCACCTACGAGACCCTGCAGGACATCGAGTTCGACTACCACGCCGGCAAGATCAGCGAGCGGGACTATCGGGAGATGACCGACCGGTACACGAACGAGGCGGTCCGCCTGGTGCAGCGCATCGAGGAGATCGAGGCCCAGGTGCCCCGGCGGCGCGGCCGGCGCCCGGGCGGCACGTGATGGCGGCGGACCGGGACGGGCCTCCCGTCGTCGAAGCGCGGGGACTCGCGAAGCGCTACGGGCCGCTGGCCGCTCTCGACGGGATCGACCTGACCGTCCCCGCCGGCCAGGCGGTCGTCCTCCTGGGACCGAACGGCGCGGGCAAGTCCACCCTGCTGCGCCTTCTCGCCACCCTGACGCGTCCCAGCGGAGGGCGGCTGCGCCTGTTCGGCGAGGAGGTGCTCTCATCCGACGCCGGTCGGCTGCGCAGCCGGATCGGCTTCCTCTCGCACCAGACGTTTCTCTACGAGCACCTGACCGGTCGTGAGAACCTCCTGTTCTACGCCCGGCTCTACGGTCTCTCCGATCCGGAACGCGCCGCGCGCGCCGCGCTCGGCGCGGCGCGCCTGTCGGACCGCCAGGACGACCGGGTCGGCGCCTATTCACGCGGCATGCAGCAGCGACTGGCCATCGCCCGGTCGCTCCTGCACGGCCCCGAGATGATTCTGCTCGACGAGCCGTTCACGGGACTGGACCGGGAATCGTCCGCGAGGCTCGAGGAGCGACTGCGACAGCTGCGGGCCACCGGGCGCACCTGCGTGATGGCCACGCACGATCTGGACCAGGGCCTGCGGGCCGCCGATCGAGTCCTGGTGCTGCGGGGCGGGCGCCTGGAGTTCGACGCCCCCGCGCGCGGTCTCGACTCCGCCCGCCTGGAAGCGCTCCTGGTGACGCCGGAAACCGCCGCGGGGCCGAGGCCCTTGTGACGTACCTGCGCGCCGTCCTTCTCGTCGCAGGCAAGGATCTGAAAGTCGAGCTGCGCAGCCGCGAGCAGCTCGTGACGCTGCTGTTCTTCGCGCTCCTCGTCCTCGTGGTGTTCAACTTCGCGTTCGACTTCACCGTCATCGACTTCGTGACGCTGGGCCCCGGCGTGCTCTGGGTCGCCTTCATCTTCTCGGGAGTGCTGGCGATCGGCCGCTCGTTCCAGATCGAACGCGAACAGGACCGGATCCAGGGAATCCTCCTCTCGCCGATCGATCGCAGCGCCTTCTACCTGGGCAAGGTCGCGGCAACGGTGCTGTTCATGGCGGCAGTGGAGACCCTGATCGTGCCGGTGGCGGTGGTGATGTTCAACTTCCATTTCAGCGGCCGGATCGCCCTGGCGATCCTGGCGCTCCTTCTCAACACCGTCGGTTTCGCCGCGGTCGGCACCCTGTTCGCCGCCATGACCTCGAGCACGCGCCGGGGCGAGCTCCTCCTGCCGCTCCTCCTCTTCCCCGCGGCCGTGCCGGTCGCGCTGGCGGCGGTCAAGACGACGACGCACATCCTGGCCGGGCGCCCGTTCGCCGCCTACGGGCACTGGCTCCAGATGTCCGCCGCCTACGATGTCATCTTTCTCGCGGCCGCCGTCCTGCTGTTCGACTACGTCCTCGAAGACTAGCGTGTCCTGAGGGAGTGCGGCGCGATGGTGGTATCATCGCGCCCGGTCCGCGGCGCGAGGGCGTCGCGGTGTCGTGGAGTCGTCATGGCGGAGCGTGCGGAGAGGACCACGAGGAACGGCCCGGCCGCCCTTGCCGAGCGTGTCCTCTTGATCCTCGTGGCGGTCCTCATCCCCGTCTGCCTGCACGTCGTCTTCCGGACCGTGCCGACGGAAGGGAAGATGGGCGTCGTGCAGCGCATCTTCTACTTCCACGTCCCCTCGGCCTTCGCGGGCTTTCTCGGCGTCGGTCTGTGCGCGCTGTTCAGCGCTCTTTATTTGTGGACCCGCGACCGCCGCCTGGACCTCCTGGCGCACGCCTCCGCCGAGATCGGCGTCCTGTTTTTCACGATCGTCCTGCTCACCGGGCCGATCTGGGCCCGCCCGGTGTGGGGCGTCTGGTGGACGGGCGAGGTGCGTCTGACCTCGACGCTCGTCCTCTGGCTGCTCTATGCGGGATACCTGATCCTGCGCCAGAGCGCGGAGAGCCAGGACCAGGGGGCGCGCTTCTGCGCCGTCCTCGGCATCGTCGGGGCGCTCGATGTCCCGATCATCTATTACTCGGTGGAATGGTGGCGCGGGCTGCACCCCAGGGTCCTGAAGGTGTCCGGCGGCCAGGGACTCGACCCGGCCATGGGAAAGGCCCTGGCGCTGTGCTCGGTCACGTTCATTCTCTTCTTTCTCCTCCTTCTCCTTCTGCGCGTACGCGTCGGGCGCCTCCAGGACGACGTGGAAGCCCTGACGCTGCATGCCGGAAGGCAGGCGAGGCACACGGAGACGGCATGATCGACCCGCACATGGAGCCCCTTGCCTCGGCATTCGCCCTCCTCCTCCAGGAGCCGGCGACCGGTTTCACGGCGGAGACCGTCGCGGCGCGCCCCGAGGTCGTGGAGCGCGGCCTGCAGTTCCTCAATTACGCCTACACCGCGGTGTGGGTCGTCCTCGCCGTCTACCTCTTCAGCCTCTCGATACGGCTGCGCCGCCTCTCGCGTCAGATCGCCCGCCTGAAGGAACGCGCCGGTCTCTGACGACGGCCACGCGGCACCAGGGAACCTTTTGCGACGACCTCCGTTCGATCCGGAAGAGCCGGCGCTTCCCCGACGTGTCCCGCCGGCGTTCCCAAGGAGGCCCCATGACTGGTCGCTTCAAAACCGTGGCCGGGACAGCGCTCCTCGGCCTGCTGGTGCTGATCCTCGCCGTGGCTCCGCTCGTCGCCAGGGACTCCCCCAGGGGCCGCTGGCTCAAGATCCGGGTGTACGAGAACGGCTCGGCCACCCCGAACGTCCTGGTCAACGTGCCGATGAGCGTGGTATCCGCGTTCCTGCGCATCGCCGCACGGACCGAGGCCCACGCGAACATCGACGTCTCGGGCGAGGGCGGCGGGAAGACCCACGTGCGCGTCAAGGACCTCGATCTCGAGGAGGTGATCCGGGAGCTGGAATCGATGGATCCCGGCCAGATCGTCGAGGTGCAGAAGGACGACGAGCGGGTCTCGATCTGGATCGAGTGAGACGCGCGTCCTGCGACCGTGACGCGGCACTCTCGCGGCGGACGGGTTGCCTGGCCCTGCCGCCCCCTCTATAATCCCTGGCCTGACACGGGAGAGAGGATGCTGCCCGACGACGCGCCCAAGACCATCGTCCGCGATTATTTCGAGACCATCGTCACCTGTGTCATCTTCGTCATCTTCGCCCGCACGTTCGTGTTCCAGCAGTCGAAGATCCCCACCGGATCGATGATCCCGACGCTCCTCGTCGGCGACTACATCATGGTCAACAAGTTCGCCTTCGCGCCGCTGTCGTCCGTCCCGGCGCTGGCAGGGGTCGAGCACCTGCTTCTTCCGGTGCGCGACCTGAAGCGGGGGGATATCATCGTGTTCAAGTACCCGGAGGAACCGGAGAAGGATTACATCAAGCGGGTCATCGGGCTGCCCGGCGAGGTGCTCGAGGTCCGCGACCGGCAGGTCTACATCGACGGGAAGCCTCTCGAGGAGAAGTACACGATCCACCGCAACCCCAGAGGCCTGAACGCCGACCAGGACAACTACCCGCCGACCCGCATCCCGGAGAATTCCCTGTTCTGCATGGGGGACAACCGGGACAACAGCAAGGACAGCCGCTCCTGGGGGTTCGTGCCGCGCGATTACGTCAAGGGCCGGGCCTTCATGATCTGGTGGTCGTACGACGAGGACTCCTACGCCTGGCAGAGGACCGCCCTGGCCGACAAGGCCTCAGGCATCTGGGACAAGATCACCCACCTGTTCACCAAGTCGCGCTGGGAGCGCAGTTTCCAGATCATCAAGTAGTCCTGCCGGCCGGGGCCGTCGGGCGGGCCGACTCGGCCGGAAGAAGATCCACCGCGAGCGGTGTGCGTCCGTGGCCGGCCCAGGCGCGGTAGCTCGACCAGCGCCAGTCCCCAGGATCGCGCGCCAGGCCCGCCATGACCGGGTTGTAGTGCAGGAAATCGGCCCTCCGTCGCACCTCGTCCGCGCTCGCGAGGGGCAGCGTCTGGTCGGCGTCCTGCCACACCAGGCCCAGCCTTCCGGATCGCGCGTTGACCTCCCGGGCGAACCGCGACTTGAGACGCTGCACGGTCAGGCGGATGGCGCGCATGTCCCCTCCGGGCGACCCCAGGATCAGACGCACCCGGTCCGGAAGGACCACGTAGGCGTGCAGCCGGAAGCCGAGCTTCTGCCTCAGACTGCCGAGGACGTGCAGAAACAGCACCGTCCGGGAGGAATCGGCGAACAGCGGCTCGATGCCGTAGGTCCACAGGGTGACGAGGAAAGTCTGCGACGTTCGCGGCGGCATGATCGGCTCATCCTCTCTTTGACCCTCCATCCCGGGCGCCGGAGCGCCCGCTCCGGCGCGACTAGCAATCCCGGTGCTCGCCGGCGGATCGAATGGCGGCGCGGCCTTCGCTCCGATGAAGGACGCCGGGGCGTCCGGCCGCGGACGGAGAGGCACGAACGGATCGCCGGATTCGAACGCTTCGAGGGGGAAAGGGACCCGGCCGGGGGCCGCGTGCCCCGGCGCCGGGTCAATCGACGTCGGGAACGGCGATGAGGGGGAGATCGGGTGCCGGCGCGCCGGGCGCGATGATCGAATGCCGCCCGCGGCCGGATTCCCGCTCCGGGAAGTCCTGGCGGAAATGTGCGCCGCGGCTCTCCCGGCGCCCGAGGGCGGACTCGGCGATGAGGCGGCCGGCGAACAGCAGATTGCGGGCCTCGACCCCGCGGCGCGACACGGGACGGAGAGCGAGCCCCCGCTCCAGGCGAAGGATGGCGTCGATCGAGCGCCGCAGGCCCGTCCCGTCCCGGACGATCCCCACTCCGTCCCACATGACCTGCTTCAGGGACTCGAGCGCCGCATCCGCGGCCGTCTCGTCGATCGCCAGGGCCGTGGCCGGGTCCCTGACGAGCGGTCCCTGCGGGGGCGGCG
Source organism: Acidobacteriota bacterium (assembly GCA_041482595.1). Classification (GTDB taxonomy): domain Bacteria; phylum Acidobacteriota; class Polarisedimenticolia; order Gp22-AA2; family Gp22-AA2; genus Gp22-AA3. The sequence goes on from JBGPED010000042.1 coordinate 8,854, forward strand.
GCAGATCGTCCCCCAGGACGGCGCGCCCGGCCCGCGCGCCGAAGACCAGCCCCTCGAGAAGCGAGTTGCTCGCCAGGCGGTTGGCGCCGTGCACCCCGGTGCAGGCGGCCTCTCCTGCGGCGTACAGCCCGGGAACCGAGGTCCGTCCCCAGAGATCGGTCTTGACGCCCCCCATGATGTAATGCGCGCACGGCGTGACCGGGATCCGGTCGCGCCCGATATCCAGCCGGTATTCGGCGCACGTCGCCGCGATCGTGGGGAAGCGCCGCCGCACGAACTCCGGCTCCAGCCCGCGCATGCTCAAATAGACGCACGGGTGGCCGGTGCGGCGCATCTCGGCGACGATGCCGCGCGCCACGATGTCGCGCGGCGCCAGCTCGCCGCGCGGATCGGAGCGAGACATGAAGCGCTCGCCCGCGACGTTCTCGAGGCAACCTCCCTCCCCGCGCATCGCCTCCGACAGCAGGAAGCGCGGCGCGCCCGCGAGACAAAGCGCCGTCGGGTGGAACTGCACGAACTCCATGTCCATCATCTCGGCACCCGCCCGGTACGCCATCGCCATGCCGTCCCCCGTGGCCTGGGGAGGATTCGTCGTCTCCCTGTACACCTGCCCCACCCCGCCTGTCGCCAGCAGGACCGCCCGGGCCCGCAGGATCTCCGGCCGCCGCCTCGATTCGTCCAGGGCGGACAGACCGGCGCAGCGCCCCCCGGCGAGGATGAGATCCACTGAAAAGATGCGCGGCAGGAGGACGATGCGGGGGTCCTCGGAGGACTTCGCCACCAGGGCGCGGGCGATCTCCCTCCCGGTCGAGTCGCCCTGAGCGCGCAGGATGCGCCTCTTGCTGTGGGCGGCTTCGCGCGCCAGGGCGATGCGCGCCCCCTCGCGATCGAAGCGCGCCCCCCACTCGATGAGCTCGAGGGCGCGCGCCGGCCCTTCCTCGACCAGCACGCGCACGGCCCCCTCGTGGCACAGCCCGTCGCCCGCCTGGATCGTGTCCTGGTAGTGCAGCGAAATCTCGTCGTCCTCCGACAGCACCGCCGCCAGACCGCCCTGCGCCTTGTCCGTGGCCGAGTCGGTCGGACCGTCCTTGGTCAGGATCGCGACGCGCCCGCCGCCCCGGGCGATCTCGATGGCGGCGCGCAGGCCGGCGATGCCGCTCCCCGCAACGATCACGTCGAAGGTGTCGCTCATGCGCCCCGGAGTTTAGACCGATTCGTGTCGGGTTGACAGGCCTCCGGGCGGAACTGATAATGAGTGGACTCGCTCGAAAGACGCGGAGATCCGACGGATCCGAGATGCGCGACCTGCCGCCCCAGGGATCAATCGACGAAACCTTCCTGCCGAGGCTCGTCGCCGGCCTGCATCTCCATGAGTTCGAGGGGTCGCTTCGCCTGACCCTCCCCGATTCCGTCAAGGTCCTCTATTTCAAGAAGGGTGAAATCGCCTCGGCCGCGAGCAACGCCGATCCCGACCGCCTGGCCAACATCCTCATCCAGGAGGGACGCCTCACGACCGAGCAGCTCGAGCTGGCGCGCACGCGCATGACGCCCGGATCGTCCCTCGGAAAGACCTTGATCGAGATGGGCTTCCTGACCCCAACCGAGCTGCTGCACGGCGCACGCCGCCAGGTCCAGGTCATCGTCGCCTCGTGCTTCACGGCGAGCTCCGGATCGTACGAGATGGTCCCCGGACCGCTGCCGGCGGAGGTCACCTCTCTGGGCCTGAGCACCCGGCGGCTCCTGTTCGACTGCCTCATGCAGTCGGGCGACCGCGCCGCGATCGTCCGCGAGATCGGCTCGATGGAGGCGGTGTACCGGCCGACGGACCAGCTCGACTTCGTGCTGGCCTCGCTCAGGCTCGATTCCGAGATCGACAGGATCGCCCGGCTCCTGAACGGTGCGGTGAGCCTGCACGACCTCAGCAGCCGCACGTCGCACGACGACTTCACGGTGGGCAGGGTCGTCCTGGCCCTCGATCTCCTCGGCGGGGCGGAGAGGCTGCCGACGCCCGGGGAGGCGGCCCCGGTCCCCGCGCGCGGCCGCGCCATTCCAATTGTCGTGGAGACGCCGGACGCGGGACCGGCGCCGGCGACCGCGGAGAGCGCCGACGACGATACCATCGAGATCGAGGCGGAGGCGCTCGCGCCGGGGCCGCCCGTCGCGGTCGTCGAGGACGGCGACCGGCCCTCCCTGGTTTCGGCGGAGGACCCGCCCGGCGGCGCGGAGCCTCCACCCATCCCGCAGGATGAGCTGCCGGCCTTCACCCGGCCACCGGACGAGTTCCTTTCAGGGACGACGCCCCCGGCGGCCGCCGACGGCGAGCCGCGGTGGGAGATCGATCCCGACACGGGAGAGCGCGTGCACGTGGGACCGATCGAGATGACCTTCGACGGCCGCATCGCTCCGGGACCCGGCGAGTCGAGGAACGTCATGCGGATCCTTCTCGGCGCCGGTGCGGTCACACTGGTCGTCGGGGGGGCGCTCGGGTACGTCGTCCTCCGCCACGGTGAGGGCGAGCCGGCCGCTGCATCGCGATCGGTCCCCTCGCAGCCGGCCGCGACGCTGCCGGTCGCGGCGGAGGCGGTCCCGAACACCGAGGCCGTTCCGCCAGGGCCACTGCCTTCCGCCTCCCCCGCGAGCGCGCCTGCGCCGGAGGCTCCCGCATCCGCCGCGCTCACGAAACCGGAAGAGGCACGACCGGCCCCACCGACAGCACCCGCCGTCCCCCCGGCGGCCACGCAGACCCCGCCCGCACCCGTGCCAGCGCCTGCCCGGCGGACCGAGTCCTCCGGCCGGACGGTGCTCACGTCCGATCCCGGCTTCGCCTCGGCCCTGCAGCAACTCGACCAGGGCGACGCGGCCGGCGCCGCCCGGCAGTTCGAGTCCTTCATCCTCGCCGGGAATCCCGATCGGTTCACGCTTCAAGTCATGATCGCCTGCCAGGAGGACACCGTGAAGGGGGCGAGGACACGCGCCGGCGCGGACGACTCCCTGTTCATCCTTCCTTATTCGCTGAAGGGACGATCCTGCTACCGGGTCTGCTGGGGCGTGTACCCCGACGGCGATTCGGCGCGGGCGGCGGTCTCCGCCGTGCCGCCCGCGCTGACCGGCTCGACCGTTCCGCTCGTCGTGCCCCTGTCCCGTCTCCGGTCCCCCGGATGAGAGCCCGGCACCGGCGGGTCCTGGTCCCCCTGTCCCTCGCCCTCTGTCTCGCATCGTCCGGATCGCCGGCCTGCGCCGACGTGATCCATCTCAAGAACGGCGCGACGATCACCGCCGACGCCTGGGAGGTGAGCGGCGATCTCCTGGTCATCAGCCAGGGCGCGTCACGGATCACCGTTCCGCGGTCGCAGGTGGAGCGAATCGATCCCTCACCGCAGGCGTCACCGGCGCCGGCCGTCTCCCCCGGCGGCCCCGCGCCGGCGCAGAAGGCCGCGCCCCCCCCGGCGACGGTGTCCGACGAGACGATCCAGAGCGGCATCGACGACCTGAAGCGCCTTATCGACGACTTCCCCCTGGCCCGGGCCCAGAACACCCGGAGCCTGGTCAGGCTTCTCAACGAGCTCGGGGCGCGGGCGCTCAAGTCGCGCGACTACGATGCCGCCCTGGCCCGGTTCCGGGAGGCCCTCGGTTACGACGCGCACGACGCCAGGGCGCAGCTCGGTCTGGCCGCGACCTACGTGCGCACCGACCAGGACATTTTCGCCCGATCCACACTCGAGCGCGCGCTCGTCGACCACCCCGACGATGCGGACCTGCACGCACTCCTCGGCGACGTGTACGACGGGCAGGAGCGCACACAGGAGGCGCTCGCCGAGTGGAGGAAGGCCTACGATCTGAAGCCGAACGACTCGCTCAAAGCCAAGATCGACAAGCTGTCCCGCGAGCGCTCGATCGACGGCTCCTATCGCCAGTCGGACGCCGCCCACTTCACCCTGAAGTACGACGGCGAGCGCGCCGGCCCCGACCTCGGCGGGCAGATCCTCGACTACCTCGAGGGGCAGTTCCGCGCGCTCGAGACACGCTTCGATCACTATCCCCTGCAGCCGATCGTCGTCATCCTCTACCCGCACCGGCAGTTCTACGAGGCGACCCGGGCCGACTCCAACGTGGCCGGTCTCTACGACGGCAAGATCCGCGTGCCGATCGGCGGGTTGCAGCAGCTCAACGCGGAGGCCCGGCATGTCCTCGTCCACGAGCTGGCGCACGCCTTCATCGCCGGCAAGAGCCACGGCACGGCGCCGCGCTGGCTGCACGAAGGCCTGGCCCAGCGCATCGAGGGGAAGTCCACCGGCACCGCGACCGGCGTCTCGCTGGCGAAGGAGTTCCAGGCGCTCCCGGACAAGGAGACCTGGGGCCAGGAGTTCTCCTACCCGGCGGCCCTCGCGTTCGTCGAATACCTCGACGACCGCGTCGGCTTTCCGGCCCTTCTGGACGTCCTCGAGGGGATGGCGAAGGGCGACACGGCCGAGGCGTCGTTCGAGAAGGTCACGCGTTACTCTCTCAAGGAGTTGCGCCAGGCCTGGGGCGAGGCCCTGGTCCTGAAGTACTTGCAATAATCCATCCCGCGCCACAAGTTATGGTCGGACCGGTCCGCGCCCCGGCCGGAGTCCGTTCGGGGCACGGACCGGGAGGGAACCCTGACCGGATGAACGGCCATCTCGCGCAACGGGCCCTGAGCGATGTCCTCGCCGATGTGCAGAGGCGCCAGGCCTCCGGCGTCCTCAGGATCCAGAAGGACGCCACGACGCGCCAGATGTTCATCGATGCCGGCATCATGATCCGCTTCGCGGTCAGCACCCTGCCGACCGAGAGCATCACGGCCCTGTTCCGCGACAAGGGGGCGGTGACGGACGAGCAGCTGCGCCAGGCCACCGCGGCGAAGCTGCCGGAGGAGCTCCTCGGCACGACGATCACGCGCCTGGGGTTGATCACGAGGGAGACCCTCGCCGAGCTGACCCGCGAGCACATCCATCGCGTCGTGCTCGGCGCCCTGGCGATGCGCGACGGGACCTACGAGTTCCAGGCCGGCGCACTTCCATTCCGCGAGCAGCTCGACGGGGGGCTGAGCATGCCGGAGATCCTGCTCGAATGGGCCCGCGCCCTCCCCGACGCCGACGCCATCAGGCGGCGCTTCGGCTCCCTCGAGGGCCGCGTCATGATGTCGCCCCGCCCGCCCGAGGGATATCAAAAGATCAAGCTCAACCCGGCGGAAGGTTTCATCATGTCGCGCGTCGACGGACGGACCAGCGTGGGAGAGATCTGCATGGTGAGCCCGATGGGCGATGACACGACGCTCCGGGCCCTCTTCGGCCTCGCCCTCGCGGGGATCCTGGAGATGCCCGAGGGCGCGGTGGAGATCCCCGTGCAACCGGCGGCGCCGATGCCGCGCCCCACGGCGGTCCCGGGTGCCGCGGCCCCCGCGCCGTCTCCCGCGGTCGCCGCCGCGCGCGCGCCGACGAACGGCGGTGCTGTCGCCACGGCACCGCAGACCGGAGCGAAGCCCGGGCCCGCCGCCCCTCGTTCCGGGGCGAGGCCCGCGGGCTTCGCGAAGCCCGCGGGGGCGCGCGCGGGCACGTCCCATCCGGCCCGCCGACCCGCACCGCCGACGGCAAAGCACCGCGTCACGTCGATCGTCGAGCGGGTGCGGCCGGCGACCCCGGCCGAGCTCGAGACCGAGATGCTGCAGCGCTTCGAGCAGATGCGCGACCAGGACCTGTACCAGGTCCTCGGCGTCGCCTCCGGGTCTTCCCCGGACGATGTCCGGCGCGCCTATTACGGCCTCGCGAAGAAGTTCCATCCCGACAAGTTCACGCGCGAGGACATGAAGGCCAAGGCCGAGAAAGTGTTCGCGCACATCACCGAGGCGTACTCCACCCTGTCGAATTCCGAGACGCGCGCGAAGTACGATGAAGACCAGGCGATCCGCAAGGGCGCGCACACGCAGGAGAAGAAGGTGGACAGCGGCGACATGGCGCACATGAACTTCAAGCACGGCAGGGAGATGTTCGACAAGGGAAAGATCGGCGAGGCGATCTCCTTCCTGCAGAACGCCTGCGACCAGGATCCCTCCAAGGCCGAGCACTTCCATTACCTGGCGCTGGCGCAGAGCCGGAACCCGCGCTGGAAGAAGGACGCCGAGGAGAATTTCCTGAAGGCCATCGAGCGCGACCCGACCAACGCCGAGATCTTTGCGCAGCTGGGGTCCCTCTACGCCAAGGGCGGGCTGCACTCCAAGGCGCGTGACATGTTCAAGAAGGCGCTGCAGTGGGACCCGGCCAGCCAGGAGGCGCTGGACGGCCTGGCGCAGGAAGACGGAGGTCGGAAGGGAATCCTCGGCATGTTCAAGAAGTAAGGTGCCCCGCCGCGTTGACTTGCCCCTTCCCGTCCATAGATTTGCAGCGTGCGCATGCCCGGGGCGATGACGATTGCGTGATCGCGCCCGGGGGTACCCGACGGGGGACGCGGTACAGGGAATGACTGGCGACGCGTTGGACGCCACCCTTGAGAGTGACCGCCCGGAGCGCTTCGGCCCTTACCGCGTCGAGGATCGCATCGGCGCCGGCGGGATGGGCGTCGTCTATCTCGCCCTGGACGAGGCGCTGCAGCGCCAGGTGGCGCTCAAGACCCTGCTGCCCGCCCTCGCCGCGGACCCCGAGTTCGTGGCGCGGTTCAAGCGCGAAGCGCAGTCCGCGGCGGCCCTGAACCACCCGAACATCACGCAGATTTACACCATCGGCCAGGAGGGCCGGGTCCCCTTCTTCGCGATGGAGCTGATCCGCGGGCGATCTCTCGACGCGATCCTCAGGGAGAAGGGGGCGATCCCGGCCGCGGAGGCGGCCGGCTACATCCTGCAGGCAGCGAAGGGACTGCGTCACGCGGCCCAGAAAAAGCTGATCCATCGCGACATCAAGCCGAGCAATCTGATGCTGACCGAGGACGGTGTCGTGAAGATCACCGATTTCGGCCTGGCGAAGGCGGCGCGCTCGGAGACCCAGCTGACGGCGACCGGGGAGGTCCTGGGCTCGCCCGGCTACATTTCGCCGGAGCAGGCCTCGGGGGCCGCTCTCGACGCGCGCTCGGACATCTACTCGCTGGGGGCCACCTTCTACCACCTGGTGGCCGGAAGACTGCCGTTCGAGGCGCCGACGCCGGTGGCGATGATCGTGAAGCACATGAGCGAGCCGCTGCGCTCGCCGCGCGCCGTCAACCCCGCCGTGCCCTACCCGATCGCCTCCGCCATCCAGAAGATGATGGCCAAGCGGCCGGGGGAGCGGTTCCAGGACTACGACGCCCTCATCCGCGAGCTGGAGCGGGCGCAGGCCACGATCTCGGCGGAGGCCCAGGGACCGCGCGCCGCCGGCGCCGTTCCGGCAACCCAGCCGTGGAGCGGCACGACCGGCGCCGAGCTGCGGGGACGCGCGGGGCGCGGTCCGCTGCCCGGCGCCGACGAGCCGCCCGCCCGCGCGGGCGGCTTCTCCTGGATGTTGATGGTGCTCGCCGCTCTTCTCGGTGTTCTCGTCGTGGCGGGTGTCGTCAAGCACCGTCGCTCCGCCTTCGGCGACGCCCCCGCCGGACCGCGCACTGTCGCGAGCGCCCTCGGAGAGCCCGTCCCCGGGCAGCCGCCCGTGGAGACCCAGATGAGCTACACCAGCCGGCCCGCCGGTGATCTGTTCCAGAAGGCGATACGCCCCGGGATGTCGGTGGAGGAGAGGCTGCGCGATCGTTTCCGGCAGCAGAGCCGGGCGAACCTGTCGTTCGTCTCCAACGACCATGCCGTCCTTCCC
>JBGPED010000043.1:0-16470 GCA_041482595.1 Acidobacteriota bacterium
CAGGATGGCGATGTCCTCGAGCATCGCCTTGCGGCGATCGCCGAAGCCCGGCGCCTTGACGGCGAGCACCTGCAAGGTGCCGCGCAGCTTGTTGACGACGAGTGTCGCCAGCGCCTCACCCTCGACATCCTCGGCGATGATCACCAGGGGACGTCCGCTCTTGGCCACCTGCTCGAGAAGCGGCAGGAGTTCGCGCATGTTGGAGACCTTCTTCTCGTGGATCAGGATGTACGGGTTCTCCAGCACGCACTCCATGCGCTCGGCGTCGGTGACGAAGTACGGGCTCAGGTAGCCTCGATCGAACTGCATCCCCTCGACGATCTCGAGGGAGGTTTCGAGGCCCTTCGCCTCCTCCACGGTGATGACGCCGTCCTTGCCGACCTTCTCCATCGCCTGGGCGATGATTTCGCCGATCGTTTCGTCGTTGTTGGCGGAAATCGTGCCGACCTGCACGATCGCCTTGCCGCCGACCGGCTTGGAGAGCTTCTTGATCTCCTCGATCGCCTTCTCGATGGCCTTCTCGATCCCCCTCTTGAGGTCCATGGGATTGGCGCCGGCGGTGACGGCCTTGACGCCCTCGCGGAAGATCGCCTGGGCCAGGACCGTGGCCGTGGTCGTGCCGTCCCCGGCGACCTCGGAGGTCTTGCTGGCGACTTCGCGGACCAGCTGGGCGCCCATGTTCTCCTTCGGATCCTCGAGCTCGATCTCCTTCGCGACGGTCACCCCGTCCTTGGTGCTGGTCGGAGAGCCGAACTTTTTCTCGAGCACGACGTTCCGGCCGCGGGGCCCGAGCGTCACCTTCACGGCCTCGGCGAGCTTGTTGACTCCGCGGAGAATCGCCTGACGGCATTCTTCCGCGTAAATGATGTCTTTCGCTGGCATGGTTCTGTGACCTCCTTGGGATTTGTCTCGATGCAGTGCGAGAGAGGGCCCGAGGCCCCGCTCAGCTGATCACTCCGAGGATGTCCTCCTCGCGGACGATGACGTGCTCGACGTCGTCGATCTTGACCTCGGTGCCGGCGTACTTGCCGATGAGCACCCGATCGCCGACCTTCACTTCGAGGGGGATCCGCTTGCCGTTTTCATCGAGACGGCCCGTCCCCACGTTGACGACCTTGCCCTCGAGCGGCTTCTCCTTGGCCGTGTCCGGGATGATGATGCCGCCCTTGACCTTCTCCTCGGGCTCGATCCTCTTCACCAGGATCTTGTCGTGCAGAGGTTTCACCTTCATCGTACGTTCCCTCCTGATCGGTTTTGAGGCGTTGGTTCGTTGCTTTCGGAGCCTTGAATCTGACCGGTCATTGCTAGCACTCGACACAATCGAGTGCTAATAATAATCAGGGCCCCGGTGACATGTCAAGAGGTTTGGCCACATCGAGACACGGAGCCTCCGCGGCCGTGCCGGGCTGGTGGGCAGGTCGCGAGGAGCCTATATTTCCAGGAAGAGCCACGAAAGCCATGCCCTGGGCGGCTTCCGGGCAGGTGAACAGGATGAACGCCGTGCAACCACTCGTCGAAGTGCTCAAGTCGCTGATCGAGCGGACCTACGGCATCCCCTCGCTCATCGGCGACCTGGCCCCCTTCATCGTGGGGGACGAGGGCTTCCGAAGGCTTTACGCGGGGGCCGGCGTGAGTGCGCATCGGGCCGGGGCACGCGTCCTCGTGCGCGAGTCGTCAGGCCCCCTGCGGGCGGCCTTCTATTGCCCCGATTCCCTCGTCCGCCACCTGGAACGGTTCAACCCTCTGCATGGCCTCGGTGACGTCAACGTGCGGGAATTCGGCGTCCTGGTGGAGGAGATCGACCATCTGGTCACGCTGGCGAGCCGGGCCTCGGAGGGCCGTTCGGTGACCCTCCTCGAGCTGGAGCACCACGCCAACGTCACGAAATACCTGGCCGTGATGCATTTTCTCGGCCGACAGACCGGGCGCCGGCGGGTCGCCGAACCGCTCCGCCAGTGGGCCCGGCATCATCTCTTCGAGAGGCTGAGCGGCGAGGAGGGTGCCCCTGAGAGCAGGTACAGGGAGGCGGCACGCCTGGCCTGGCAGTACCTGAGAATCTTCGAGACCCTGGCGCCGCGGGAGCGCCGCGTCGAGATCCGGGCCTTCCACAGGCGGCCGTTCTCGGACCTCCTGCACCTGGTGCTGACGAACTGAACCGGGGGGGCTAGCGCTCCGCCGCGGCCTTCTGGTCGGCGAGCGCGGCGAGGTTCTGCGCCTGGGGGAAGAGATCGAGAGCCTTGCGCAGCTGGAGGTCCGTCTCGGAGTGCACCTTGTAGGCCTCCTCCATGCCCCAGAGCGCCGAGACGATCGCCTCCTTGATCTCGCCCTTGAGACGATCGGCGTTCGTCTCGATGTCGGCAGGAGTCCATTTGAGCTTGCGCCCGGTCAGGAACTCCTGGAACTCCTGCATCACGGCGGGGGTGATCTCGAAGGTCCTCTGGACTCCCTTGTGCCTGGCGTTGTAGTCCACGGCGAAATCGAAGAAGACGCGCACGCGCTCGAGCTGGTCCACGAAGGGTGGGGTCGGGTCCGCGACCACGACATCCGGGTGGATCCCGCCGCCTCCGTACACCGTGCGGCCCGCGTCGGTGCGCCGGATGTCCTTGGAAAGGTGGATCAGCTCCTCGTCGCTTTCGTCGTGGGACAGGTAGTCCTCGAGTGAATTGTAATCGCGCTGGATGAGACGCCCGCTCGGCGTGTAGTACCGGGCGGTGGTCAGGGCGAGGGCGGCGTCCTGGCTGAGCGGGTAGACGGTCTGCACGAGACCCTTGCCCCACGTCGTCTCCCCGACGATGAGCCCGCGGTCGTGGTCCTGGATCGCACCGGCCACGATCTCGGAGGCGCTGGCGCTGAACTTGTCCACCAGCACCACGAGGGGCTGGTCCAGGCGCTCGCCGGTGCCCGAGGCGCGGTACTCCTGATCCGCGCCGCTGATCCGGCCGTGCGTGTAGACGATCATCTGGTCCTTCTTGAGGAAGCGATCGGCGACCCGGACCGCCTGCTCGAGGAGCCCGCCCGGATTGCGCCGCAGATCGAGGATGAGGCGCGTCATCCCCTGCTTTTCCAGGGTCCGGACGCGTTCGTCGATCTCCCGGTCCGTCGTGCGCGTGAAGTTCTCGATCTTGATGTAGCCCACGCCGGGACGGATCAGGAACGCCTGGCGGATGCTGTAGGTCGGGATGTCATCGCGCGTGATCGTGAAGTGCAGGGCCTCGGCGTCGCCGGGCCGGGTCACGGTGATCGTCACCTTCGTGCCCTTCGGCCCCTTCAGGCGCCGCAGGGCATCATCGATCGTCATGTCGAGCGTGTCGACCCCTTCGATCTGCGAGATGACGTCTCCCGCCCTGATTCCGACGTTCCACGCCGGCGTGCCCTCGAGCGGGGAGATGACGGTGAGCGGCTTGTCGTTGGAGGGCTTCGAGATGACGATCCCGAGGCCCGAGAAGCTGCCCGACTGCTCCTCGAGCATGTGCCTGTAGTCGTCCGGGTCGAGATAGTTGGAATGAGGATCCATCGTGCGGAGCATGCCGCGGATCGAACCCTCGATCGCCACCCGCGGCTCGACCGGCTCCGCCGCCCGGGCCTGGAGGAGTCCGAGAAGGTGCGTGTAGGTGGCGAGCTGCTCCCCGGTGCGTTCGGAGACTGACGCGGCCCGCCCGCCGAGCAACCCACCGGCGAGGCCGCCCGCGATCACAAAAGCCAGCCCCCCGAGAATCGTTTTCCGCCGCACCTCGTCTCTCCTTGAACGTGCTGTGGCCCAATTATAGTGCCCGGTCCGGCCGGTGTAAAGAAACGGTGGAGGGACGCGGCCCATTCGCCGTCGGGAGAATGACACCCGCCCGCCGGAATCGTTCCGGACGATGGTGCTAAGATGCTGCGGATGGGTGGAGCGCCCGCCGGGACCGGACAGGCGGGCACAGCGTGACCGGCAGGGACGCGGATCCGCGGGAGGCGGAAGAAGAGATGTTCGGCTCGATAGGCGGTCCCGAGTTACTCGTCATCTTCGTCATCGCCCTGCTGATCTTCGGACCGAAGAAACTCTCCGAGCTGGGACGCACTCTCGGCAAGGGCGTCGCGGAATTCCGCAAGGCGGCCACCGATCTGCGGGACACGCTCGACTCCGAGGTGGCACGGTCCGAATCCGCGCCTCCCAAGGAGAAGGCGCCGGCCGATCCTGCGGACCAGCAGGGAACGGTCGCGGCCACCGATGCCACGACGCGGGACGAGCGGACCTGATCTCCCGACGATGAGCTTCCTGGAGCACCTCGAGGAGCTCCGGAAGCGGCTGCTGCGCTCGGTCTTCGCGATCGCGGCGGCGTTCGCGCTCTGCCTCGCCTATTCCCGGGACATCCTGGACTATTTCATCCGTCCGATCCGCCCCTTCCTGGGCGAGAACAAGCCCGTCTACCTCGATCTCACCGAGCCGTTCATGCTCTACATGAAGGTGGCGTTCCTGGCGTCGCTGTTCCTCGCGGCGCCCGTGATCCTGTATCAGGTGTGGGCCTTCATCCGGCCGGGGCTGTATCCGAAGGAGAGGCGCTACGCCGTGCCGTTCGTGCTCTTCGCGACGGTGTTCTTCGTCCTCGGCGGGGCCTTCGGCTACGGCGTGGCGTTCCCGGTCGCGTGCAAGTTCCTGCTGAGCGTCGCGGAGGGGTTCACGCCGGCGCTGCGGGTGAGCAGCCTGTTCGCCTTCGAGAGCAAGATGATCCTGGGCATGGGGCTGGTGTTCGAGCTGCCGACCGTCGTGTACTTCCTGTCCCGGCTCGGGCTGATAACGGCCGGCTTTCTCTGGCGGAACTTCAAATACGCCATCCTGATCATCTTCATCGTCGCCGCGGTGATCACACCGACGCCCGACGTCGTGACCCAGTGCGTCTTCGCGGGGCCGATGATCCTCCTGTACCTCATCGGCATCCTCGTGGCCCACGTCTTCGGTCGCGAGCGCGCCCCGCAGCCGGCCGCCGAAGAGGCGTGATCCGGGAAGGAGACCCGATGCGCGGCGTGCCGCGCGAGCTCACTCCACACTACGTCGAGGTCCGCTCGCCCGCGGCGATCTGGATCGCCAGGCGCGAGTGCGCGGAGGCGATCGAACGGGGAGAGGCCGATTTTCTGTTCGAGGGACGGCCGCGCGCCCCCGTCGAAGCGGGGTCGGGTCGCGGGGCCATCGCCCGCTTCTCCCTGGCCGGGAAGGCGGCGGTGGGCAAGCGGGCCCTGCACGGAGGCCTCCTCGGGCCGCTCCTCGGCGGACTGTACCTGGGGAGCCGTCGGGCCATGGACCAGGTGCTTGTGTCGGCCCGGCTCCGATCGGCCGGCGTGGCGACCCCGGAGATCCTGGCGGCCGGCACGGAGCATGTCCTCGGACCGTTCCGCGCGCAGGCGATCGTGAGCCGCGAGCTGCCGGGCGCGCGGAACCTGCTCGAGCTGGCGGGCGACGCGCCGGCGCGCCGGATGCGGCGCGAGATCCTCGTCGAGTGCGCCGGCCTGGTGCGGCGGATGCATGAGGCCGGCTTCCTGCACGCCGATTTGAACGTCGGCAACCTGGTGCTGGAGCGCGGCGGGGGAGGGCCTCTGCTGAACGTCGTCGATCTCGACCGCGGGCGCTTCCGGAGCGTCGTCTCGCCACGGCAGCGTCTCAGGAACCTGGCCCGCCTGCTGCGATCCTACGAAAAGTGGATCGCGCCCCGTCTGCGGCTCTCGGGGCGCGAAGAAATCCTGTTCCTCCGACGCTACGCGGGTCGCGACCGGGCGCTGCTGCGTCGTCTCGTGCGATCGCTCTCAGACTATCGGTCGCGGCTCGGTTCCAGGCGGATCCGCTGGCACCACGCCGTTGCGCGCTCAAAGGACCGCCTGGCGGGGCCTCTCCAGTAGCCCCACCGCCGCCCGCTCCACTTCTTCGACGCCGACCTCCTCGAGGCAGAACGGCTTTCCTGCCGGCGACGGCGGGCACTCGCGGAAAAAGTCCTGCCGGCAGGGAGAGCAGGGGTAGTCCCTGCCGACCGCGACGACGCGCCCGCCCGCTGCCATCGGCCCCGTGCGGCGCGGCGTTCCTGGACCGAAGATGCCGACGGTCGGCACGCCGAGAGCGGCCGCCACGTGCATGGGACCGCTGTCGTTTCCCACGAAGAGATGACAGCGCTCCAGGATGCCGCCGCTCACCTTGATCGACAGTCCCGGCGCGGGCACGAGCACGCGCCCGGGGGGCAGATCGTCGGCGATCCGTCTCAGGAGATCGTGCTCCGCCGCGCTCCCGAGAAGGATGACGCGGGCCCCGTGCGCCCCGACCAGGCGCCGTCCCAGCTCGGTGAAGCGCTCCGGGTGCCAGGCGCGCGGCTCCTTCGAGGCTCCGGGATGAAAGGCGAGAAGCGGCGCGTGGGTGGCGAGGCCGGCCTCCGTCAGCAGGGCTGCGGCCCGCTCCCGGTCGACCGGCGTAAGGTGAAACGAGGGATACGGGTCCTCGATCGGGCACCCGAGGGCGCGCGCGATTCCCAGGAACACCTCGACGTGATGAGTGTCGGCGGGCGGCGGCTCGAGTGCGTGGGTCAGAAGGAAGGCGCGGCGGTCCGTCGCGTAACCGACCCGGTGGCGGGCTCCGGCCAGAAACGCCAGCGCCGCGGCATCGAAGGCCTTCTGGAACAGGACCGCCAGGTCGAATCGCTCGCGCCGCAGGGCGGCCGCCAGCCGCAGGCGGCCGCGCAGGCCGCGGTGGCGGCCGGCGCTGTCGTATTCGATCAGGTCGTCGTAGACGGGATCGCCCCGCAGCGTGTCGAGGACCCAGCTCTTCGCCAGGAGGGCGATCCGCGCGCCCCGGTAATGCGCCCGCAGGGCGCGCACCGCGGGAGAGATCATCACCACGTCGCCGATCCAGTTGTTGACGCGGATCAGGATGCGCCGGATGCCCGCCGAATCGATGGGCGTCATCGGCCGGCCCCCGCCGCGCGGGGGGCGAGGGAGGACCTCAGGAGCCGGGGGGCGGGCCGGACCACGGCGGGGGACGCGAGGATTCGCCGCGCCGATTCGAACGCCTCGTCCGGAGTGATGTCGGAGGTGGATCGCCCCGAGCGCAGGACGACGTGGAGGCCCCCCAGCGGAGCGTTGAGACGCGGATCGGTCGGACCGAACAGGGCGAGCACCGGGCATCCGACGCCCCAGGCCAGGTGCATCGGCCCTGTGTCCGCGCCGACGAACAGGGCGGCACGCCTCAGGATGGAGGCCAGCAGTCGGAGCGAGGTCGGCGGGGCGACCACGGCCCGACCGCCGGAAAAGGAGGCGATCGAGCGCGCCAGCTCCTCCTCGCCGGGACCCCATGCGACCAGGGCCAGGACCCCGCCGTCCGAGACGAGCCGCCCGGCCAGCCTGGAAAAGTGCTGCGCCGGCCAGCGCTTGTGCCTCTGGCGGCGGCTCGTGCCGGGCGACAGGACGACCACGGGGAGTCCTCGCGGGTTCAGGGCACGCAGCATCTCCTTCGCGGCGCTCCCCTCCTCGGGGCGCTCCGGAAGGATTACTTCGATGGTGTCCCCGCGCGCGCCGACCGCTTCGGCGATGAGCAGGTTCCGCTCCACACGGTTCAGGCGCCGCTCGCGGGGGCGCACCCACTCGTTGGTGAACAGCCAGCTGAGCTCCCGGCAGTGGCCGGGCGAGAGTCCGACGCGGCGGGGCGCGCCCGACAGACGGGCGAGCAGCCCGCTCTTGAAGCTCCCCTGGAAGTCCAGAGCGACATCGAAGCGCCGGCGGCGCAGGTCGCGCGCCACGCCGGCCAGGAGGCCCGCCAGGAGCCGCGGGTGCGCGGCGGCGTCGCGCAGCTCGCGACGCGGGAATCGCAGCACCTCGTCGATCTCGGGATGACCGAGCAGGAGATCGCGCGACACGTCCTCCACGAGCCAGGCGACGCGCACGGACGGATAGCTCGTGTGGATCAGGTGCAGGGCGGGAAGCGTCCGCACGACGTCGCCCACGGCTCCGAGGCGGATGAGGAGCACGCGGTCGTGGTCCTCGAGGCGGCGGGTCCTGTCGTCCATCTGCCCCGGGATCTTACACCGGGGAGCCAGCGACCCCGGCGGTTTGACAAATTTTTCGGCGGAGTGCTATAAGTCGGCGCGGTCCAAGGGAGCGTCATGGCTGTCGATCCGCGTCTTCTGGAAATCCTCGCCTGTCCGATGTGCAAGACCGAGGTCACCCCGACCCCGGACGGAACCGGCCTCGTCTGCCGCTCCTGCCGAAGGCGCTACCCGATCGTCGACGACATTCCGATCATGCTCGTGGAAGAAGCGACCGTCCTGCCCGAGGATCGTCCCTGAGCCGACCGAAGAGCCGGGAGCCCCGCATCGACCGCGCACGCGCCCTGGCCCTCACGGCGCGGTTCCCCGAGATCTCGCTCCTGGTCGTCGGCGACCTGATGATCGATCAGTACCTCTGGGGAAGCGTGTCACGCATCTCCCCCGAGGCCCCCGTGCCGGTGGTCCGGCTCGAGCGCGAGAGTTTCTGCCTCGGCGGCGCCGGCAATGTCGTGAACAATCTGCTGGCGCTCGGCTCGCGGGCCGTCCCCGCGGGGGTGCGCGGCGACGATCGTCACGGCGACCTGCTCGAGACATTCTGCCGCGACGCGGGCATCCC
Source organism: Acidobacteriota bacterium (assembly GCA_041482595.1). Taxonomy (GTDB): domain Bacteria; phylum Acidobacteriota; class Polarisedimenticolia; order Gp22-AA2; family Gp22-AA2; genus Gp22-AA3. Next base: position 8,611 of record JBGPED010000043.1, read on the forward strand.
GACCGACGCGCTGGTCGTTGCCTCCGGCCGGCCCACGACTGTGAAGACGCGGGTCATCGCGCACAATCAACAGGTCGTGAGGGTCGACCGCGAGGTGGATTCACCCCTCGACTCCGTGGTCGCCGGACATCTCAAGGAGAAGGTCCTGTCGGCGCTGGCGAGCGCCCAGGGTCTCGTGGTCTCGGACTATGACAAGGGCGGGGTCTCGGCGGGCCTGCTGGCGGCGGTCCTTCCCGAGGCGGCGCGGCGGCGCATGCCGATCGTCGTGGACCCGAAGGTGCGCCTGTTCCCGCATTACCGGCCCGCGACCGTCGTGACGCCCAATACGCGCGAGGCGATGGAGGCGGCGGGCCTCCCGGCCCGTACCGAGGAGGAGTTCGACACCGTCGGCCGCAAACTGCTCGATCTCCTCGACAGCCCCTACGTCCTGATCACGCGCGGCGAGCGCGGCATGCTCCTCGTCGGAAGGGAAGGGGGCAGCCTGCGGATCGCCGCGACGGCGCGCGAGGTGTTCGACGTGACGGGGGCGGGGGACACCGTCGCGGCCACCCTGCTGCTCTCCCTGGCGGCCGGCGCGAGCATGGAGGAGGCGGCGCTCCTCTCCAACCGGGCGGCGGGCGTCGTCGTGGGAAAAATCGGGGCCGCCACGCTCACCACGCAGGATCTGCTGGAAACGTTCGTCGACTGAGCGGGAATTCAGGCCGCCGGAGAAATGCGGATGACGATCCCGAGCGTCAGAAGGGCCCAGAGGAGACGGCAGATCTCGAAGTCCTTCACGGTCGACGTGCGGCAGAGCTCGCGTAAAGTGACCGGACGCTCGCAGTGCGACAGGAGCGTCCACTCCTCCAGCGACAGGGTCAGGTCGCGGCTCATGTCCTCGAGGCCCGGCGCCGTCTGATACCGCATCTCCAGGTCGCCCACCGCCTCCCAGATGCGCTCCCAGCTCTCGATTCGCCGGATCCCCTCGAGGAGGGTGTTCCCAGCGCTCAGCTTGAGAGTGATGACCTCGTCGCTGGGCAGGTCGCCCGGGCGGTAACGGTACCGTCCGCGCGTCCAGAGGAACAGGCTGCAGATGATGTTCCGGACCTGGTTGCGCACGCCTTCGACAAGGTCGTGCGGCTGGATCAGGCCCTGCTCGACGAGGACGGTGCCCAGTCGCTTGCCTTCCTCGGCGGCGCGCTCGAGAGAGCCCATCAACCCCTCGAGGCTGACGAGGCCGGCCTTGAAGAAGATCTGTCCCAGCCGATCGTCGCGGTCGTTGGACGTGGCGAACACGGGCCGGCCCGACTGGATGTAGATCGACTTCTCGCTGGTGTCCCCGGTGAGGGTGAGCACGCCGGTCTCCTTCCGGCGCAGGATGGAGTACATCAGGCCCGGGAAGGTCGTGGTGGAAAGGATTCCCTCGCGCGGCTGCCTGTCGTTCTGCATCGCCCTCGATTGACCCCGGATACGGTAGGGACAGGGTGCGCATTTGTCAAGCAGTGCGCCGGCCACGTCCCGGTTCGAGGAATTCGACTATCTCTCGTGCTTGGAGTAAGATACCCCATGCTGCAGATGCTCCGCAGCGCGATTACAAATGTTTCTTGACGGAACTTTCATATAACGGCACTATTGCAGCAGTCGACGCTTCCCCGTACCTTTCAGGAACTCGCAGAGCGTCGTCGAGCCAACGAGCCGCATGTCCGCAGTCGAATCTGGGACGACGCCCCGCAGGCGTCGGGGGAACACAGAGATGGAACAGGAACTGCGAGGCAGCACCCGGCTCGGCAATTATCTCCGCCGGCTCAGGATCGGATACGGTCTATCCCTGCGCCGGGTGGAGGACAAGGCGAAGACCGGCGGCGGCGAGATCGACAATTCCCAGCTGTCACGTTACGAGCGCGGCAAGTGCTACCCCTCCTTCGACAAGCTGTGCCTCCTGGCCAACATCTTCAACGTGCCGATCCAGAACTTCTCCGACGTCCTCGACCTGGAACGAGTCGATCTGTTCGAGCCGGCGCCCTCGGCGACCTATGCCGACCTGAGGGAGGAGGCCAACCGTGAATGGGACCAGGGCAATCATGCCCGGGCCTACGCCATCTACGAGACGGCCCTGGCGCGTCTGGAGGACGGGGTGGAGGGGGAGGTCGATCCCGAGACCCTGGCCCGCGCGCGTTTCAATCTGGCCCGGACTCTGCTGCGCATGGGGAAAATCAGCCTGGCCGAGACCGAGCTCCGGCTGATCCTGAGACGCCACAAGGAGATCTCCGCGACGACTGAGTGCGCCGTTCTCGGCTGCCTGGCTGACGCGCACGAAGACAAGGGTGACCGGTATCTGGCGCTCCTGGAGTCGGAGAAGGCCCTGGCGATCGCCCGTAAGGACTCGAATGCCGAGTATGAAGGGTATGCCCTGCACCGCATCGGGCGCCTGCACTTCCTGGACGGCAACTACGAGAAGGCGCTCGAGGGGTTCCGCGAAGCCCGCGAGCGGCTCGAGGACAGGGCCAGCCGCTACGACCTCACACTCATCCGCATCAACATCGGCTTCTGCCAGGCGATGATCGGGCGGGTGGACCGCGGCATCCGCGAGCTGAAGGAAGCGCTCCAGGTCGCGAGCAAGGAAGGATTCCGGCGCTGCTCCACCTTCGCCCTTTTGTACCTCGGGCAGATTTATCTGCTGCAGCAGGAGCACGTCCGGGCGCGCGATTATTTCGAGGAAGCGGAGCTCATGGCGCACGGCGGAGAGGAGAGGTTCGTCGACATCCTCTTCCAGACCGCCTATCACCTCTGGGACATGGCGCGGATCTCGAGGAACCAGGTGCAGGAAAAGGTCTACTTCGGCCGCCTGAAGTTCCTGCGCTCCCAGATCGACCGGCAATTCCAGGAAGTTGAAAAGTTTGACCAGTTCATTGAACAAGGAAAGAGCAGGTGATCCGATGAGCACGCTGCGCGGTATCCGGTCCTGGTTCGCGGTCGCGGCGCTCCTGGTCCTGCCTTCCACCGTGCTGGCCGAGGTCAGCATCCAGGTCGACGGTCACGGCAACTACAAGCGCTACTTCTACCTGACCGGAGGCAGGGGCAGGTCGGCCATCGTCTGGAAACAGGTGCGGCCGCACCTTTCGCCCCAGCTTGTGCTGAACCCGCTCGGGGACACCTACGGCGACGGTCCGCCCGTGATCCAGATCTCCCCGGTCACAGGATACCCCTGGGTGGTCTGGGCGAAGAACTTCGGGAACATCCAGCAACTGGCGTTCTCCACCTGGGACGGCAGAAGGTGGACCGAGCCGGCCCTGATCAATCCGGGGATCCCCCTGGTCTACAGCGACCTGAGTCCCGCCCTGGTGATCGATCAGTTCGGCAAGCCGTATCTGGTCTGGGCGAGGGCGGAGCAGACGGCCAGGATCTATTTCACCACGCTCATCAGGGGACAATGGTCCCCCGGGATCGTGCTCAGCGATCCGGATGTCGACAGCCGGGCCCCCTCCATCACGCTGAACGGAACGGCCGCCGTCGTCACCTTCCAGACGCCGGCCGGGGTCGTGACGAAGACCTACGAAACGGCGATCCTCGTCGACAGCGCCGCCAGTCTGATGGACAACCCGATCCCGCCGCTCGACGCGCCGCCGCCGACCGACCCGGAGGGCGGCGGAGGCCCCGGTCTGGCGCACAGGCAATAGGCGCGGTCATCGGGGTTCTAACCCTCCGTTGCGGAGGGGCGCCCGCCGACGGGTCCCTCATGGCGGGCCAGTTGCAGGCGCAGCGCGTCACTCTCCTCCTCGAGACGCTGCAGTTGCTTGCGAAGCTGCCGGTTGGTGATCCGGATCTTGATGCCGTCGAGAACGCCGATGGCGCAGGTGAAGGCCACTCCGAAGATGGCCGCCGTCGCCAGCACCGCGCCCATGGGCACCGGCCCGATGTGCCAGAGCCAGAGGTTGACGGTCACATCGGAGCTGTTCAGGACTCCCACCACGAACAGCACCCCGAAAAAGAAGAAGACGACGAGATAGACCAGGATGTTCACCGCTGTCCCTCCGCCGGCCGGGCGACCCGGGCGCGTCGCGCGCGGGGCCCCGTCGGATCGTACCACCCGAGGACCTCCTCCCACGTGCCCTGGGCCTTGAGGATCGCGTCGACGACCTCGCGCACGGCGCCGCGGCCCCCCGGGGCCCGCGTCACGAACAGGGCGCGGCGGAGCACCTCGGGACGCGCGTCCGCCACCGCGACCGGCATGCCGACCCGGCCCAGGACCGGCAGGTCGGTCAGGTCGTCGCCGATGTAGCACACCTGGGCGTCGATCAGCTTCAGGCGACGCACGATTCGGTCGTAGGCCTGGAGCTTGTCCCGGACGCGGAGATGCACCTCGTGAAGGCCCAGCTCCTCGGCCCGACGGACCACGGCGGCCCCGCCGCGGCCTGAAATCACGCCGGTGCGCAGTCCCATCCTGCGGGCGATGGACAGCCCGATCCCGTCCTTCACGTCGTAGGTCTTCGCCTCGGCGGCGCCCTCGATGAACGAGATCCGCCCGTCGGTCAGGACACCGTCCACGTCCATCAGGAGCAGGCAGATGCGGCGCGCGCGGGGACCGAACGGCCGTCGGCACCTCATGGCGTGCTTCTCCGTGGCCGGAGTCCGCCCGGCCTCACTCCTAGAAGAGCTGCGTGCGCCACAGATCGTGAATGTGCAGGACGCCCTCGACACGGTCCTGCGCGTCGACGACGACCAGAGAGGTGATCTTCCGCGCTTCCAGGACGTTGAGCGCGGACACGGCCAGCTCCTGCCGGCCGATGGTGACCGGTCCTCGCGACATGACTGCGTCCACGGTCATCGACAGGAGGTTTTCGCCTCGCCCCAGGTGCCGGCGCAGATCGCCGTCGGTGATCACCCCCGCCAGCGTTCCGTCCTCGCGCACGACGCAGGCCATCCCGAGCTTCCGATCGCTCATGGTGCGGATCGCCTCCCGCATGGGCGTGCCGACCCGCACCAGCGGTGCATCGTCTCCGGAGTGCATGAGGTGCGCCACGGTGACGACCTTGCGGCCGATGTCGCCGCCCGGGTGGTTCCGGGCGAAATCGTCCAGCGTGAAGCCGCGTCTTTCGAGGAGGGCCATCGCCAGGGCATCCCCCATCGCCAGGGCCGCCGTCGTGCTGGCGGTCGGCACGAGCCCGAGGGGCGAGGCCTCCTGCTCGATGCGCACGTCCAGGACGATGCGCGAGTGGCGTGCCAGCGTCGAGCCGGGACTGCCGGTCATCGCGATCAGGCCGACGTCGAGGCGCTTGATGAGCTCGAGAAGTCGCAGGATCTCCTCCGTCTCGCCGCTCTGCGACAGCGCCAGCACCACGTCTCCGGGCACGACCATGCCGATGTCCCCGTGGACCGCTTCCGCCGGGTGCAGGAACAGGGAGGGCGTCCCGGTGCTGCTGAACGTCGCGGCGATCTTGCCGCCGATGAGCCCCGACTTGCCCATGCCGGTCACCACGACCCGACCCTTGCAGGCGAACAGGGTCTCCACGGCGCTGTCGAACGCCTCGCCCAGGCGTGGCACCAGATCGAGGATGGCGCGGGCCTCCAGCTCCAGGACCTTGCGCGCGATCGTCCGTGTCACCGGACCCTCCTGACGATGGCGTCGATGGACATCACCTGGCGCAGGAGCGGCTCGACCGCCGGAAGCGGCAGGGAATTCGGCCCGTCGCTCTTCGCCCTCTCCGGTTCGTCATGCACCTCGCAGAACAGGGCGTCGATCCCGACCGCGGCGGCCGCCCGCGCGAGAAACGGGATGAACTCGGACTCTCCGCCGCTCCGGTCCCCCAGCCCTCCGGGATGCTGCACCGAATGAGTCGCGTCCATCACCACGGGACATCCGAGGCGCCGCATGACGACGAGGGACCGGAAATCCACGACCAGGTTCTGGTATCCGAACGTCGTGCCCCGCTCTGTGACCAGCACCTTGTCGTTTCCCGTGGAGCGCACCTTGTCGATGGCGTGGCGGATTTCGGGCGGCGACAGGAACTGCCCCTTCTTGATGTTGACCGCGCGACCCGTGCGGCCCGCGGCGACCAGCAGATCGGTCTGCCGGCAGAGGAACGCCGGGATCTGCAGCACGTCCAGGACCTCGGCGGCCTCGTCGGCCTGGGCGGGCTCGTGGATGTCCGAGAGGAGCGGGACGCCCACCTCGGCCTTGACCGCCTTCAGGACGCGCAGGCCCTCCTTCAGGCCGGGGCCGCGGAACGACTCGATCGAGCTGCGGTTGGCCTTGTCGAACGACGACTTGAAGATGTACGGGACGCCGCAGTCCCGTGCGAGCTTCGCGAGGGCGCGAGCCATGCGCAGGGCGTGCTCCTCGCCCTCGATCACGCAGGGGCCGGCGATGAACGCCAGGGGCGCGCCATCGCCGACGGCGAGATCCCGGGTGATCTCCACCCGGCGGGTCCTTTCGGGGCCCCGCTCAGCGCTGGGTCTGCCGGAACTGCCTGCAGGCACCGATAAAGCTCCTGAAGAGAGGATGGGGGAGCAGCGGCTTCGACTTGAACTCGGGATGGAACTGGCAGGACAGGAAATAAGGATGATCCGGGATCTCCACGATCTCCACGAAGCGGCGATCGGGTGTCTCGCCGCTCACCCGCAGTCCCTTCTTCACCATGGCGTCGAGATACTCCCTGTTCACTTCGTAGCGGTGGCGGTGCCGCTCGCTGATCTCCGCCTTGCCGTAGGCGCGATGCGCCTGCGACCCCGGTTCGAGGACACACGGCCATTTTCCGAGGCGCATGTTCCCTCCCATGCGCTCCACGCCCTCGAGCTCGCGCAGCTTGTAGATCACCGGATGCTGGGTGCCCGGATTGAACTCGGCGGAGTCGGCGTCCTTCAGGCCGCACATGTTGCGCGCGAACTCGATCACGGCGCACTGCAGCCCCAGACAGATGCCGAAGAAGGGGATCTTGCGCTCCCGCGCGTGCCTGATCGCCTCGAGCATCCCGGCCACGCCCCGGATGCCGAAGCCGCCTGGAACGAGGATCCCGTGGCACGGGGCGATCGCCTCCTCCAGTTGCCCGTCGGTCATGTTGTCGGCCTCGATCCAGCGCAGCTTCACCCGCACGTCGTTGGCGATGCCGCCGTGGCACAGGGCCTCGTTGAGGCTCTTGTAGGAGTCCTCGTAAGTGACGTACTTGCCGACGATGCCGATGGCCACCTCGCCGCCGGCCGGACTCTTGATCTTCTCGACCATGCGCACCCAGTCGTCCATGTTCTTGTCGCGGTAGGGCAGGTCCAGGAGCTTCAGGAGGATCGCGTCCAGTCCTTCCCGGGCCAGGACCAGGGGGACCTCGTAGATGGTCTCCACGTCCTTGGCGGTGATGACCGCCTCCTCGGGGACGTTGCAGAACAGGGCGATCTTCTTCTTGATCTCCTGCGGGATGAAGCGGTCGGTCCGGCACATGAGGACGTCGGGCTGGATCCCGATCGCGCGCAGGTCGCGCACGGAGTGCTGCGTCGGCTTGGTCTTCAGCTCCCCGGACGCCCCGATGTAGGGCACCAGCGTGAGGTGGACGAAGACCGCGTCGGTGCGGCCGACCTCCAGCCGGAACTGCCGGATCGCCTCGAGGAACGGCAGCGACTCGATGTCGCCGACCGTCCCCCCGATCTCCACGATCTGGATGTCGACGCCCTTGGAGATCTTGCGGATGCTCTGCTTGATCTCGTCCGTCACGTGCGGGATGACCTGCACCGTGCCGCCCAGGTAGTCGCCGCGCCTCTCCTTGGCGATCACCTGCTCGTAGATCCGGCCGCTCGTGAAGTTGTGATCGCGGGTGGACACGCTGGAGGTGAAGCGCTCGTAATGCCCCAGGTCGAGGTCGGTCTCGACGCCGTCCTCGGTCACGTACACCTCCC
>JBGPED010000044.1:0-16445 GCA_041482595.1 Acidobacteriota bacterium
AGAGTTGACGAGGTCCGAAATGCTTCGGTCGGTCTCGGCCGCTTTGACGCGGAGAGCCCGATGCAATTCGGGGTCCAGGTAGACCGTGGCACGACGGGCGCTGCTCATGCGGGCAATATAACATCGTGACGCTAAAGCGTCAAGTAGTCACGGCCCCGTAATCGGTGCCGCCGAACAACCCGCTGCAGCGCCGGCGGACGGCAGGTGCGGGGTCATTTCACACTGAGGTCGTTCGTGATCGCACTGACACCAGTCACACTCGGGGGCTACGGCATCCGGCTAGAGCCCCTGACCCACGCTCATCAGAATGGGCTGGCCGCCGCCGCTGCCGACGGCCGGCGTTGGGCACTATCGGGGGGATGATGCGGCTCCACCTTCTTTCTTTGTTGGCCCCTGTTGCGAGCGTCACCTGCGCATCCCCTTCTCCTCCCGCGGCTGTCCCATCCTTAGACGATCCGGTTGTGCGCCATGCGATCGAGGCCTACATGGAATGCATCCCGGAGGATTGGCTGCTCCAGGATAAAAACGGAAACCGGGTAACCCGAGAGCATCTACGTGCGAACGTCCTGCGCGACTGGAGCATCATCCCGCGCACGCTCGCGATCGAGACAAAGATCGACTCGCTCCAGGTTCATGGAGATGCGGCCACGGTCTACACGTCGCAGCGCTGGGAGCGGCACATGCTGCGACGAGATGGAAAACCCAAGACGCCGTTCTCACGACGCAGAAACATCGCGAGACTTGGAGGAATGCCCCGCACGGCTGGAAGGCCTACGATATCGAGGAACTGGGCGGAGAGGTGTGGGTCAACGGTCAACCTTACCAACCGTGAACACTCCGTGCTGGGAGCGTGCGTTCACCGCGGTTGAAGCGGATGAGAAGTGAGGTGACGATGCAATCCAACGACGGCGGGGCGTCCTCCCCCACCCTGAAGTGGCTGGCCATCGCGGCGATCCTCGGCACAGGACTCATTCACGTCCTGGAGGCTCAGGATGCCTTCGGCGACGCCAGGTACAAGGGGATCCTGTTCGTCGCCAACGGCGTCGGCGCGCTGGTGGCGGCGTTCGGCCTCTATCGAAATCGGCGGGGACTGGGTTGGGTCCTGGGCCTCCTCGTCGCGGGGGGCGCGTTCCTCGCCTACGTGGCGAGTCGCACGGCCGGGTTGCCCGGGCTGCCGGCTGAGCCCGACGCCTGGCTCGAGCCGATGGGTGTCGCATCGCTCGTGTGCGAGGGGTTCTTCGTCGTTCTCTTTGCCATTGCGCATAGGGGAGGGCTCTCAAATTGAGCACGAAGCCGTTTCTGGTCATCGCGGCTTTCATCTTCTTTATTGTCGGGTTGCTTCATCTCTTGCGGCTGCTCTATCGCTGGCCTGTGCAATTCGACGCGTGGACCGTTCCAGGCTGGGTGTCGTATTTCGGGTTGGTCGTTGCGTGGGGGCTGTCTGCTTGGGCGTATCACCTCTGCCGCAAAGGAGCCTCTCAATGAAACTGACCAAGAATCTCGGCATGCTCCTGTTGGGCGTCTGGCTCATCTTGACGGGGCTGATACCACTGCTGAATCTCAGCTTTTCGGCGCTCGGGACTCTCATGGCCATCCTCGCAATCGCTGCGGGTGTTTTGATCCTGCTGGGTCGATAGGCCGATAGAGGTGCAGCCCTCGCGCCAGCCGGTGAGCCGACTGCGCTCGATCGGTCTGTTCGCGCTTGCCAGGCTGCTCTTGCTTCCCGCCACGCGTGCGTGACGAGGCACACGGTCGGGTCGCCCGACCGCTTCTTCGTTTTGCATCGTGGATTTCAGGGAACCGCGGGGCCATCCCCGACAAATGATCCTTCAAGGAGGAACTATGAAAATGCCTGTTCGATACGTAGTGCGCCTGATGATTTTCGCCGTCGTGGCGGCGTCCCTCTTGATGATCAGCGCTCCCTCGGATCGGGGAAGCTCGCCCTATCTTTCGTCCCTTTCGAACGTCGTGGTCGCGAATGCCTACGCGGCCAAGCCGGGCGGCGGGTGCAGCAACTCGGCCTGCGCGCACATCAAGGGAACAACGAAGTACAGCTGCGGCAGGATTCTCGACCTGTCCAATTGCACCCTCACCGGCGGGGGCAATAACTGCTCGACGAACGCCTGCTAGTTTCGATCCGCGCGGCGGGCCGCGGGAACCTCCCTCCCGCCGCGCGGCTCGTCCGCACGACCCGTCCGATCTGCCAGCGACTCCTCCCGGGATTTGAGTGGCATGCCCGGCCGGCGCCGGCTGCCCTGAGCCTCGCTCTGCACCTATATTCCCGTTGCACCGTGGAGGTGCCAGCATGGAACCTCGTCCAACGCCGTCCTGGCTTCGCACCGCTCTCCTCGGGATCCTCCTGCTCGAGATCGGCGCCATCGTGATCTGGGCAGCGGTGGAATGCATCGACGAGCCTTCCGGAAGCACCCGCGCCGCTGGAGCGGAGATCGGCGCCGGCCTGATCTTCCTGCCGATCCTGGGCCTGGCGGGCGTTGGTCTGGGGATCCTCGCCCGCCGGCGGCGGTCTCACGGGAATGTCCTGAACGTCGTCCTTGGAACGGAGTACCGGGCGGCCGTCGGCGTCCCGATCGCCGGTGCCATCATCGTGTATCCCTGCACGGGACGCCCGCGACGATTCTTCACGGCCAGGGATCGTCCGGAGGCATGACCATGGGCATCGCGCTTGACCTGTCGGTACTCCTTGCGGTCGCCATCCTGGGGATGGCGTTCTTCGCGGTCTTCGAGGTAGAGACTCCCGCGTGGCGGAAAATCCTCAAGTGGGTCCTCGTGGTGGGCGTCACTCTGGGCCTGACGCGCTTCATCGGTCACTGGGCGTTGATTGTCCCGGCCCTGGGGGCGGCCGGCGGAATGACGGCCCATTTCGTCTGGTGTCGGCGTCACGGAATCGATCCTGTCCACGCGACGCCGCGCCGCAAGTACTATGCGCTGCGGGGCTGGAAGTGGCAGGACTGAGCGTGACGCGGCCCTGAAGATGAGGCACAGGACGGCCAGGACCGACGAGAGGCGTTCAGCGAGCGCATCCCCCGCTGGAATCTCGTAGGGAATGACCGCGTCGCGGATCTTGGCCTTGGCGCGCACCAGGCGCTGGCGATCTCCGCGGTGGTCAGGCCGCCCAGCATGCGCGGCGTCAGGGCCACCTGCACTTCCTGTACGGCTTCCGACGGTGCGGAGGCCGCCGGCGGCGCCGGGCTCCGGCGCTGCCTGAGATTGACATTGCCGGGTCATCAGTCTCGTCGTAAGATTCCGGGACCATGCCCTCTCCCCGTGACCGCTTCGTCCTGGGCGGAATCCTCGTCGCATCGCTCGCGCTCGGGTCGTCCCTGGCCCAGGATGGGCCCGCGGCGCGCGCGCGGGTCGAACCGGGCGAGACGGCGGGCGTGCCCTGGACGGGGGGCCCGGGCGTCCGCGAAACGGTCGCAGAAATCATGGAGCGCGAAGCCAGGGCTCCGAAGATCCGGGCGTTTCCCCGCCTGAGGGAGGAACCGATCGGCCGCCCGGGTCCCATCAGGGAGAACCCGGACGCGCCGCCCCTGTCGCAATGGCCGCCGCCGAGCGATGGCGCGGCCGTCTCGAGCCAGACCACGGCCCTCGCGCCGGGCGTGGTGACGCCGCTCGCGCCGCAGGTGGTCGGGGCCAACTTCAAGGCGATCTCCCTGCTCGCCCCGAACGAGTCCCAGTTCATCCCTCCGGACAGCGTGGGCGACGTCGGACTGACGCAGATCCTGGCGGCGGCCAACGGCCGCATCAAGGTCTTCGACAGGACGGGGACCCTCGGCGGGCTCAACGTGACCGACGGCACGTTCTTCGGCTCCGTGAGCGGCGGGCTCGACGTCACGGACCCCCAGGTGCGCTACGACAGGCTCTCGGGCCGCTGGTTCGTCACCGAATTGGGCACCGCGACGCCGAACAAGATCCTGATCGCCGTCAGCTCCGGCCCGACGATCACCTCGGCCTCGAGCTTCACATTCTTCTCGTTCCAGCACGATCTCGTCGGGACGACGCCCAACAGCGATACCGGGGGGTTCGCGGACTACGACAGCCTCGGAGTCGACCGGTCCGCCCTCTACATCGGCGTGGACGTCTTCAATGCAGCGGGAACAAGTTACCTCGGATCGACAGGCTTCGTCGTCAACAAGGCGGGGCTCCTGACCGGGACACTGACGGTCACGGCGTTTCGCCAGATCGCCACGGGGACCGCCGCCGGTCCCTTCGCCCCGCGCGGTGTCTCCAACGACGACCCGGCCGCGACCCAGGGGTTCTTCATCGGAGTCGACACCCTGCTCTTCAGCCAGCTCGACATCCGCCGCGTGACCAATCCGGGAGGCACCCCGTCGATCTCCGGCAACATTCTCCTCACCGTGCCGACGACAACCTTCCCGATCCCGCAGACCGTCAAGGGATCGGCCTCCAACCGGAGGCTCGACGCGCTGGACGACCGGCTGTTCTCGGCCTCGATCCACAAGAACAAGATTGCCGGGACCACAAGCCTGTGGACGGCCCAAAACATCGAGGTGAACGCCAGCGGAGTGGCGTCCACGCACGGCAACCGCAATGGCTCGCGCTGGTACGAGATCACCAACCTGGCCGGGACCCCGTCGCTCAGCCAGGCCGGCACGCTCTTCGACGCCGCGTCCACGAACCCCCGCGGCTTCTGGATCGACTCGGTGGCGGCGAGCGGCCAGGGCCACATGGCCCTCGGATCCGGCTACGCGAGCACGAATGATTTCGCGGGTGTCGCGACGGCGGGCCGGTTCCGGACCGACGCCCCCGGCACGATCCAGTCGGCCACCCTGGCGCAGGTCGCCTCGACCGCCTACAACCAGCAGGCCGTGGACGGCCAGCGCTGGGGCGACTACTCGCACACGGTCGTCGACCCGGCCGACGACATGACGCTCTGGACGTTCCAGGAGTGGTGCGACGCGACCAATTCCTGGGGTGTCCAGGTCGTCCAGCTCAAGGCGCCGCCGCCGGCGACGCCCACGAGTGCTTTCCCCTCGAGTGTCTGCGCGGGTCTCGGGGCGGTCAACGTCACCATCGGCGGCGTGTCCTCGGCCGGCTCGGAGTTCTTCGACCCGGGGGCCGACGCGGGCGGTCCGGGCTACTCGAACCGTCTCTCCGCCACAGTGAACGGTGGTGTCATCGTCAACGGGGTCACCTTCACGGATCCCACGCACGTCGCGCTGAGCCTCTCGACCATCGGAGCCGCGCCCGGTGTCCATGACGTCGTCCTGACCAACCCCGACGGGCAGTCGTCGACCGGGGTCGGGCTCCTGACGGTCAACGGCGCGTCCGCCCCCGCCGCCTCGAGCAATGGGCCGATCTGCGCCGGGGCGACCCTGCAGCTGTCGGCCGCGACCGTCGCCGGCGCCACCTACAGCTGGACCGGCCCGAACGGCTTCACTTCGAGCGCGCAGAACCCGTCGATCCCCGGCGCCACGACCGCCGCCTCGGGCACCTACAGCGTGAGCGTCACGGTGAGCGGCTGCACCTCGGACCCCACGCTCACCACGGCCGCGGTGATCGGCGACGGCGCGGGCTGCGACGACGGCAATCCGTGCACCCAGGCCGACACCTGCCAGGCCGGCTTCTGCCGCGGCGGCCCGCTCCGGGACGCGGACGGCGATGGACACACGGACGCCCTGTGCGGAGGGGACGACTGCAACGACGTCAATGCGCTCGTCTGGTTCGTGCCGGGGGAGGTCACCACCCTGTCCGTGACGGGGGCGGGCCCAACCGGCCTGGAATGGGACAGCCAGGGCGCCCTGGTCGGCCCCGAGACGACATACGACTTGGTCTCAGGTGTGCTCCTGAACGGCGCGCCCGTGGACTTCCCGGGAGGTGTCTGCTTGCAGCCAAGCGGCGGCACCTCGTTCGCCGATGCAAGGCCCGACCCGGTCATCGGCCAGGTTTACTGGTACCTGGCCCGAGGACGGAACTCGTGCGGGATCGGCACGTACGGCACGAGCCAGCAGGACACCTCGATCCCGGCGTGCCCTTGAAGATCGCCGGGATCATCGGGGGGATCGGGCCGGAGTCGACCATCGACTATTACCGCCTGATCATCGCGTCCTACCGCGAACGCGCCAAGGACGGCGGCTATCCTCCGATCGTCATCAACAGCATCGATCTGAAGAGGCTCATCGATCTGATCACGGCCGGTGAGCTTGCGGCGGTGACTGATTTTCTTCTCGGCGAAGTCAGGAGGCTGGCGCAGGCGGGGGCCGACTTCGGCCTGCTGGCCGCGAACACTCCCCACATCGTGTTCGACGATCTGCGGCGGCGGTCGCCCCTGCCCCTTCTCAGTATCGTCGAGGCGACCCGTGACGCCGCGAAGTCCCTGGGGCTGAAGACCGTCGGCCTTCTCGGCACGCGCTTCACGATGCAGGGGCGGTTCTATCCCGACGTGTTCGAACGCGCCGGCATCGCCCTGGTGACGCCCGCGCCCGACGAGCAGACGTTCATCCACGATCGCTACATGAACGAGCTGGTCAACGGCCTGTTCCTGCCCCCGACGCGGGAGCGCTTCCTCGCCATCGCCCGGCGGCTCGCGGAGGAGGAGGGGATCGGGGGTCTGATCCTGGGCGGGACCGAGTTGCCACTGCTGATGCGCGGCGTCGAGGTGCCCGGTGTGCCCTTCCTCGACACGACGAGGCTGCACGTCGAGCAGGTCGTGAACAGACTTCTCTCATGAGCAGGGGCGAAACGGCGGCGATCCTGATCCTCGGAAGCGTCGCTCTCGCCTTGGCGGGACGCGAGCGTCGAGGCGGCTCTCGATCCGGGTAGAATGCGGGCTCAAGGAGGACACATGGCCGACGTCACCTTCAAGCGATTCGAGGAGCTCGACAGCTACCAGGGCCAGTTCCTGTACGCGGGACGGGGTCTGGGCGTGAAGTCGTTCGGCATGAACCTCCTGCGGCTGCCGCCGAACTGGTCGGATTACCCCGAGCACAACCACGCGAAGGAAGGACAGGAGGAGGTCTACGTCGTCCTCCAGGGCAGCGCGCGCCTGACGGCCGGCGAAGGATCATGGGACCTCCTGCCCGGCACGCTCGTCCGCGTCGGCGCCGAGCAGAAGCGCAAGATCGTCCCGGGCGCCGCGGGTGTGACGATCCTCGCCCTGGGAGGGACGCCGGGCAAGGCGTACGAGCCACCGGTGTGGAAGAAGAGCGGCGCCTGATCGACATGGCGATGACCGCCCGACGACCCGCGCCGCTGACCAGGCACGATCTCCCGGAAGCGGCGCGCCATCTGGCAGGTCGGGACCGGGATCTCCGGCGCATCCTGGAAACCCATGGCCCCCCTCCCCTGTGGGGCCGGCGGCCCGGCTTCGCGACGCTGGTGCGCATCATCCTGGAGCAGCAGGTCTCGCTGGCCTCTGCCAGGGCCATCTTTCGGCGGCTCACGCTGGGGGTGGTGCCCTTCACGCCCGCGCGGTTCGTCGAGCTGGGGACCGCCCGCCTGCGATCGCTCGGGGTGACCCGGCAGAAAGCGGCGTACTGCCTGCATGTCGCCGAGGCCGTGAGCAGCGGGCGGCTCGACTTCCGGGCCGTCGCGCGCATGGACGACGCGGCCGTCGCCTCGACCCTGACGCGGCTCAAGGGCGTCGGGCCCTGGACGGCCGGGATCTACCTCCTGATGGCGCTGCGGCGCCCGGACGTGTGGCCCTCGGGCGACATCGCGCTGGTGCAGGCGGTGCGCCGGGTGAAGCGGCTGCGCGGCCACGCGTCGCCGGAGCGCGTCGCGCGCCTCGCCGACACCTGGCGCCCGTACCGATCGGTGGCGGCGAGGATGATGTGGCAGCATTACCTGGCGGAACGATCCCGATCGACTTCGTGACAAGGAGGATCCAATGGCCGAGAGCGTCTACAAGATCATCGAGCTCGTGGGGACCAGCACCGAATCGTGGGAGAAGGCGGCGATGGCCGCGGTCAGCATGGCCTCCAAGAGCCTGCGCGACCTGCGGATCGCGGAGGTCACGACGCTCGACCTGCAAATCGAGGACGGCAAGATCCGGGCCTACAGGGCGAAGGTGAAGGTGTCCTTCAAGTACCAGGGCGGTCGCTGATCACGCCCGCGTCCGCATGACGCGCGCCTGCGCCGTGGTTCTCGCACTCGTCACCCTGGTCGGCGTGGCCTGGGTGGCCGCTCCCATGGTCCTCATCCGGCCGTTCGGGGCCCAGACGCCGGGCGGCCTGGCGGTGTCCTACGCGATGCGCGCCCGGGGCGGTCCGCTCACGCTTCTCCTGCTCCTGATCGGCGTCGCGGCGGTGCTCCCCCTCTGGCCGCGGCTCGCGTCGTGGAAGGGACGGGTGCCGGCCGGTCTCGCGGTCGCGGCGCTCGCCGGCTGCGCGTTCCTGGCCCGCAGCAACTACTTCGAATGGATGTTCCGTCCCCTGCCGCACCCGGACTTCGTCGAGATCGGCCGGGCGAAGGACATCGCCGACGACGACCTCGTCCTGGGCGTGCAGGTCGCGACCGAGGCGCACGCCTACCCGGTGCGGGCCATGGCCTATCACCACGTGGTCAACGACGAGATCGCCGGCGAACCGATCGTCGCGACATATTGAACGCTGTGCCACACCGGTCTGGTGTGGAAATCGAGACTGGACGGCCGGACGCTGCATTTCCACCTCGCCGGCATCAACAACCAGAACTTCATCATGCGCGACGAGGAGACCGGGACCTGGTGGCAACAGGTGACCGGGTGCGCCATCCTCGGCCCGCTGAAAGGACAGTGCCTGGAGACGATTCCGTGGGACGAGGTGACCTTCGCCGTCTTCCGGCAGGAGCACCCGGGCGCCCTGGTGCTGCGCGCCGCGAAGAGCGCGAAGGACGATTACGCCGAGGCCGACTGGGAGAAAAAGGTGGCCGACTACCCCACGGTCACGCCGGTCGACCCGCACGACGATCCGAAGCCGCGCGATCTCGTCGTGGGAGTCGCATCGAGCGGGGCGGCGACGGCCTACCCATGGACGACGCTCGCCGCCCAGAACCCGATCCTCGACTCGGTGGGGGGCACGCCGCTCCTGATCCTGCTCCATCCCGACGGACGATCCCTGCGCTGCTTCGACTGCCGGATCGACGGCACAACACTCGAGCTGTTCCTCAAGACCGGGACGGGGCCGCCGGTGATCGTCGACGGCAAGACCGGCAG
Source organism: Acidobacteriota bacterium (assembly GCA_041482595.1). Lineage (GTDB taxonomy): Bacteria > Acidobacteriota > Polarisedimenticolia > Gp22-AA2 > Gp22-AA2 > Gp22-AA3. The sequence continues at coordinate 9,176 of JBGPED010000044.1, forward strand.
CGAGTGGGATTTCGCGGGGCTCGCCATGGCGGGCCCGATGGCGGGCCGGCGGCTGGCGCGGGTGACCTGTTTGAAGGACTTCTGGTTCGACTGGAAGACTTACAACCCCGGGACCCGCGTCTTCGCGGCGGGACAGATCCGGTCTCAGTAGGTCCACTCGAGGCCGGCGCTGTAGATCGTCCTGTCGACCTCGGTCCAGTCGAACTGGTTGTACTTGCCGGCGCTCCAGCGGAACAGCTTGACCTTGCCCTGCACGAACCAGCCGGTCGATCCGTCGGTGTGCTTGATCAGGCCCGGCTGCACGTAGATCGGCTCGCCGCGGTACAGCCGGGTCGAGGCGATGAACGACCAGCGGCCGCCCTGCCGCGGGTCGCTGATGGCGCGGAACGACAGGAAGTCGTAGTCCCCCCAGTAATAGTCGAGGCCGCTGCCGTACTGCAGCTGGTTCCGATCGTCGGGGGCGTTGTCCGGGATGACGTGGATGCCGCGCAGCAGGGCGGCCACCACGAACCCTTTCTTGACGATCTGCTCGGTGTCGATCTCCACGACGTGATCGAAGTCTTTGCGATAGCGGTAGAAGGCCGACCAGGTCGAGCGCCGGTGATCGCGCAGGAAGCCGCCGATCTCGGCCCCCTTCGTGAAATCGCCGTACCAGGCCTGGTAATGCGTCTGCTTGTACGACAGGAACCCCCAGAAGTCCTCGAAGGTGCGGTCGTTCGAGTCGATGATGTGGTCCCACTGCACGATCATCCTCCCCCGCGGCGTGCGGGCGGCAGGTTTGGCGGTCTTGCCGCGGGCCTCCCCGCTCGCCGGCGGGGTGACCGCGCGGGCCGGGGCGATCGCGGCACCGAACACGAGCGCCGCCCCGAGCGCCCCGAGGAGCGCGGCGCGGCACGGCAGGAAGCGGACGCGTCTCATCGGTCGGGGGTCGTGCTCCATCGGCGATCCTTCTCCGTCTTCCGGCGCATCTCGCCGGTCACGAACCGCTTGTAGGCCCAGACGAACCACGCGAGGGCGCGCAGGGCCGCGTTGCCGAGACCGAAAATCGGATAGAGGACGAGGACGAGGTACTTGTAGCCGCTGTTCACCTTGCGCTGGATGGTGAGGAACGGGTAGAGCTCGAGCAGGAGGTAGAGGCCGTAGATGAGGGCGATCTCGTCCCAGCGTCGCCTGTAGAGGATCATGACGAGCGACCAGAAACGGAACGGGTCCGTGAGGACCACGAACACGTTGTAGGCCATCTCGTAGCGCAGCCGCCACCGCGAGCTCCGGCCGGCCAGGAGCCTCAGGTAGGAGGGGAAGACGTGGTAGTGCGCCGGGTACCAGTTCAGGATCCGCTGGCGCGCGAGGGCCCCGATCCGGTCGGGCACCACGGTCCACACCAGCTCGTCCACGAAGACCACGTCCCCTTCGTTCAAGAGCTCGATGATCGTCCTCTGCAGGTCTTCTCCCTGGAAGACGCCGGTGTGCTTGTGGTGAAAGGCCTGCAGCCGCTCCTTCTTGAACAGGCCGATCGCCCCCGAGACGCAGGATATGCTGGCCGTCCCGTCCTGGAACCGGCGGCCGATCTCCATCGACTTGCAGTACTCGTAGCGCTGCAGGCACGAGATCAGCCCCGAACCCTTCGGGCCGTACCGGCTGCGCCGGTCGGGCACGACGTTGAACGCGGCGGCGTCGTAGTGCTCGAGCAGCGAGGTCGGAATGCGCGCGTCGCCGATGCGCGTGTCGTCGTCGAGCAGCAGCACGAGCGGGGTCTGCACCCGGTGGATGCCGAAGTTGATCGCGGAGACCTTCCCCATGTTGGGGATGCGGTAGGAGCGGACCTTCAGCTGCTCGAGGATCTTCGGGGTGTCGTCGGTCGAACCGTCGTCCACGACCAGGATCCGATCGAGCGCGAAGCCGGCGCGGATCAGGTCCTCCACCGTCTCGCGGATGACCGCCTGGCCGTTGTGCGTCGGGATGAGCGCCGTGACCTTCGAGAGATCCGTGGTGAAATCGCGCCGGACCGGGCGATTCCAGATCTCCAAGTAGACCTTCAAGGCGTCCACCAGGATGAAGATCACAATAATGTAAAAATAGACCGACACGCGAGCCCCCCCTGATATCGGAGGCAATATAGATGTCCGCCCGGCAGACGCAACCTCCCGCACCTCACCCGTTTGTCCGTCGTCGACGAGCCCCGGGCCGCGGCCCGGGAGGCGGCGCCCGGTGGATGCGCCGCGTATTTGCCGTCCTCCCGATCCTGCGATAGCGTGGGATCGCAAATTCAGACGGCCTGGGTGACGTGAACAACCAGGCCGTCGCGGCCGGCCGTGGGGGATCCCGCCGTTGTCCAGGATTCTCATCGTGATCGTGGCGTCCGCCGGCGGCGCCTTCGGATGGTGGGTCGGCAGCTTCGTCGGCGTGATGACCGCCCTCCTGCTCGGGGTGGTGGGGACGGCGGCGGGCACCTACGTCGGCGGCCGCCTGGCCCGACTGTACTTGCAGTAGGATCGCCGGCATGCTCGCCCTGAACTCGCAGGCCCCGGACTTCACCCTCGAGGGAGTCGAAGGGGGCAGGGTCCGCACCTTCCGCCTGGCGGATTACCGGAAGCGCTGGGTCGTCCTCTTCTTCTACCCGGCCGATTTCACCTTCGTCTGCCCGACGGAGGTGCGCGGCTTCGAGGCGCGGGAGCGTGAATTCAAGGACTGCGGCTGCGAGATTCTCGGCATCAGCGTGGACGACCCGGACACTCACCGATCCTGGGCCGGCGAGCTGGGCGGCCTGTCCTATCCCCTGCTGAGCGACACGGACCGCAAGGTTTCGCGGGACTACGGGGTGCTCAACGAGGCCGATGGCCGGAGCTTTCGCGCCACCTTCATCATCTCTCCCGAGGGGACGATCGCCTGGGCCATGGTGAGCCCGATGAACGTGGGACGCAGCGTGGACGAGACGTTCCGCGTGCTCAAGGCGCTGCAGACCAACCGGCTGTGCCCCGCCGACTGGCGGCCGGGCGAGCCGACGCTCGATCCCGGATTGAAGTACTGACGGGGCACCGGACCACGGCGCATGGTCACGACCGGTCTGGCCTCCAGGAAGAAGGAGCTCGAGCGGCGCGTCCGGGCGCGCGAGTTCGTGTTCGGCATCCAGGACGGGCTCATCAGCACGGTCGGCCTGCTGTCGGGTGTCTCGGCCGCGATCGGGAACCGGATGACCGTGGTCCTCACCGGTGTCGCGGCCGCGGTGACGGGGGCGCTGTCGATGGCGACCGGCTCGTATTTGTCGGCGCGCACGGAGAAGGAGATCTTCGAGAAGGAGTTTCTCGATCAGAAGCGGCTGGCCGAGGACGAGCCGTACCTGGCGCAGGAGGCGCTCCTCGAGTCGCTGGTCAAGGAGGGGCTGGAGCGTGTCGCGGCGTACCGGGTCGTGCAGGCGATGTCGCGCGACCGCGAGCTCCTTCTGAAGACGGTGCAGGAGAAGGTGCTCGGTCTCGGGTCGGCGGACATCTCGCAGCCGGTCAAGGCGAGCCTGGTGATGTTTTTGTCGTTCTTGATCGGCGCGGCGATCCCGATCGTTCCCTTCATCCTGTTGCCCGCGGGCGGGGCCCTGTCGGCCTGCTGGGTGGTGTCCATCCTGGTTCTTCTGGGGGTCGGCGTGTTCAAGGGTGTCCTGACCGGACGGCCGCTCGTCGTCTCCGGTCTGGAATTCGCGGGCATCGCCCTCGGATCGGCCGTCGTCGGGTGGCTGATCGGGAAAGTCTTCGAGGCGCTCGGCGCCGGCGGCGTGCCGGCGATCTAGAACAGGTGGAGCCGTGAGCGTGCGCGTGCGGCCGATGACGGAACGGGACGCCCGGGTGGTGGCCGATCTCGCCGGGCAGCTGGGGTACCCATCGACGGAGGCGCAGATCCGAAGGCGCTTCGAGTCGCTGTCGGGCGATCCGGGATCGGCCGTGTTCGTGGCGGAAGACCAGGAGGGCCGGGTCATCGGCTGGGTGCATGTCATCGTGAGGACCTTCCTGGAATCGGACGCGTACGCCGAGCTGGCCGGGCTGGTCGTCGACAGGACGACGCGCCGCAAGGGAGCCGGCCATGCCCTCGTGTCCGCCGCCGAGACCTGGGCGGCGGGACGCGGCTACGCCACGATGCGTGTCCGCTCGAACGTCAAGCGCGTCGAGGCCCGGCCGTTCTACGAGGGAAGGGGCTACGTGATCGGCAAGTCGCAGCACGTGTACGAGAAGGCCCTCAAGTGAGATGAGATTCCAGCCGTGACGCCGGGGGAGGCCGCGGGGATGCGGGCGATGGTCCTGGACGCACCCGGACGGCCGCTGCGCGCCGCCGAGATCGGGCGCCCGCGGCCCGGACCGGGCCAGGTGCTGCTGCGCGTGAGCGCCTGCGCCGTCTGCCGGACCGACCTGCACGTGGTGGACGGCGAGCTGCCGCGCCCGAAGCTGCCGCTCGTTCCGGGGCACGAGATCGTCGGCAGCGTGGCCGCCGCCGGCCCCGGGGCCGTGCGCTTCCAGGCGGGTGACCGCGTGGGCGTGCCGTGGCTGGGCGGATCGTGCGGCGCCTGCGGCTACTGCCGCTCCGGACGGGAGAATCTGTGCGACGGGGCGCGCTTCACCGGGTACGACATCGATGGAGGGTACGCCGAGTACACCCTGGCCGACGAGCGCTTCTGCTTCCCGATTCCGGAAGGCTACCCGGATCTCCAGGCGGCCCCCCTGCTGTGCGCGGGCCTGATCGGATACCGCTCGCTCGCCGCGGCCGGCGACGCGCAGCGGCTGGGGCTGTACGGATTCGGCGGGGCGGCGCACATCATCTCGCAGGTCGCGAGATACCAGGGACGGCGGGTGTACGCGTTCACGCGCCCCGGCGACGCCGCGGGCCGGAGGTTCGCCCTCGACTGCGGTGCCGACTGGGCGGGCGGCTCCGACGAGACGCCGCCCGAGCCGCTCGATGCGGCGATCATCTTCGCCCCGGTCGGGGCGCTCGTGCCCGTGGCACTGAAGGCGGTGTCGAAGGGAGGCACCGTCGTCTGCGCCGGGATCCACATGAGCGACATACCGTCATTCCCCTATTCCATCCTGTGGGGCGAGCGCTCCGTCCGTTCGGTCGCCAACCTGACGCGCCAGGACGGGGAGGAATTCCTGAAGCTAGCACCGCTCGTCCCGGTACGGACTGAAATCGAAGCCTACCCGCTGGAACGCGCCAACGAGGCGCTCCGGGCGCTGCGCGAGGGACGGGTGCGCGGCGCGGCGGTCCTGCGGATCGCGGACGAAAAGATCTGACGCACGGGTCCCTGGAGTCTGAACCCGAGGCCACGTCATGTTCCCGGCCGAATTTTGCGGACGGAGGCCGAAGAACCTGCGCGCGATGAGGAGGCGGCGATTCCCCGCCGCCCCCCGCCCCACACCTGCCGGGCGGCCCGGCTCGTGTCCGCTCTCACCCCGGGCCGCCCGCTGGTTACGCGGCCTTGATGGTCTTCTTGCCGATCTCCTGGATCTCGATCGGCACCTTGCGCGCCGTCTCGATGCCTGCGGCGGGCAGGGCGACCTCGAGAACACCGTTCTGGAAGGTCGCGACGACCTGGTCCTTCTTCACGCCCTCGGGAAGCTCGAAGGTCCTCTCGAAGCGGCCCCAGGCGATCTCGCGGAAGAAGACGTTCTCTTCTTCGATCTTGCGCTCCTCCTTCTTCTCCCCCTTGATCGTCAGCATGTTGCCGATGACCCCGACCTCCACCAGCTTCGGGTCGACACCCGGCAGCTCCACCTTCAGGATGAGCTGCTTGTCCTTCGTGTAGCACTCGACGGCCGGGATGAACTCGCGCGCGACCGGGACGGCCGGCAGAAGACGCCGCGTCGTCCACGGGGCCATGAGCTCACCCATCTCGCCGAACGGGCGGAGCAACCTTTCGAACTCCGCGAAGGGTTCCACCCCCTCCCCGAACAAACTGCGTCTGCGAAGCATGCTGTTTCCTCTCTCCCCTCGCATGGATTGTAAAATGCAAGTTCCGTACCGACGGCGCGGCTCAGTCGCCCTCGGCGCTCTCCCGCTCGCGACTCGCCGCCTCGAGCCACTCGAAGGGAGTCGGCTCCGCCGCCCGTCTCTCGCTCTCGGCCGTCTTCTGGCACTCCAGGCAGAGCGTGGCCTCCGGCAGCGCCCGCAGGCGTTCCGGATGGATGAACCCGTCGCAGCGGACGCAGACGCCGTAGGTCCCTTCATCGATCCGGCGCAGGGCCCGCTCGAGGTCAATCGCCCGCTCGACGAGATAGTCCAGAAGCTGCGAGCGGACCTCCCGCTCCTCGAGGACCTGCGTGGCGTCCGCCACTTCGCTGAAGGGCGTGTTGTCGCCCGCGCTCTCCATCTCTTCCGGGCGCGCCTCGCCTTTGAGCGTGGCGATGAAGCGATTGACCCGGCCGAGCTCCCGTGCAACCTTGCTCTTCACGCGCTCCTCGACCTGCAGCATGGTCGTCCTCCTCACCGGCGGAGAGTCGGGGCCGGCCCCCATCCACTCATTAAGCAACGGGTGTGCCACCGGCACTCGCCGTCCGGTTCTGGTAGAGTGAGGCCGTGCCGAAGACGCTCCGGCCGCCGTTTCGTGCTACGCTCCCGGGCGCTCGAAGCTCCACCACAACTCATTCGGAGAAACTGGATGATGCGACCTGCGCAGATCCGTGGACTCACCGCGTGCGGCGCGCTGTTTCTGGCCGCGCTCTTCCTGGCCGCAGCACCAGCCCCCGCGGGCGCCGGCAGCGCCCCCGCCGAGACCGACGCGCCCCGGCCGCGGCTCGGTTTTCTCGCCGGAAGTGTCGCGGCGGAGCGTCGTGCGGAGCGGGAGATGCTGGCCACGCCGACGCCCGAGCGCGAGCGGGCCTGGCTGCACGCCCTCACCGAGGAGCCGCACGTGGCGGGGACGCCGCAGGGGAAGAAGGTCGCCGAGTACGTGCGCGACCGGCTCGTGGAGTTCGGTCTCAAGGCCGAGCTCGTGCCGTACGACATCTGGCTCAACCTCCCGGTGGCCGTCAGCCTGAAGCTCCTGAAACCCGAGCCGGTGATCCTGTCGCTTCGCGAAGAAGGGAACCTGCGCGACAAGGACTCGTACAGCGAGGACGCCTTCCCGGCGTTTCACGGGTACGGCGCGTCCGGCAAGGCCGCCGGGCAGGTGATGTACGTCAATTACGGGACGCACGAGGACTTCGAGCGGCTGGAGTCCCTCGGGCTGTCGGTCGAGGGTCGGATCGCCCTGGTGCGCTATGGGAAAGTGTTCCGCGGTCTCAAGGTGAAGGAGGCG
>JBGPED010000045.1:0-16351 GCA_041482595.1 Acidobacteriota bacterium
CATCGGACAGGCCTCCACGTCCCTGCAATGCGAGGGGCATGCCTCCGTGGGGCTTTGGCCGGCGGCCGTTTCGATGCCGTGTTTTCAGGAGGTTGAAGCGATGCGACAGATTTGTACTCTGACGCGATGACACAATGGGACAGCGCTCTCGTGGGTCTTTCCCCGCACCCGGACCGAAATCACGATCTTGGGCGTGGGGTTCTTGAGGTGGATGCGGGGAATCCCCCACTGGCCGGGAGAGCGTCGAAGGACCGCCCGGTCGGATCTAGGGACGATACGCCGCGGGGTCGATGTGGTGCCGGCGCATGAGGTCGTAGAAGTCCTTGCGATCTTTCCCGGCCAGCCGGGCCGCGGCCGCGACGTTTCCCTTGACGGCCTGGAGACACTGCACGAGGTAGGTCCTTACGAACTCCTCCTTGGCCTTCTTGAAGGAGGGGAACGCGGCCCCGGGCGCGCCGGCCGAGAGCGTGTTGAGCAACTCGAGGTCGATCACGTCCCCCTTGGCCATCACCATCGCCTGCTTGACGCGGTTCTCCAGCTCGCGCACGTTGCCGGGCCAGGCGTGGCTCTTCAGCCGGTCGAGGGCCTGCGGAGTGAAGGCCCTGATCGCGCGGCCCAGCTCGTGGTTGAACTGGCGCAGGAACTGGTCCACCAGGAGCGGGATGTCCTCGCGCCTGTCGCGCAGGGGCGGCAGGTGGATCGGCAGGACGCTGATCCGGTGGAACAGGTCTTCGCGGAAGCGGCGCGCCTCCATCTCGGTCTTCAAGTCCTTGTTGGTCGCGGCGATGATCCGGACGTCGACCTTGCGGTTGCGCGTCTCGCCGAGCCGCCGCACCTCCTCCTCCTGCAGGACGCGCAGCAGCTTCACCTGGCAGGAGACGTACAGATCTCCGATTTCGTCCAGGAACAGGCTGCCCCCCTCCGCCTCCTCGAACACGCCGCGCTTGTCGCCGTGCGCCCCGGTGTAGGCGCCGCGCGCGTGGCCGAACAGCTCGTCCTCCATGAGCGTCTCGGGGATGGCGCCGCAGTTCATGGTCAGGAAGGGGCGCGCCGCCCGGGGGCCGGTGTAGTGGATGGCGCGCGCCACCAGCTCCTTGCCGGTGCCGCTCTCTCCCTGGATCAGCACCGGGATCCCGGTGCGGGCCGCGACGGCGATCAGCTCGAGGACGTGCGCTATGGCGGGGCCGGTGCCGACGATGAGGTCGGTGCGGCGTCTGACGGGGGGGACGGATGTCTCCTCCTGCACAACCTCCGACACGAGCTCGTGACCGGCCGATCCGGGCATGCTCCCCTCCCGGGGAAATATCGCGCTGTGGGGGGAATATAGGAGCGGGAAGGCGCCTAATCCAGCGCGAGCGAGGGTTTTTTCCCACGCCGGAGCAGGAGCGCCTGGCGTCCGCCGAGCACGGCGAGAGCCAGGAGAAGCCGCAGTCCCGCCAGGAGGAGCATGCGGCCCGCGACCTCTCCCGGGCCGGCCGCCCCTGCCAGGGCGAACAGGAGGGTGTCCTCGATGATCGCGTGGCACGTGCAGAGGAACAACGCGAGGCTGTGCAGCTCTTCGGGTCCGATCTTTTTCTCCTCGGCGATCGGGATGATGATCCCCGCGCCGTAGATGATCCCGAGGAAGAACCCCGCCACGAGCGGCACGGCGCACGGCGGCGACATGCCGAGACGCGACAGCCACGGCGCCAGCGCGCGTCCGCAGCGCGCGAACACCGGCAGGGGCGCCAGCAGCTCGTACAGGATCAGCGCCGGGACGAGGAACAGCGCGATCTTGATCGAGAACATCATCCCGGAGAGGGCCGCGCCGAGGATGGCGCCGCCGACCGTCACGGGCCCGACCCGATGAACAGGCGCGACGCCGCCCACCCGACCAGCAGCGACATCACCATCCGGTAGACGAGAAGCCGCAGGGCCCGGGCCCCGGCCGATTTCAGGACCGTGGTCTCGACGACCAGCGAGTGCGCCATCCCGAGCATCAGTCCGAGGGTGATGACCTGGCCGCCGCTCAGCCCGAGGCTCCCGAGGGCGGCGGTCGCCGTGTAGACGTTGATGAAGCATCCGAGCAGGACCGGGATCGCCGCTTCGCCGGGCAGCCGGAACACCGACATGAGAGGCCTGCACGCGGCGCCGATCGCATCGATGGCACCGAGGCGGCGGAGCAGGTCCATGACGATGAAGGTGGGCACGGTCACGCGGAACAGGACGAAGCAGGCGTGGCCGCCGCGGCGCAGGCCGCGGCGCAGGCGGTCGCGCGGGGAAGGAGGGCTCTCCACTAGGGGACCTGGATCTCCGCGGCGCCCGTGGTCACCGGAAGCAGGGAGCCGTCGGCGCCCCACGCCATCGCCGATCCGATCGCGACCCGGGCCGCTCCGGGGGCGAGCACTACGAACCGGACGAGGCAGAGCGTGCCGCGCCCGCCGGCGCCCCGGGAGCGGTCGGTCCGGCCGATCCCGATCACGACGTCCCCCGGCCGCGCCTGGGCGTTGACCAGGAACACCGTGGCGGCGCCGTCCCGTCTCATGTAATCCCCCTCGGACGCTTCGAGGAAGCGTAGCCGCGCCGGATCATAAAGAAGATGCAGCGGCGCGTCCACGACCCCGGTGGTGGAGACAGCCCCTATCTCGACCGTCAGGTCGTCGCCCACCCGGGCTGTCTCGGGCCGGATGACGACGGACAGCGCCAGTCCCCCGGCGGACGATCCGCCGGCCGGTGACGGAGCGGGCACCGCCTTCGCCGCGCCCCCCTGGGGGGGTGGAGGCGGGCTCGTCCCTTTCGGCGCCGACGACATGTCGTCCGGAGTTCGCCCGGCAGCGGAGATCATTGCGACGCCCCCGGCGATACCGCCCGCGGCGGGCGGAGGGGTCGCGCCCGGAGCGGCGCCCGATGTCCCTGAATCCGTGGATCCCTTCGCGCCGGGGCCGGTGTTCCGTCCAGCCGCCTCCTCCGAGGGAGGACTCGACTTGGCCGGTGGCAGCGCCTGGGGAGGAGGAACCGGAGTCGTCGCGGGGGCCGGAGCGGCCGCGCCCGTGCCGGGCGCGGGAGTCGGAGGCGCCGTAGGGACCGAGACGCACGCCGCCAGCATCCACGCGAGAGTCGGAAACGTCCCGGCCCAGGCGCGCGCGCGCCACGATCCGCGCCGCACGACCGGTCGGCGCGGCGCGGACCTATTGATTCGACAGCAGGAGCTGGTCACTGAACCTGATCGAGGGAATCGGCTGGTCGAGCGGGTCGAGAGCTTCGTAGTTGTCGAAATGGAGCAGTTGCGGATCGAAAGTCGTCCCTGCTACCAATTTCAAGTTGAAAATCAGGATTTGATCGAAACTGCTGGTTGTAGCGCCCACTCCTCCCCCGGTCCCGGTCGGGTGGATGCCGACCACCAGGCGGCCCGGCTCTCCCGGTTTTGTCTGCGCGATGACGAGGGGCGTTGGACCGCCCTGAAAGAACAGTGTCCCGGCACGCGCGCTGCCGTCGACGTAGGCCAAGAGGGTCGGATCGAACAGCACGTCGAAGGCGAACCCATCGATGTTGGTGGCGGTGGTCGGAGGGCCGATCACGACGTCGATCTGCCAGACGTCTGCGGGCAGCAGTTTGACGCACACGAGGGCGACTTGGTTCGTCATCACCGGTGAGTCGGTGCACCGGAACGTCGGCGTCAACGGGGGGGGCGGTGTCACCACGGAGCCACCGCCGTCGCCGCTCTTGCCGCCGCAGCCCAGGAGGAGGGCGAAGACGAGCGACGCCAGGAGCCGCCGGTGATGTTCGAACAACGCCGATCTCATGGTCCGCTCCCTTCGCAGGTCACAGCGAACACGCTCATGAACAGGTGGAAGTCGGCCAGGTCCACGCAGGCCCCGGGCCCGCTGGTCGCCAGGTCGAGGTTCGCCGCGCTGCCGACCGAGGCGGCCTCGGGACAGGTCCCGAAGGCGCGCGCGAATCTCGCCAGGTCCCGGCCGTCGACGCGATCCTTGGAGAACCCTTCCGCGTCCAGGTTGGCCCGCAGGCAGATCGCCTGCGGCTCGCAGACATCGCCGATGCCGTTCCTGTCGGCGTCCTCCTGGAGAGGGTTCCAGACGACCGGGCAGTTGTCGCAGACGTCGCCGATCAGGTCGCCGTCGCCGTCCACGCCCGCGAGGCTCTCGTCGACGAGCCCGTTGCAGTTGTCGTCGCGACCGTTGCAGGTCTCCTCCACGAACGGGTGCACGGCCGGGTCGGCGTCGTCGCAGTCACCGCAGCGGTTGTTGCCGGCGAGCGCGCAGGCACCGCTGCAGACGGCGTAGCCGTCCTTGTCCTGGTCCTTGCAGATCGGGTCCACCGTGATCGACGCGGGTATGTTCAATAGCGGTGTCGTCGGATCGTTGCTCGTGACCTCGATGTCGGTCCGGTAGGTCCCGCCGAACAAGTCGCCGCTGTCGAACAGGACCGACAGATCCATGGAGCCGCCCGGGGCGACCTCTCCGGCCATCGGATCGACCGTCAGGAAATCGGTCCCGCAGCCGCCCGGAGACAGAACCGCCACACCGGCCGGTCCGGACAGGCCGTACCCGAGGAAGGAATTAAGGAGGGTGTTCAGGTCGACCACCCTCAGACTGCTCTTGCGGAACTCGGCGATGTAGGCAACCGTCCCGCCGGCGAAGATCGACAGGCCCTGCGGATCCTCCAGGTTGAAGGCGAGGATGGTGAAGGCGCGCGTGGCGAGGTCGACCTTCAGGAAGCGGCCGCCGCCGGACTCGGTGAGATAGGCGGTCGACTCGTCGTGGCTCAGGACGACGCTGTTCGGTCCGCTGAGACCGGAGAGAATCGTCGTGACGGCCCCGGTCGCCAGGTCGATCGAGGAGAACTTCCCGGCCGATCGCTCGTTGACGTACAGGGTGGTGAGCGCCGCGTTCAACGCCAGACCGTTCGGCGCCCCCAGTCCCGTGGCCACCGGGGTCTTCACGCCCGTCGATAGATCCACCGCGGTGACCTGCCCGCTGCGGGCCTCGCTGATGTAAGCGGTGGTCCCCGAAGGCGTGATCGCGACGCCGACCGGGAACTCGAGGCCGGAGACCACCCGGCTGACCCTGCCGGTGGCGAGATCGATCGCGGCCAGCGTCCCGGGATCCGATTCCGCCACGTAGGCGATCGTGCCGGTGGGGTCGATCGCCACGTTCTCCTGCGGCGTGCGCAGGCCGACGGTCACGGGGGACGTCGCCCCGGTGACCAGGTTGACCGCCGACAGGCGCCCCGCGCTCCACTCGGAGACGTACGCCGTCGGCGTGCAGAACTTCGGGTCCGGAGCGGTCGTCCTGGTTTTCAGGTTCAGCGAGAAGTCGAGGGCGTTTCCGCCCGTGTTCGACAGCGTGAGGGTCTGGGTCTGCCGGTTCTTCTTGAACATCGTCAGCGCGAACTGCGCCGGGCGGGCGCCGATCACCGGCGACAGCAGCCCCGAACCGCGCAGCGCGAGCGTGATCAAGGGGGTGTCCGGGTCGTTGCTCGTGATCGATAGCGTCCCCGTGTACGACGTGGCGGAGGTGGGAGCGAAGGTCACGGACAGCCCGGCCGTACCGCGGGCCGGAATGTCGAGGGAAGTGGCCGAGGGCGTGAACTCCGTCCGGTCGGTGCTGATCGGCTGGACCTTGAGCGCCGCGCTGCCCCTGTTGTGGACGGCGATCGTCATCGTCTTCCGCAAGCCGAGGAACAGAGGGCCGAAATCGAGCAGGTCGCGGGCGCCGGTATAGGAGAGACGCAGGGTGTGACGGTTGACCTGACAGAAGACGTTTACAAAGTCGCTGTTCTGGATCATCACATCGAGAGCATCGTCGGCGGCCATCGCCGCGAACAGGGAGGCGTCGATCGGAAAGGTCTTCGTCGCGCTGACGCACGCGCTGACGCCGACGCCGCCGACCCTCCCAAGCAGGATTCTGTCGGCCGTGACATCGGCTGTTTCGAACGAGGCTTCGTAATTCCCCTCGACCTTCACTTCGAGATTCGCCGCGCCGCCCGGGGCGAAGGTGAGCGGCAGCCGGTGGGCCGTGCTGGCCCCGGACACGCTGTACGTCTTCTGCGACTGGACCACGAACGGCTCGTCGGAGATGGCGATGTTCGGGGCGCCGATGACGTTCAGGACCACCGGGACGCGCTGGACGGGATTTCCCGGCGTGTTGGACGTGATGGCGACGTCGCCGGTCAGGCTCGTGGTGCCGAAATCGCCGGCGCTCAATGTCACCGAGAAGCTGTGGGTCGTCCCGGGCACAATCGAATCGTGGGCGGGCGACACGCTCAGCCAGGGAACAAGACCCGTGAACTCGGCCTGCAGGTCGACCACCAGGTCGCTCCCGCCTTCGTTCTCGATCTGCAGCACCCGGGTCACGGTCGCTCCGGTCCGGAGTATCTCGTTGAACGCCGATGGAGTGACCACCATCTGCGGCGGGGGCGTGGACGTGCCGCGGACCAGGACCAGTAGGGACGGGACGTTGTCCGCGTTGCTGGTGATGACCAGGCTCGAATCCAGCGTCCCCGGGCCCGCCGGGGAGTAGGTCACGGTGACCGCCTGGCTCCCGCCTTTCGGGACGCAGAAGTCGGTCGGAACCGCCGAGACGGCCGGATCGCCCGAGGCGATGCCGCTGACCGCGAGGGCATCGGTGCCCGTGTTGCGCACCAGGAGCGTGAGGCTGCGGGACGCGCCGACGAACACGTTGCCGAAGTCGAGGGCAGGATTGTCCACGGCGATCATCGGGACGGGCGTCACCTGGAGCGTCACCGCGTGGGCGACGGACGGACGGAGCGGATCGTTCGTGCCGACGATCACCGAACCCTCGTAGGGGCCGCCCTCCAGCCCGGTGGCGTCGACCGTGAGGGTGATGTCACGGCCCTCCCCCGCCAGAAGACGCCCGGAGGTCGGGGAGGCCTGCAGCCACTGAGGGACGTTGTAGATGCGGATCGCCATCCGGTCGTGCAGGTACAGGGAGTTGAAGACGACTTGAAGACCACGCGTCTGGCTGCCGTCTTGGATGCCGATCGTGCTGCTGCCTGTCTCGCCGGTCATCGAAAGGTAGCGGTAGACGATCTCTCCACTCTTGTACAGCGTGGCCTGGAAGGTCAAATCACCGACGCCGGAATAAGGCGGGGCGTGGTTGTACTGCACCGTGAAGCTGTTTGCGTCCCCGGCGTAGAAGGCATGGTAGTCCGCCACGAATTTCAGGTCGTCCCAGAACGGTGCGACCAGGTTCGGCGGGGCAGCGAGGTTGGGAAGGGGCTTGTTCAGGTAGGGGGCGTTGTTGCCGGTGAACGTCAGGAAGCCGTTCGTGCTGACCCGGACGGCGTCGAAGGTCTGTCCGTAAAAGGAAAAGGGGAAGCCGAGCGGTATCGCCTCCGAGATTTGATCATCTCCGATGAGCGATTCGACCGGGATTCCGCTTCCGGAATTGGTCAGTTCGTCCCAGGTGAACACCGGGCCACCAAGCTGGTCGCTGTCGATGTAGCGGTATCCGAAGGGATCGGGACCGCCGGTTCCGCCGGTCTGCGCCATCACGTCCTGCGCCGTCGCCGCGGAGCCGCTCGCCACGCCTCCGCCGGGGCCGCTGATGATCGGCGCAGGGATGGTCCAGTCGAGCGTCCCGACGCCGGTGTTCCCGATCGTCAGCGTCCGCGTCGTGGACTCGCCGGTGCGGAGCGCCACGGAGAAGGAGGACGGCGACGAGTCGAAGGTCGGGGACGGGAGCGTCCTTCCGGGCGCGAGGTTCCCGAAGGGACCGGCGTTGCCCCACTCGTCCCGGGCCCTGATCGCGAAGACATAGCTCCTGTCGGCCTCGAGATTGGGGACCTCCATCGATTCGATCGATCCCGCGGGCTGGGGAACGGGCGACCGGTCCACGGACATCCACTGGGTCATGTCCGCGGTCGGCGGCGGATCGGGCGAGTAGCGCAGGTCATAGGCTCCCGCCCGGCCGGCGCCGTCGTCGTCGCCGGTCGCCGTCCAGCGCAGGACGAGCGAGTTGCTGTTGGACGAGGTCACGATCAGGTCGAGGATGGACCCGGGCGGGACGTCGTCCTTCGTCGCGATGAGAGTGTAGACGTTGAGGCGTCCGCCGCCGGCGACCAGGCCGGAGAGGGACTGCAGGTGCGTGGCCGAGTCCATGATCCTGCGCCTGACCTGGTCGGCGGGGATGTCGGGCGCCACCGAACGGATCAGGGCCGCGGCCCCCGCGACGTGGGGCGCTGCCATCGAGGTCCCGCTGTCGAGACCGTACACGGCGCCCGGCAACGTGCTGAGGACGTCCTTTCCTGGTGCTGTGATGTGGACGGTCGTGGGGCCGTAATTGGAGAACGAGGCCTTCTGATCGAAATGATCGACGGCCGCGACCGAGATGACGTTCGGAAAATTGTAGCTCGCGGGATAGAAGGGGACCAGGTCGCTGTTGTTGGAGAGATTGCCCGCCGCGGCGACGAACACGACGTCCGCAGCACCCGCCGCGGCGATGGCATCCGCCAGCGTCTGCGAAAAGTCGTCGTTCCCCCACGAATTGTTCAGGATGCGCACGCCCAGTCGCGTGGCGTAGTCGATGGCGCGGACGGCCGCCGAGGTGGGGCCGCTGCCCGAGGACCCCAGGAACTTCAGGGGCACGATCGACACGTTCCACGCCACGCCCGTGACCCCGAGGTTGTTGCCGCCGACGGCGCCGATGGTGCCGGCCACGTGGGTGCCGTGCCCGAAATCGTCCATCGGATCGTTGTCGTCGTTGTAGAAGTCCCAGCCGTGCACGTCGTCGACGAAGCCGTTGCCGTCGTCGTCGATGCCGTTTCCCGGAATCTCGCCCGGGTTGGTCCAGATGTTGGCGGCCAGGTCGGGATGCGTGTAATCGACGCCGCTGTCGACGACCCCCACCAGGACGGCGCGGTCCCCCACGCTGGTGTTCCAGGCCGCCTCCGCCGAGATGTCGGCGCCCGGGAGGCCGCCTGTCTGTCCGGTGTTGTTCAGCCCCCACTGGGACGGGTAGTCCGGATCGTCCGGGGTCCGTACCGCCTGCACCACGTAATCCGGCTCGGCGTACTCCACGTGCGGGTTGCGCCGCAGGCGCTCGATCGCCTGCGCCGTCGTGCGGCCCGGCGCCAGGCGCCAGTGCTCGGCGTGGCTCTTGAATTCGTTCAGGCGTTTCGCGCCGAGGTCGGCGCGCGCCTTGCCCCGCTCGCTCTGCGGAGCGCGCGCCTTGAACTTGACCAGGACGTCGCCCTCGACGTAGGGCAGCCCGGTCTGCTTCCCGGGGCCCGCAGGCATTCCGGAAGACGGCCCCCCGGACTGCGAGGCGCCGCCACCGGTCGGGAGGGCCGACAGGGCCAATGCCGTGAGCAGGATGACGGCGAGGTGCGCCCGCGCCGTGAAGGCTGGTGCCTGGCCTTGACCCGGTTTCATGCCGCCTCCGGCCGGCCCGGCCCCCCGGATCCGGGCAGGGTCCTCGACGGCCTGGGGGGCCTTCCGTCCTGAGGGCTGACCTGGCGCGACTATACCCCAGCAGGGCACCGGCCTACAAAGTACGAAGGGCGCGGTCGCGGCTGCTGCGGCTCGGATACAGCGGGCTTCCGAATCCTAGATCTTGACCCGGATGCGTGCGGCGTTCACCACCGCGACGCCGCCGAGGATGATTCCGGTGCCCACGGCCATCCTATAGTCGAGCGTCTCGTCGAGCACCAGCCAGCCCAGGAAGACGGCGATGATCGGGTTGACGTAGGCGTACGTCGACACCTTGGCGGCCGGCACGTGGTGCAGGAGCCAGATGTACGAGGAGTAGCCGCACAGGGACCCGGCGACGATGAGCCATCCCAACGCCAGCGCCGCGCGGGGCGTGAGATGGTAATGGGGCGCCTCTCCGAGGAGAAGGCCTGCCGCCGTCAGGGCCGCGCCGGCGATCAGCATCTCGAGGGCCACGCCCATGAGCGGGGCGATGCCGCGGATGCGGCGGCGGGCGTAGATCGATCCGTACGCCCAGCACAGGTTTGCCGCCAGGAGCGCGATCTCGCCGCGGAAGTCGCCGAGCCCGTGGTGCTCGACCGAAGCGAGCTTCGGCCACACCAGGACCAGCGTTCCGGCGAACCCGATCAAGAGCCCCATCACACCCGCGCCGGACAGGCGCTCGCCGTCTTTGCGGCACGCTTCGATCGTGGCCACGAAGAACGGCAGGTTCGCCACGATGACCGCCGCCATGCCGGACGGCACGGTGAGCTCGGCCCAGGTGACGAGATAGTTCCCGCAGAACAGGAGAAGCATCCCGGTGACCGCGATCGGCAGGAGCAGCGACTTCGGCGGCAGCGGCACGCGGCGCCACAGGAGCCACGAGAAGAGGAGGGCGCCGGCGATCAGGAACCGGGTCCCGGCCAGGAGCGCCGGCGGCAGGTCCTGGACCCCGAACCGGATGGCGAGATAGGTCGACCCCCACAGGGTGTAGACGGCGGCGAAGTTCAGCGCGACCAGGAAATTGTGGCGGGCCTCGGTGGAATCCTGCATCGGAGCGCCGGATTCTAGCAGAGCGACCGCGCCCGGGGGCGCGGCGTCTCGTGTAGAATCAACGCGTCCAGGACCCATCCCGGTCTCCGTGGCAACCACGGCCCGCGGGGGAATCGCGTTCATGGCGGATCCTTCAGTCTCCAAGTGGCCCTCTCTTCTGGCCGTGATGCGGCACGCCGAGAGTCTCGCGACCGAGAGACGCAAGCACCTCGAGGACAGCCGCTCGCAGGAGATCCATCTCGGCCTCCCGATGCGCGACGTCGACGTGCCCCTGACGTCCGAGGGACGCGAGCACGCACGCGCCACCGGGATGCGCCTGAACGATCTCGGCCCCTTCGACGTCCTGTACGTCTCCCCCTACCGGCGGACGGTGGAGACCGCCGAGGAGGTCATGACCGCGCTCGGGGCGCGCCCACCCCTGGTCAAGGAGGAGCGGCTGCGCGAGAAGGAATGGGGCATCCTCGAGGGTCTGACCAAGCACGGCATTCGCGCGCGCTATCCCGACGAGGAGGCCCGACGCCGCCACGTCGGCAAGTACTATTACCGGCCCCCGGGGGGCGAGTCGTACGCCGACGTCAACCTGCGCGTCCATTCCTTCATCGGCACCCTCGTGCGCGAGCACGCCTCTCAGCGCGTCCTGCTGATCACCCACCAGGTGGTCGTCGTGGCCTTCCGCAAGCTCCTCGAGCGGATGGAGGAGGAAACCGTCCTGGCCCTCGATCGCCAGGACGAAGCCCGCCCCGCGTCCCTCCTGATCTACGAGCTCGAGCACCCGGAAGGGCGGAACGCGGCCCTCGTCCGGACCCACTGGAATCTGATCCTGTACGAACACGACTCCCCTGCCGCGCTGGCGAAACTCCAGTCGAGGGACACATGGCCGAAAATCTAGTTCTCTACATCGGTGAGAAGAACATCTCCTCGTGGTCGATGCGCGGCTGGCTCGGCCTCGCGGCCAAGGGTCTGCCGTTCGACGAGCGCACCATCGAGCTGCGCAAGGACAAGGACCGCGCAGAGCGCAGGCGCGTGTCGCCGACCGGACGCGTGCCGGTCCTGCACCACGGCGCCCGCGTCATCCCGGATTCGCTCGCCATCCTCGAGTACCTGGAGGAGACCTTCCCGCCCCCGGGGCACCCGGCGCTGTGGCCGCACGACCCGGACGCGCGCGCCCACGCCCGCTGGCTGGCCGCCACCATGCATTCGTCGTTCATGAAGCTGCGCGAGTCGATGTCGTTCAACCTGTGCTTCCTGCCGCAGCCGCCCCGGCCGACGCCGGAGGCGCTGGAGGAGGCGGCGGAGATGCTGCGTCTCCTGCAGGACGCCCTCGACCGCAGGACGGCCCATGGACCGTTCCTGTTCGGTGCGTTCGGTGCCGCCGACATCATGTACGCGCCCGCCATCGTGCGCCTCACCGCCTTCAAGGTGCCGACGGCGCACGCTTCGAAGACTCCGGCCTTCATGGACGCGGTCCTGTCGCACCCTCCGGTGAAGCGCTGGATGGACGCCGCCCGGGCCCTGCCGCCGCGCGACACGTATTGAGGCGGGAGGCACGCGCCGATCTCGCCGTCGGCAAGTTCCGCCTGACACGCATCGAGGGGTAGGAGCCGGCCCGGGCCCGGGTCACCCGCGACGGCTCCGCCGCATCAGCAGGATCCCGCCGACGTCCGTGGTGAATCCGAGCCGCTCGTAGAACGTCTCGCGCTCCGGCAGGCAGGCCAGCTCCACATGCTTCACCTCCCGCAGATCGGGATGCTCGACGATGCGCCGCATCAGGTGTGACCCGAGGCCGCGACCGCGGCTGTCCTTCGCGACGATCACGTCGAAGACGAACGCCTTGAAGGCGCCGTCGGTGAGCACGCGGGCGAACGCCAGCAGTCGCCCGGTGCTGCGCTCGCAGACACCGAAGACATGATCGGTGCGCCGCAGCATCGTGAGCGTGTCCAGGAGCGTCCGGCCGCGGGTCCACCACTCGTCCTGGTACAGCGCGTGCAGCTGCCTCGCCTGATAGTCGGTCAAGCGGTCGATGTCGATGAGATCGGGTTCGTCCATGCGATGACCCGGACGCGATCCTAGCGCGCCGACTCTCCCACGTAGTGCCGCCTCCGGCTGGTCTCGGGAGCGCCCCGGCGGGGACGCTCCTCGATGAGATCCTCCGCGAGCGCCGTGTGGAACGACAGGACGACCCAGTGCCCGCCGCGCACCACCGCCTGGTGCCAGGTGCCGGCCGGGATGGTGGCCCATCTCTTCCCCAGCGGGGCGCGGCCGTCGCTCGCGAGCCTGTGGCTCGTCCATCGGTCCCCCGACAGGGTCATGAGGTCGCCGGCGCCGCGCCAGGACAGTGTGCGCTGGTGGCTATTGGGGTGTCTCTCGGCCCCGGTCACGGCACCGTCGCGCAGGATGAAGACCCAGCTCGAGCGGATCGTCTCCGGCAGGCCGGGATCGAACGTCGACAGCGGCACCGTCTCCCAGGCCATCTGCGCCCCGGGGGCGGCGAGCAGGGTTTTCTCCAGCCTCTCGGCGGCCGCGTCGATCCGGGCGCGGACTCCGGCGCTCCTCACGAGCTGGTCGAGCCCGGCGAGAGTCCGTTTCTCCGGGGCAGTCAGGGTCGTCTTCATCGTCGCCACCTCATCTCACGATCGTCACATTGGATGGATACAATATCTCGATATTTTCCAATTGATATCCGTACATAAAGTACTTGACTCCATTCAAAAGTCAACGTAAACATTGTCACCATGACACCCTGGACTCCGGATCTCGCGAAACACAGGGGCCCCCGCTACCGGGCCATCGCCGACGCCCTGGCGGACGACGTCCGGGCGGGACGGTTGAAGGAAGGGACGCGCCTGCCGACGCACCGCGATCTGGCGGGCACGCTGCGCGTCACCGTCGGCACGGTCAGCCGGGCCTACGCCGAGGCCGAGCGGCGCGGGCTCATCCGCGGAGAGGTGGGAAGGGGCACGTTCGTCCACCCGGGCCGGAAGGCAGAGGGCGAGTTCGGGTTGAAGGCGCGCCAGGAGCCGTCGCTCATCGATCTCAGCCTGAATTTCCCGGTGAGCGAGGCCGAGGACCGGGCCGTGGCGAAGGGACTCCTGGCGCTCGCGCGCGACAAGGATCTCGGACGTCTACTCGAGTATCTGCCGCACGCCGGGACGCCGCGGCAGCGCGCGGCCGGCGCCGCCTGGATTGGCCGGGCCGGCCTGCGCGTCGGGGCCGAGCAGGTCATCGTCTGCAACGGCGCGCAGCACGGTCTGGCGATTGCCCTCACCGCGCTCGCCGCGCCCGGCGACTTGGTGCTGGCGGAGTTCCTGACCTACCCGGTGTTTAAGACACTGGCGGGGCTCCTGCACCTCAAGGTCCAGGGGCTCCCGGTCGATGACGAGGGGCTGCGGCCGGAGGCGTTCGAAGCCGCCTGCAAGGGCGGGACGGCGCGGTTTCTCTACACCATCCCGACGATCCAGAACCCGACCGCGTCGATCCTGCCCGAGGCGCGGCGCAGGAGGATCGCCGGCATCGCCGAGGCGCACGACGTCACCATTCTCGAGGACGACATCTACGGGCTCCTGCCGGCGGAGCGTCCCCTGCCGATCGCCCGCCACGCCCCGGAGCGGACCGTCTACGTGACCAGTCTCTCCAAGACCCTGGCGCCGGGGCTGCGCATCGGTTTCCTGACGGCCCCCGAGCGGCTCATCGATCGGATGATCCCGGCCCTGGGAGCGACCACCTGGATGGCGGCGCCGCTCCTGGCGGAGCTGGCGGCGTCCCTGATCGAGGACGGGACGGCCGGGGCGATCCTGAAGAGCAAGAGGAAGGAGGCGGAGGCCCGCCAGGTTCTGGCCGCGAAGATCCTCCGGCCGTCGGGCGCCGGAGCGCATCCGCAGAGCTTCCACCTGTGGCTGCCTCTCCCGGATCCGTGGAGGGGCGAGGACTTCGCAGCAAAGGCGCGGCAGCGCGGGGTCGCGGTGAACCCGGGGGAGGTGTTCGTCGCCGGCACGGGAAAGCCGCCCGCGGCCGTGCGCGTCTGCCTGGGGGCCGCGCGCACGCGGGACCGGCTCGAGAAGGGTCTCTGGATCCTGCGGGACATCCTGGGGGGAGCCGGGCAGCGCGATCTGGCGATCGTCTGAGCGCGGGTCTGCCCCGCCGCCGTCTTCCTCACCAGCTGTAGCGGGCCTGGTACGTCACCACCTTCTCTCCGTCCGGCGGCACCTTCACGCGGAACTCGATCGTCCTCGAGTCGGTCTTGTCGTACGGATCGGATGACACCGCGATCTTCCAGGTGGCCCAGCGGTACAGGTGCTCGACGATGCGCACCTCGACCGGCTCCTTCTTGTGGTTGCGCACCTTGATCTCGTACGACTCGTCGGCGGCCTGCTTGCTGGTGTCGACGCGATAGTTGGTCTGGCGGCGCTCGCCGACCAGGTCGAAGGCGTTGCCGAGATAGAGGCGCACCTTCTCCCCCGCGGGAGTGTGGTCGATGACGTTCTCTCCCACGAACTGGCGCGCGCCGTCGCTGTCGGTGCGGTAGATCTTCATCGTGCCGCGCGGCAGGGGGATGCCGAGCCCGGACGTCTTGTTGTTGACGAACTCCAGCATGGTGAAGACCTTGGTGTTGCTCTCAGTGCCGTAGTCCGGGCGCGTGCGGGCCATCCCGGGGTCCCACCCTCCGTACATCCCCATCTGGGCCCCGTCGTAGACGTACAGACGCGCGGCCGGGACATCCGCGCCGCGGCAGAACTCGACCTGTTTCACCTCCCGATCGCGCAGCAGGGTCGGCCGCGGCAGCGTATAAAGATGATATTCGTCGAAGGCCTTCTCGGTGACCTCCGGCGGAGGGGGCGGCGGCACCATCGTCGCCGACTCGAGCATCACCCGCGCCCGCTGTGGCTGGATCTTGCTCACCTCGCCGGCCATCAGCTTGATCCGCGCGTCCTTGAACGCAACACCGCTCTGGTTGTTCAGGGTGATCCAGCCGACCAGGTCGAACCGGTCGCCCTTCTCGGGGGTCACGGCGTTGTAGGTCGCCTGCCAGCCGAGCCCTCCCGTCAGGTATGAGATCTCGACCTCGCGCTCACCCGCCCTGTCGCTCCACAGATGCCACAGGAGCGTCGGCTCGAGAATCGCGTCGTCCCCGAGGGCCGCGAACAGCGGCTCTCCCGGAAGGGAAAACTGGATCTTTTCGGCGACCTCGATGATGGGGGTCAGCGGGGCGTACGCCATGCCCGGCTGCTGGGGCGCATAACCGCTGCGGATGACGCGCCCGTTCACGATCTCCTTTTTCCCCGTCGCCGGGTTGAGCGACTGGAACGCCACCACCTTCCCCTCGTTCCGGCTCAGCAGGAACCCCTGGCTGAGCGGGTCCCCCTCGTAATTCTGCTCCAGGATCCGGAGCCCCTTCGGGTCCTGACGATCGCGCAGCACCACCGAGTCGGGCTCGAGCATGGCGGTGACTCCCGCCAGGCGCGCCTCGCCCTCCCCCTCCTTCAGAAGAAGCGTACGGTTTTGCCGGACCAAGGCGAAATCCTGGTTGTAGATCGTGATCTGGGGCCCCTCCTCGCCGGCGCGCGCGGCGCCCGGGAGGGCGAGGATCCCCAGTGCGGCCCACGCCGCGACAACGACGGATCGACTCGATTTCATACGCTCTCCTCTCAAGAAAGCAAGATAACACACCGTGGCCGCCCCTCCGACCAGCGCGTGGCGTGCCGCCGCCGCGTCGTGGCTCATGCTCGCTCGCGCGGGACAGCCGGATGCCAGGTCGCGCGCATGGCGCGGCTCGAAATCGCCACACCGCGCTGCGGCCCGCCACTCACCTCCGCGGGCCCTCTCCCTACGATGCGCTCCACGCAGATCCGAGGAGGGCCACACGATGAGACAGGC
>JBGPED010000046.1:0-16251 GCA_041482595.1 Acidobacteriota bacterium
GCATGCCGCGCAGAAGCATGGCCGCCTGCGCGTACTTCAGGACGTCGGCCGGCTCGAAGGCGAAGCGCCGCTTCAGCGTCTCCTGATCCTCCCGCGACATCTCGGTGACGTCACCGCCCGCGTCGACGTCGCCCGTCAGGACCACGACCACGTCGGGACCGCTCTCCGGCTCTGCCGTGAGCCGCTCGAACAGGCGCACCAGCCCCTCCTCGTCCGGGCGCAGGTCGAAGGCGCGCACCGCGCCGAGGAGCGCGCGCTGTCCGTCGGTGTACTGCTCCGGCGTCCGACCCGCGGCCAGGTTCAGGAGAATCCGCTCCGCGTCGGGCGCCGCCAGGACGACGGCGGCTCCGCACGCCGCGAAGGCGAGGACGAGTGTGGCCGCCTGGTCCTCCTCCGGACGGCCGATCAGGACGACCTGCTTCCCCGCGAGATCGGGCGGGCGACCGCCCATGAGCGGCGGCGCCACCATCGGCGGGACCCGGTAGTCGACGCCGCCCGCCAGCTCGACGGTCGTGCCGTTCGCCGAGTCGCGCATCTCCTTCGACACCAGCGCCAGGATCGAGCGCGCCGCGTCGTCCTGCGTCAGGAAGCGCCCGGCCGGGTGCATGTCCTCGGTCTTCCTGCGGATGTCCTCGCCGCGCACGTTGCGCCCCCACAGACCGCGCTCCAGCGCGCCGAGCGGGTAGACGATCGAGTCGATCCGCCCGCCCTCCACCGGGCCGAGGTTGAGCGCGATGACGCGGATGCCGTCCTTCGACAGCTCCCAGGCGGCGGCGCGGGCGTGCTCGAGCTTCCAGGCCTGCGCCCCCGTGTACGGCGTGCGGAACGGGTACGGCCTGAGGATCTGCCAGTGCGGCGAGGTGAAGTAGGTGCCGACGTTGAGGATGGTCCCCGGAATGCCGCGCGCGCGCATGCTGCGCGCCGCCAGGCGGGTCGTGCTCAGGGTGTGCAGGTGGACGTTGAACGCGTAGCGGTAGCTCTTCGACGGGATGCGCACGAGCGCACGCACCTCGCCCGAGACGCCGGCGTTGTTGACGAGGATGTCGAGACGGCCGAACCGCGCCAGGGTCGCGTCGAACAGGCGTTCGATCACGGCCTCGTCGCTGACGTCGCCCGCCTCGGCCACGACCTCGCCGCCGAGCGCCTCGATCTCCGCCGCGGTCGCGCGCAGCGTCTCCTCGGTCCGCCCGACGATCGCCAGGGCCGCGCCGGCGCGCGCGAACGCCATGGCGGCGTTGTAGCCGATGCCGCCCGGACCCGTCCCCTTGCCGGCGCCCGTCACCATCACGACGCGGCCGCGGAACTGGCCCGCGTCGAACAGCTCGAAGCGCTCCTTGCGCTCCTCCTGCGGCCCGGGCCTGGGCCCTTCGACGTCCGTGTGACCTTCCGTCCAGGGTGACACGTCCCTTACCTCCCTCCGTCGTTCGAAAGATCCTTCGTGCGCCGTGGCGGCAGCGGCGGAGACTCCCGGCGCTCCAGGAACCGCCGGATGCCCCTGCGACCGTAGCGCTCATCCACCACCAGGGACGCGAACAGCCGCGCCTCCCTGTCGCAGCCCGCCTCGAACCCGTGACGCAGCCCGTGAAGGGTCGCCTCGACCGCCCGCACCGCCGGCACGCCGCGTCCGATCGCGGGGTCGAGCGCCTGCGCCAGGAGAAGCCGCAGCCTGCCGTCCCCGTCGAGTGCTTTGCCCGGCCATTCGACCGGCAGCCGCCATGCCGCGCGCGCCGCCCGGCGCGCCTCGAGTGCCATGCCCAGCGGCCGCTCCGCCCCCCGGGCGTACAGGACGCCGAGCGCGTAGGCGCGCTGCAGGGCGTTTCCCTCCACGACCTCGTCGATGAGACCGAGGGCCTGCGCCTCGTCCACCTCGTAGTGCCGGCCGTTCAGGATCATCTCGAGCGCCTCGGCGAGCCCCCGCTCCGGTCCGTGCCGATCGATGAGCAGCCGCGCCAGGCGCTGCGTTCCGGCGAAGCCCGGAATGATGCCGAGATCGATCTCCGGCTGTCCGACCCGCACGCGGTGCGAGCGCACGGCGATCCGGTAGTGCGCGCACATCAGGAGCTCGTGCCCGCCTCCGAGGGCCACGCCGTTGACGACCGCCACGACCGGCCGCGGGAACGACTCGATGGAATCGAAGATCCGCTGCGCGTCCTGCGCGATGAGGTGCGCCGCTCCGGCGTCCTGCACCTCGTCGTAGAGCTGCCGCAGGTCCTGCCCGGCCAAAAACGCCACGCTCCCCTCCCCCGTCAGGACGACCACGCCGATGCGCGGGTCCGTCCGAAGGCGGTTGAAGGCGTCGCCGATCTGGTACACGGCGTCGCGCGCCAGCGTCGGCGGCCGGCCCGCGTCGCCCCGCAGCGTTATGCGCGCGATGTGCGTGGGGAGAGCGGTGTTCGCGGCGCCACCGGGGCCGGGAAGCGCGTCGAGACGCACCGTCACGTACTTGTCGTCGAAGAAGACGGCGCCGTTGGCCTCGTCGATCTCGCGCTCGGTCGAAAGACCTCGACCGGGGGCGGTCAGGTGGACCACGAACGATCCCGGCGCCTTGTTCTCGTGCATCGCCTGGAAGGCGGCCGGCGCCTCGGCCGCCTCGAAGACGCGTGGCGGGCGCACGGACAGGATCCCCTGCGCCAGCCAGTCGATCACCTCGCGCCCCTGCTGCGGGTTCCCCATGTGCGTCCCGATGATCTCGAACGACGGGAACACCACGCGTCTCTGGCGCATCCAGACCTGCGGCGCGTACATCGTGTAGGCGCGGGCGCGCGACTCGGCGTACACGACGCTGCCTGTGAACGGGCGCGCCATGAAGAGATCGGCGGCGAGCGTGTCCTCGTCGCCGCGCGCCAGCACCAGGTCGGGCGCGCCGCGCGCTTCGCCTTTGGCACGCAGGAGCCGCCCGACCGCCGAGGCCAGCGGCTTCAGGGTGAATGTTTCGTAGTGCGCGTAGCGATCGGGGTCGCGATCGTAGTCGGGCATCCGCTCCGGCCACTCGAAGCGCGCGCCGCGGCGGAGCGACTCGAGGCTGACCGTGCCGAGGAGACGGCTGCCGACCGACGGCTCGCGGTTGAGCCAGGCGCTCTCGGCGTCGGTGTTGGTCAGGGCGACGACGCGCGCGCCGCGCTCGAGGGCGGCGTCGATCGACTGCAGGCCGACCGGGTCCTCCACTCCGCCCCGCCCGGCCCCCGCGCCGTAGTGCACCAGAACACCCATCCCGGGCCTGAGTCCGGCCCGCTCGAGCATGTCGCCGGGTGCCATGACCTCGATCGGCGATCCCGGCGCGGCCCCTTTTCCCAGGAAGCGCAGGCAGTAGCCGCGGAACGCCCCGAAGAACGCCAGGCGGCCCCCGGTCTCGAGCATCTGCACCAGCCGCCCGAACGCGGGCCGGCCGGTGAACGAGACGATCGCGTCGGCGAGATGTCCTTCGTTCGCGGCGCGCAGGGCCCGGAGGAGCGGCAGCCCGGCGCTCTCCCAGGCCGCCCAGTCCGGCGCGTCGTCCGGCACGGGCGTCCAGGCGTCCGCGATCTCCGGGCCGTTGCGGTCGAGAAACGCCGCGGCCCCCGCCTCGACGACCCGCCGGCCGCGGACCGGGTCGCCCACGATGCCGGTGACCCGCGCGCCGAGCACCCGCCCCATCTCGACGGCGTGCGTCCCCGTGCCGCCGGTCGCCCCCTCGACCAGGAGCCGCTGGCCTCTCTTCACCTCGAGCTTGCGCGTGAGCGCGCGGTACACCGTGACCAGGTTGAGCATGAACGACGCGGCCTGCTCGAGCGTCTGCCCCTTCGGCACCGGCAGGAGCTGCGTCGCCTGCAGCCGGTCGAACGGCCGCAGCGTCCCGCCCGGCGTCTCGAACCCCTGGATCTCGAAGCCGGCGTGCATGGCGTCCTCGCTGACCTTCGGGTCGAGGAGACGGTAGGTCGCGGGGAAATTGATCGCGATCTGTCCCGGCGTGAACAGCCCCTGTCTCTCGACTTCCCGCCCGCACAGCACGACGCGGCAGACCGCGCCGCTGCCGAGAACGTGGTACGGCGATCGGTGCCAGTCGAACGGCGAGGCGGGATCGGCCAGAAGCGCGTGCAGCACGTTGTGCGTCGAACCGGCGAACAGGTTCTGGACGATCACCTCGTTCGGCTCGGGATCGCGCGGCACCGGCTCGACCACCCGCACCATCGCCCTGGCGGGCTCCCCGTGGACCGGCCGCCCGAACGCGTCGCGCACCATCGCCCAGGCCTCCTGGGCCACGGGCAGGGGATCGATGCCGGGGCGGAAGTCGGTGCGGCCAAGCGGGTAGATGTCCACGCTCGCGGCGCTGTACGGCCTGTACGCCGGGGCAGGCTCGCCCGTGGCCGCGGCGGCGGGTGCCGTGGCTTCTTCCACCGGGACTGCTGCCGTCCCGATCCCTTCGACGTCGAGCTCGCGCCGCCGCGCCACGGCCAAAAGGACGTCGATCAGCACGCCCATCTGATCGACCGTGGCAACCGACCCGAGGCGGATCGTCCTCCCCTGCCGAACAAGCGGCGGGAACAGGGCATGGAGCGCCTCGCGGTCGGCCTGGATGAGCCCCAGGCGCAGACGCTCGTCGCGCAGGCGGTCCAGGATCGCCGCGAGCGTATCGCGGTCGAGCGCCGCGGCGTACTTGAGGAAGCGCCTGAGGATCTTGCCGCTCTTGGTCGTCGGCAGGCTCGGGACGTAGAAGATGAAGTCGCCCGCGGGGGCCACGTGCGCCCCCTTGGCCTCCGCCACGGCCTCGCGCAGCTGGTTGTCCAGGAGGCCCGTGGCCTGCTGCCCGTCGCGCAGCTTCACGAACAGGACCGGGTTGTCCCCCTTGATCTCCGCCGGGATGCCGATCGCGGCGACGTTGGCGACCAGCGCGTGACCGCGCACCGCCCCCTCGATCTCCTGCGTGCCGACGCGGTGGCCGGCGACGTTGAGCACCTCGTCGTCGCGGCCGAGAAAGGTGAGCGAGCCGTCGGGGTTCTCGACCGCCGCGTCGCCGGTGTTGTGCCAGCCGGGGACGTCGGAGTGGTAGATCTCCCGGAAGCGCGGGTCGGTCCTGAAGTCCTTGCCCCACGTCCCGCGCGCGATCCCCGGGTTGTGCCTCACGAACACCGTCCCCTTCTCGCCGATCTCGGCCGGGCGCGGCGTCAGCGGGTTCCCCTCGTCGTCGCAGATGACGAAGACGCCGAGCTCGGCCCAGGGAAGCGGCCGCGCCGAGGCGCCGGGCGACTGCGGCCAGGCCACAGGCGATGCCCCGGTCTCCGGTCCCGAGTCTTCGGTGCGCCACCAGCAGTTCTGCATCGGCCCGATGTGCGCCTCCCACCAGGCCTGCACGGCGGCATCGAGCGGCTCGGCGCAGGAGCAGGAGGTGTAGCGCGCGGTGTCGCGGACCGCGGCCCGCGCGAGGTCGCGCACGCGGGCGCGCAGCGTCCCCGGCAGGCCCTCGGTGTTGCGGTCGCCGTCCCCGCGCGCCGCCCGCAGCCCCTGTTCGAACAGGTCCGGCCAGTCGGCCGGATCGCTCGCGGGGCGCGACAGGAAGGCGGCACGCACCGCGTGGGACAGACGCCGCAGCGTCGCGCGCTCCGCCTCGCCGGCCGGTGTCGAGGGCACCGCCGTAGAGGACGTCTCGATCGCCCGCTGGATCTCCGCGAGCGTCGACTCGCCGCTCCTGTGACGCAGGCTCGCGAGGTCGTGCGCGCGGATGTGCTCCGGATCGTCCCCCATCGACGCGCGGATGCCGGTCACCCCGGTCTTCAGGAAGTTGACGCGGTGCCTCTCGATCGCCGCCCACAGGCGGTCCCCGGCCGGCACGAAGCCGGTGAGAACGCTCGTCATCCCGTACGCCAGGGGCCCCCAGCAGGCGAACGACTGCCCGGTGATCCAGCCCGGGTCGGCGACGGTCAGGATCCGCTGGTCACGGCCGAGCCCGAACACCACGCGCAGCAGGAAGGGCAGCCGCGCCAGGAAGCCGCCGTGCGTGTGCACGATCCCCTTCGGCTTGCCGGTCGAGCCGGAGGTGAACATGACGAAGAGGGGGTCCTCGGCCTCCATGGCCTCGGGATGAGACGACGCCGACGTCCCCCCCTCCAGGAACTCCTCGTACGACAGGTCGCGCCCCGCGACCCAGCCCGCCGCGCCGCGCGTGCTCAGGCCGCGCAGCACCACGACCCTCTCGACCGGGCTCGTGATCTCGTCCAGGCGCTGCGCGAACCCGCGCACGACGGGCTTCAGGTGGTCCGGAAGATCCTCCTCTTCCGCGATGAGAGCACCCGACTCGCGCGCCGCCTGCTGGTCGAGCCAGGCCGAGGCGCGGTCGATCCGGTCGACGAACGGCGTCGCGGCGGCGTCGCTCCCGCCGTCTCCCAGCACGAGAGACGCGAGACCCGCCGCGTTCTGCCGCCGGGGCGGCCCCGTCCGACCCGCGGCCGACGCCGCATCCGGGACGGTGCCGCGGGCCGCCGCGCGCGCGACAAGCTCCTGGGCCAGGATGGCGCGGGCCTTGCGCCTCTCCACCGTGACCTTGTCGGCCAGGACGGCGCGCAGGCGCGCCATGACCGCGCCGTCCTCGTCGGCGCCGTGCCGCCGGAGCACGTCGGCCGCGAGTTCGACGGCCCGCTCGACCGGCACGAAGTCGCGCAGCGCCGGGTCGACGAAGTCGCGCTTGTACTGGACGACCTCCCCCTTGCGATAGGCGCCGTCCACGGTCAAAAGGACGCGCGCCTGCATCAGGTGGAGCCGGTCGCTCAGCTCCTCGCGCGCGAAGCCGGCGAACACCGGGTGATAGACGACCCCGATGCGCGCCGCGGCGAGCTGCAGCGTGCAGGTCTCGATGGTGTTGGGCATGTAGAGGACGAGGCTGTCCCCCCGCCGCAGGCCGAGGGCGCGGAGCGCGGCCGCGCAGCGCCGCACCTCGCGCAGGAGCTCGGCGTAGGTGATCGTCCTCTGCTCCAGCGGGCGCCCCTCGGAATCGACCCGGTCCCCTTCCCAGACCAGGGCCGGCTGCGCGCCGCGGCCGCGCTCCACCCAGCGGTCGAGCGCCTCCAGGCTGGCGTTCAGCGTCCCGTCGGCGAACCAGCGGACGCAGGGGAAGGTGGAGTCGTCGTATCCCTTCTGCGGCGGGCGGATCCAGTCGAGCTCCTGCCGCGCGATCTCGAGCCAGAACGGGTCGCGCGCCAGGCGCGCCGCGTGCCGCAGGAGCGTCCAGCCCGCGCGCTCCTGGAACAGCGCCCGGTGCACCCCGAGCGGCTCGCGCGCCGAGGGGAAGTCCGGCGCGCGCTTCTCCTGGAACGCCCGGACCCCTTCGCGGAAATCGGGATACCGGAACAGGGCGGTCGCGAACACGTATTCGATCGCCAGCGCCAGGCCACGCGGTGTTGCGTGGTGCCCGTCGGCGAGCCACACCGCCTCCACCTCGGACTCGCCGAGGGCCCGGCGCAGGTCGCCGAGCCATTCCGGGCCGTGCGCCGTCGTCGCGGCCAGCGCTTCGTGATCGAGGCGCAGCAGAAGATCGGTCGCCCAGATCGACACCGGGCTGCGCTTTTCGAGAGTGGCCAGGGTCTCCTGCGCCCAGTCGCGCTCCTGACTGTCCTCGGCGCCGCGGCCGGCCCGCTCCAGGGAGAGCCGGACATCGGGCGGGGTCGGCAGGTCGAAGTGGCGCCTCGCGAAGCGGATCCCCGGCTCGTCGGCCGCCCGCGGACGGCGCTCCGTCCAGCGCCCCTGAGCCGCCGGGACGCCGCCCGCCACGCGGGCGTGCAGGAAGACGACCCCCGCCGAGCCGTTGACCCGCGGCCCCGACTCCCCGCGGGCCGCCCGCCCGAGCGACTCCAGGAGAGGGTCGACCTCCTCCGGGGCCGCCAGGGCGTCGGCGAACCCCCAGCGCAGCGCCTCTTCACCGCTGAAGGAGGAGGCGGTCCAGGCGAAGTAGCGGGCCAGCGGCAGCCCCAGCCGCCGCTTCATCTCGTAGGTGGCGCCGACGTCCGTCAAGAAACCGATGCGCGACTCCGGCATCGCGAAGCGGGTCCGGGTTGTGGCGACGACGTACCCGCCGAAGGCCAGCCCCAGCCCGCCGCCCATGGTCACGCCGTCGGCGACGACGACGAGAGGCACGTTGAGGTTCGCGAGCCGTAGATCGAGGGCGTACTCGCGCAACAGGAAGTGCTCCGCCTCCGGCGTCCCCCCCTCGACCGAGCGCAGGAACGCCTTCACATCCGCCCCCGAGCAGAAGTGCCCCCCTTCTCCGCGCAGGACCACCATGCGGATGGAGGGGTCCCCCTCGATCCGGTCGAGCTCGGCGTGCAGCGCCTCGATCATGTCCAGGGTGAGGGCGTTGCGCGCCGCCGGACGCGCCAGCGTCAACGTGGCGACACCCTTCTCGACCCGGCGGCCGATCGCCAGGAGCCCGGTCCCGCTCGATGTCAGCATCCGCTGTCCTTCGATCACATCAACCCCCGACAATGAGGCCGCCACCGGCGGCCGCCGCCGACACGACGACTGCGCCCCTCATCCGGGAACGCGGGGACGATCAACCCGCCTGCGACGCCGACCCTTGTGCTTGGAAAGCTGGATGTAAGGGGGAGGAGTCTGTTCCCGGACCCGGGCTCAGACGATGGATACGTACGCTACGGAGTGTCGAGATCGATGGTGGAACACGGTCATGAAAAACTCCCGTACAAGAACGTCCCCTCTAGTTACGACGAGAGGGCTTCCGTGTCAACGACGATCTGCCTTCGAGCAGGTTTTTTTCGCGGCTTTGCCGCCGCGTGGAACATCCGACCGACCGGTCGGTTCGATCCTTCTGTCGGAAGGCCGCGGCGTTTCACTTGCCGCACGCCGCTCTCAGCGTCGCTTCGGCGCGCCGCCGCCCGAGGAGATGAGATTGTCCTCGTCCCCCGGACAGCCGCCGTCGCACGACGCCGGCTCGAGCGGCAGCGGCACCGCCTCCGTCCCGAAACCGCTCGTTCCGTGACCGTCCCGGTACTCCACCAGGTAGAAGAAGGCCCGACGCGTCGGCGGCACCGCCCCCGCGACGAGCGACCCGGCCCCCTCCACGAACGAGGCCGTCGTGATCAGCCGCGCCGGGACGCGCACCGCCCCCAGCGTGATCCGGTTGCCGTCCACCCCCAGGCCCGCCACGTCTCCGGTGATGACGTCGTACGATTGCGCGCCGCTGACGGCGTTCCAGAACACGTGCGCCAGTCCCGCGGCCGGGCCCGGCTCGAGTCGCAGGCTGAGCGGCTCAGGCCCCTGCCCCTGATCGTGGGGGACCGTCACCACGGCGAGGGCCGAGATGGTGTTGCCCGACGCGTCGGTCGCCGAGTAGGTCAGCTCGTACGAACGCCCCGGCCCGCCGCTCGAGCGCTCGGCGCGCAGCAGGACCTCGGTGTCCGGCGTGCCGATGTCCGCGCCGGAGATGTCGCCCGTGGTCCGACCGTCGCCGTCCCCGGGCGCGTCGTCCGGCTCGCTGCTGGTGACCGACACCAGGCGCGCCGTGGCCGCCGGG
Source organism: Acidobacteriota bacterium (assembly GCA_041482595.1). Taxonomy (GTDB): domain Bacteria; phylum Acidobacteriota; class Polarisedimenticolia; order Gp22-AA2; family Gp22-AA2; genus Gp22-AA3. The sequence goes on from JBGPED010000046.1 coordinate 9,494, forward strand.
TCGCACAGGTCGCTCACTTGCCACCCCACGCTCACCGGCACGAGTCGATGGTTGGGAGGCCACAGGACGGACGGGTCCGTCGCCAGCGTCAGCAGCGGAGGTGTCGTGTCGCGCACTGTTACATTCGTCGTGCACGTCGCCGTGTTGCCTGTCGCGTCCCTCGCACTGAACGTCACCGGCGTTGTCCCGAGCGGATAGATTCCTGAAGCGTCCGCCCCCGCGGACCGGCTGCCCGTGATGGTGACCGTGGAGCTGCACGCGTCCGATGTGGTCGCCAGCACCTGCACCTGCGCCCCATTGGGACCGGTGCACTCCGTCGTCGCGGCGACCGGACAGATCAGCGCGGGCGGCGATGCATCCTCGACGGTAACGACCGTCTGTGTCGTGCCCGTCAGCCCCTTTGAGTCGGTCACCCGCAATTCGATCGTGTGCGCGCCAAGTGGCAATGTCACGTTCAGCACGGCGACAGCGCCCAGCAGCTGCTCACCCGGCTCGCCTGGATCCCGGAGCCACCGGTACGACACGATGTCGTCGTTTGTCCCGGGTGTCGAGTCGGGGTCGGTCGATGCAGACGCGTCCAGCGTGACCGCGCCGCCCGCGGGACCGGTGCACTCGACGGTCGTCGCCGACGTAATCACAGCGCGCGGCGGGCTGTTCGGTCGGACGAACACCATCCGTGACTCTCCCTGGGACACGATAGTCGCATCCGCCGTCACGGGCACCGTATCGCCGTCGGTCACCGTGATGACCAGTCGGTAGGTCTGGCCGGCCTGCAGGCTCGAGGTGTCCAGTTGCGCCGGAGGCCAAGAATTGAACGGCACCCGCAGTACGGAGCGCTCCTGCCCGCTGAACAGGCTGAGTGTCGTCTCGTCAAACCGCTCCACGGTCAGATCGATCCCACCCTTGTCCGCACCGTAGTCGCGTACGCACACGGCCACCGGTAGCGCCAGCCTCGACAGGTCGACAAGAGTGTCGAAGGGCGAACGTGGGCCACTGCATGGGCCCAGGGCGAGCATGAAATCGGGCATTCCATCCTCGCAGAACAGATAGGCGTCGAGGTCGAACAGGAACGGCGAGCCGACCGCTCCGTTCGTGAAGCCGATGCCTTCGCCGGCGACCCCCTTTGGCAGGTAGCCCAGGCCGCAGTCGGAGGTGAGCAAGGTGTCCTGGAGCGTGATGACCCCGGCACCGGTCGAGAAAATCTCCACGGAACCGTGGAGCGGTTCGATCTGGGGATCCTCCGCGGACACACCGACCGTGATGACGCCTTCATCGTGTCGAATCTCGGACAGGTTCAGAAGGGGCTGGCAGGCGTCTCCGGAGCCGTCGTGGTTCGAATCCGACTGGTCGGAGTTGGCCGTTCCGGGGCAGTTGTCACAAGAATCGCCGACGCCGTCCACGTCCCCGTCTCCCTGCTGAGGATTGAAGATGGCGAGGCAGTCGTCGCAACTGTTGCCGACGCCGTCCGCGTCGAGGTCGCCCTGGAGCGGGTCGGCCACCGCCGGGCAGTCGTCGCACGCGTCGCCGATTCCATCCCCGTCCACGTCCTCCTGGCCCGGGTTTGCGACATTCGGACAGTTATCGACGTCATGGCAGCGGCCGTCGTGATCGGAATCGTTGACAGGATCGCCGGGACACGGATCGCAGGCATCCCCCAGAAAGTCATGATCGCTGTCCTTCTGGTCGGAATTTGCGGCGGTCGGACAGTTGTCGCAGGAGTCCCCGAGACCGTCCTGATCCGCGTCCGTTTGCGCCTTATTCGGATACAGGGGGCAGTCGTCGCAGAGATCGCCGATGGTGTCTCCGTCTCCATCGGACTGGTTCGCATTCGCTACGAGCGGGCAATTGTCGCAGGCGTCCCCTCGCTTGTCGCCGTCCCTGTCCTCCTGAAGCGGGTTCGCGAGGGTCGGACAGTTATCCACATCGCCACAGAGGCCATCGGCGTCCTGATCGTTCAAGAAATCGCGGGGGCATGTGTCGCAGGCGTCGCCCAAATGATCTCCGTCCGCGTCGGCCTGGGAAGGATTCGGCACCAGCGGGCAGTTGTCCGGAGCGCAGGTGGTGTTCGGCTTCCCCGGATCCCCGAACCCGTCGTGGTCCGTGTCCGTGCAAGTGTCGCAGGCATCGCCCACGCCGTCGTGATCCACGTCCGATTGGGAGGCGTTCGGGATCGTCGGACAGTTGTCGATCGCGCAGACGTTCGCCGCCAAGCCGGGATTGCCGAACCCGTCCTGGTCAGGATCGGTGCAAGGATCGCAGGCGTCGCCCATACCATCATGATCCGTATCGGTCTGGGCAGGGTTGGGGACACCGGGACAGTTATCGGGAGAACAGGTGTTGTGCGAGAACCCGGGGTCCCCCAGCCCGTCACCATCGGCGTCGGTACACAAGTCGCAGGCATCGCCTACACCATCACGATCCGCGTCCTCCTGTGTCGGATTGGCGACCGCCGGGCAGTTGTCGAGTGCGCATGTTCTCGCGGCGCCGGGATTGCCATAGCCGTCGCCGTCCGGGTCCGTGCACGGGTCGCAGGCATCGCCCCGACCATCGTCGTCCAGATCCTGCTGGGATCGGTCTCCGACATCGATACAGTTGTCGCAGGCGTCACCCGTGCCGTCAAGGTCTCTGTCCTCCTGCCCCGGATTAGGCAGACTCGGGCAGTTGTCAACCGGGCAGGTGTTGGCCGGGAAGCCGGGATCGCCGAACCCGTCTCCATCGGTGTCCGTACAGGGATCGTGCGGATCGGCGGTTCCATCGTGGTCGGCGTCACCTACATGATTGATGAGCACGGAGATCTCGCCCGAAGTCGTGTCGATGACCGCCAGATCGTCCGCCCCGTCACCGTTCAGGTCCCGCGCGAGGAGCCATGCGGGCCCGGCCCCCACGCCGAAGGAGGAGAGTACGGGGAAATACCCTTGGCCGTTTCCCATCGCGACGGTGACGGAGTCGCTGAAATAATTCGCTATCGCCAGGTCCTGTCGTCCGTCGGCATCGAAGTCTCCGACCGCGGCAAGGTCGATGCTGTCCCCTGCGGCGACGCTGGTTAAGGGCTGGAACGTACCGTCTCCCTTGCCGAGGAGAACGACCACGAAGCTGGTCGAAATTTCGGGCGGAACGCTTACGACGACTGCCAGGTCCTGGATTCCGTCCCGATCGACGTCGCCCACTAGCAGAAGGCGTGACGTTCCGTAAATGACGGAATAGCCGATGCTCGAAGTGATTTGCGGCAGGAAGGTGCCGTCGCCGCGCCCCAGGAGCACGGAGATGTCGTTCGAGGTGGCGTTGCCGACCGCAATGTCCTCATGACCATCCTTGTTATAGTCCCCGGTGACGACGGACAGGGAGCCGTTTCCCGTTGCGAGGTGGGTCGGCGCGCCAAACGTTCCGTCCCCGTTCCCGAGCAAGACGACGACATTACCGCTGCGACAGGCGTGATCAACGCAGTTGTTGACGATCGCCAGGTCCGGCCGTCCGTCGGAGTTGAAATCCCCCTTGGCCAACCCTGTGACTCTGAGCCCCTGGACAACCGTGCTCCGCGCGCCAAACGTTCCGTCTCCGTTGCCCAGGAAGACCGAGACGAGCCCATCCGCGCAGTCGAAGCTGTTGCACGAGTTGCCGGACACGAGATCGGGCCTGCCGTCAAGGTTGAGGTCGGCCACGAGCAGCAAGCCGACACCCGGAGGCGCTGCCAACGACGTGCCCTGGATGGCCTGGCCGTCCTTCGTGCGCAGGAGGATCCGGATTTCACCACGATCGTACGCGTCGGTCGCGTAGGGAACCGTGACTGCGAAATCCTGGACTCCGTCTCCGTTGAAATCGGCGGCCGCCAGTCCCCAGGGGTTGTGACCTGCAGGAATGGGACGATCCGAGAGGAAAGTCCCTTGGTCGGCCCCAAGGATGATCGAGACATTTCCGGCGTGCTGCCTGGTTGAGCTGTCGGCATTCGCCACGACCAGATCGGCGAAGCCATCACCGTTGAAATCGCCCAAGGCAAGGCCACGGGGGCCGATCCCCGCTCTATAGGATGCCGCGCTCAAGGATGACCTGTCGGTGTTTCCGCGGAGGACGACGACGGAGCCAAGAGCCGTGTCATACGACGGGCCGGGACGGCCGGTGATGAGGATTTCGTCCCGACCGTCAAGGTCCAGATCCTGCACGACAAGGGAGGTGGGGTTCTCCACCGGCGAAAGCGTCCGGGAAGCCAGGAATCCACCCAGACCATCGCCGAAGAGGATGGTCACGGTGCGGGCAAGGACATTGATCATCGCGACGTCAATCATTCCGTCGCCGTCGAAGTCCCCAGCGGCGATCGAGCCGGGGCCGTCTCCGACAGTCGTCCTGCTGGGCGCGCCGAAGGTCCCGTCGCCGTGCCCCAGAAGAACGGAGACGTCATCCGACCCCGAATTGCTGACCACGACGTCGGTCGCACCGTCACCATTGAGGTCGGTGACAACGAGGGCATTCGGACCGCTGCCGACCGAGAATGGCACGGCACTATTGAATGTCCCGTCACCTTTCCCGCGGAAGAAGGCGCCGGGCGCCACGAGGTCCGGCACCGAGTCTCCATCCAGGTCGGTCACCACGACCATCCACTGGAACCCGGTATTGAGGGCGAGCGGGGAACCGAAGCTGCCGTCTCCGTGTCCGAGAATACCGTAGACAACGTTCGCGGTGGAGTCGGTGACAAGGAGATCGGGATTTCCATCCGCGATGAGATCGCCGACCGCGATGTTGAACGGTTTGGCGCCGACCGGGATGTTCCGCGGGGAGTCAAAGGTTCCATCGCCATGCCCCAGAAGGATCGACACGTTGCCGGAATCATGGTTCGCCCCGGCCGCAGCGGCAGGTCCCTCGTGGTTGAAGTCGGCAACCGCGCCCGACCTGGGGCGAGCGCCGGTCTGGACCAGCCGGTTCGGGAAGAAACCCGAGAAGGAGCAGGCGTCGCCGATCCCGTCGCCGTCCCGATCGGCCTGGCCCAGATTCGGCGTGGCGGGGCAGTTGTCGCAGCGGTCCCCCACCCGGTCCGCGTCGCCGTCGCGTTGACCAGGGTCCGCCACGCTCGGACAGAGATCGACGTTCCCGCAGATCCCATCGTGATCCGCGTCGTTCTTGCGGTCCAGCGGGCACGGATCGCACGCGTCCCCGAGCCCGTCCCGATCGCTGTCCCGGAGCGAGGGATTGGGCACGGAAGGACAGTTGTCGCAGGCGTCCCCCGCCCCATCGCCGTCGCCATCGTCCTGGCGAGGGTTGGGGATCGATGGACAGTTGTCCGGCGGGCACGTCGCCGCGTCGAAACCGCGGTCTCCGAATCCATCATGGTCGGAGTCGGTGCAGGGATCGCACGCGTCTCCGGTCCCGTCGGCGTCGGCATCTCCCTGCGAAGGGTTGGATCGGTCGGGACAGTTGTCGCACGCGTCCCCGCGACCATCGTGATCGGCATCCGTCTGCGATGGATTGGAGACGCCCGGGCAGTTGTCCTCCGGACAGGTGTTGAGCGGGAAGCCCGGATCACCGAACCCGTCGCGGTCGGTGTCGGTGCAAGCATCGCAGGCATCCCCCGCCCCGTCGGCATCCGCGTCGGCCTGCGTGGGATTGCCGGTGCCCGGGCAGTTGTCACAGGCATCACCGACCCCGTCCCAATCCACGTCGGCCTGCGAGGGATTTTTCGCCTCCGGGCAGTTATCCAGGGCGCAGGTGTTTGCCGGAAATCCCGGATTACCGAAACCGTCTCCGTCGGTGTCGGTGCATGCATCCTTGGTGTCGTCGATTCCGTCTCCATCGCCGTCGGGGAAGACCGCCTGGTTCAGGAGGACCGAAATTGCGCCCTGGCCGAAGGCGTAGGCGTTGACGGGGATGTTGACGGTCAGGACGTCACGCCTGCCGTCCCGATTCACGTCATCGACCAACATGGAGACCGGGATGCCACCCGTCATGAATCGGAGGGGCTGAGCGAATCCACCATCTCCCCGACCCAGCAGAACCTGGACCTCCCCCGGATAGTCTCGGAATTGGCCCGCGACCGCAACCGCGAGATCCTGGCGTCCGTCGGCGTTGAAGTCCGACACGGCGACCGCGCTCGCGCCTGTTCCCACCGGCAGCCGGACTTCCGGCGCGAACGTGCCGTCGCCACGCCCATAGAGCAGGGAGAGAGCCTGAGGCTGGCCCGGAGAGAAGTAGGAACCGCCGCCGGCGACCGCCAGGTCCACGCTTCCGTCCGCGTTGAAGTCGCCGGCCGCGATCGAAGCCGGCTGTCCGCCGACGGCGAAGCCCGTGCGCGGGCCGAAGGTGCCATCCCCCCTGCCCAGGAGGATGGACACGTCGCCCGAAGCATTATCCGCGACCGCCAGATCGGCATGACCGTCACCATTGGAGTCCCCAATGGCCACCGAGACCGGTCCCTCGCCCGTCGCGTAGCGGAACTCGGCCCCGAAGGTCCCGTCCCCTTGTCCCAGGAGCACGGAGACGTCGTTCGATCCGCCGAAGTCGACGATGCTGTTCGCGACCACAAGATCCATCTTGCCGTCGCCGTTGAGATCCCCGATCGCAACGAACGACGGCAGGTCGCCGACCGGATAGGACTGCGGGGCCGCGAAGGTGCCGTCTCCATTTCCGGTGAGGACGAAGACACGACCCGACAGCACGCTGACCACGGCGAGGTCGGGATGGCCGTCACCATTCAGGTCGCCCGCGGCAACCCAGAGGGGGTTCGCGCCGACTTGAAGGAATGCGAGGATCTCGAAGGTTCCATCACCGTGCCC
>JBGPED010000047.1:0-16218 GCA_041482595.1 Acidobacteriota bacterium
GAGCTCGGCGTCGATATCCGAGGTCAGAATCGGCAGCCCGGCCGGCATCCCGTCCAGGATGGCGACCAGCGCCGGACCGTGCGATTCACCGGCCGTCAGAAATCGCAGCATGAATGACCCCGCAAAGGTCCCACTCGTCGAAACTTCGCGAGAGATCGACAGGAGCCACGATTATCGTTGACCGTTCATCACACTGTCAACGAATCCCGGGACCCCGACCGAAGGCGCCCCCCGGAATCACGCTCCACGATCGAACCGTGTGACCGAGCGACGGCGCCACCCGCCTCGGCGGTCCCGGCTCGTGGCAGGGAGGCGACGTCGCTTGATTCCGTCCCCCTACCTGTGTAAAGTGGGCCACTTCCCGGGGAGTCACGGCAGTGGAAATCCTGACCTCGCAACAGATGCGTCACATCGATCGGCGCGCCGTCTCGCGGTTCGGTGTGCCCGAAATCGTCCTGATGGAGAACGCCGGCCTGAGGCTCCTCGAGGTCCTGGAGCGCATCGAAAGCGATCTCAGGACGCGGCGCATCCTGCTTCTGTGCGGGCGTGGAAACAATGGAGGCGACACCTTCGTTCTGGCGCGGCACCTCCACAACCAGGGCATTCCGTTCGCCGCTCTCCTGTTCGGCCGGCGCCGCGACGTGCGCGGCGGCGCCCTCGTCAACCTCAAGGCCCTGGAGCGGCTCGGCGTGGCGCCCCGCGAAGTGACCGGCCAGGGTGAATGGAAGGCCGCCCGCTCCATTCTCGACGCGAGCGACCTGATCGTGGACGGGATCCTCGGCACCGGGCTGTCGAGGCCCGTGCAGGGGTTCCTCGCGACGGTCATCGAGGAGGTGAACGCCGCGCGCGCCCTGGTGGTGGCCGTCGACGTCCCGAGCGGCCTGTCGGGCGATTCCTTCGAGATTCCCGGCCCCTGCATCCGGGCGGACCACACCGTCACCTTCGTCCGGCCGAAGCTCCCCCACGTGTTCCCTCCCGCCGAGTCGATGTGCGGGCGACTGCACGTGGTCGACATCGGTCTTCCGAACGAAGCGGTCGCCGCCGAGGGGGCCGACCTGGATCTCCTGCGTGCGGAGGAGCTCTCGTCCCTCATTCCGAAACGGCGGGCCGACAGTCACAAGGGGGACTACGGGCACGCCCTGGTGGTGGCCGGGTCCCGCGGCAAGGGTGGGGCCGCCCGGATGGCGGCTCTCGGCGCGCTGCGCGCCGGCTGCGGCCTGGTCACTGCGGCCGTCCCGCAGGGTCTGCAGTCCGGGTTCGTGTCGCGGGCAATGGAGGTGATGACCGAGGGTCTGCCCGAGACCCCGGAGGGGACCCTGGCTGAGTCCGGGCTCAATCGGCTCCTCGCCCTTCTCGACGGGAAGCAGGCGATCGCCATCGGACCGGGATTGACCACCCATCCAGAGACGACCAGGCTCGTCCGCGAAATCGTGCGCCGGGCGCGCGTGCCGGTCGTCCTGGATGCCGATGGCGTGAATGCCTTCGCGGGCAACGAGACGGCCCTTTCCGGACGGAGCCGCCCGCTCGTCCTGACGCCCCACCCGGGCGAGATGGGGCGTCTCCTGGGGACGTCCGGCAGGGACGTGCAGTCACGCAGACTGCCGCTGGCGCGCGAGTTCGCGCTCCGCCACCGCTGCCACCTGGTCCTGAAGGGACATCGGACCCTGATCGCCACACCCGAAGGCCGCGTGCACGTGAACCCGACCGGCAACCCGGGCATGGCCACCGGCGGTTCCGGGGACGTCCTCACCGGTCTTCTCCTGGGTCTCCTGGCCCAGGGGATCGAGGTGACCGACGCGGTCAGGCTGGGTGTCTACCTGCACGGACTGGCGGGCGACCTCGCGGCGGCGGAGGTGGGCGAGGCGCCGCTCATCGCGCGCGACATTCTGCAGCACTTCCCCGCGGCGCTCCTGAGTCTGAAGCCCCCGCGGACCAACGAACGAGCCGAGGCTCGCAGCGCCCGGAGGACCGGATGAAGGACAACCAGGGAACGACAACTTCGAGCCAGCGCGCGGCCGGCCCGTCGGGCTCCGTGATCGGCGGCGCGCCGCGGCGCGCGCCCGCCCGGGGAGTCTCGTCTGTCGCCGTGCGCGCGGCGATCCTGCGGGTGGTGATCCGGCCGGCCCGGCCCGACGACCTGGAGGACGCGACGCTCATGGAGAGGAGGGTGTGGGGCCGGCTGGGCGCCTCGTTGAACGAGCTGCAGAGACGCCTGTTCGCCCTGCCCGAGGCGTTCCTGCTCGCCGAGCTGCAGCGCCCGGCCCAGGCGCCCCGGATCGTCGGCCTGACCAACGGTCTCCTGTGGACGCGCGACTTCCCGCGATCCTACCTCGACTACGAGCGGCTCCTGGCTTCCGCCTCCCACAATCCGCGCGGGGACGTCCTGTATCTCGCTTCGGTCGGCGTGGAGCCGAATCTCCGGGGCCACGGGATCGGCCTGCGTCTGATCCAGGAGGTGATCGAAGTGGGCCGCCGCCGCCACCTGAAGCAGGTCCGGCTGATCGGCAACGGCCGGTCGCGCCCGCTCCACGAGCGCGCCGGCTTCGAGGTCGTCCGCACCCTTCCCCGGCTGTTCCGGCAGCACCGCGATCTCATGCCGCAACCGGTGCTCATGGAACTGTCGCTCGTCTGAACGACCGGATGCCGCCGCGGACCCTGGTCACGCGCTCGGAAGACGAGACCCGCGCCGAGGGACAGGCCCTGGCGCGGGGCCTTCAGGCGGGCGACGTGGTCCTTCTCACCGGCGATCTGGGCATGGGCAAGACCGTCTTCGCCCGCGGCATCGCCCAAGGCCTGGGCGTGCCCGACGACGAGGTGCGCTCCCCCTCCTTCACCCTGGTGAATCGCTACCGCGGCCGCGTGACGCTCTACCACATCGATCTGTACCGTATTGACCGGCCGGAAGACCTGGACGAGCTGGGGCTGGACGAGATCCTTGGAGTGGACGGCATCGCCGTCGTGGAGTGGGCCGAGCGCCTGGGCCCCTATCGCGCGGAGCGCGTCGTCGCCGTCCGCTTCGCCGACCGCGGCGGTGACGTCCGCGAGATCACGATCGAGGACCGGCGGTCCGATCACTCCATCCGGTAGTTCGGGGCTTCCTTGGTGATCACCACGTCGTGGGCGTGGCTCTCCTTGAGACCCGCGCTCGTGACGCGGATGAAGCGCGCCTGCTGCCTGAGCGTCTCGATGTCCTTGGCACCGCAATACCCCATCCCGGCGCGCAGGCCGCCGACCATCTGCGGGACGAGCACCTGCAGCGAGCCCTTGTAAGGGACCATCCCCTCGATCCCCTGGGGCACGAGCTTCTCCTCCGCGGCCGCGTCCTGGAAGTAACGATCGGCGCTGCCCCGCCGCATCGCGCCGATCGACCCCATCCCCCGGTACACCTTGAAGGTCCGGCCCTGGTAGAGGATCGTCTCGCCCGGCGCTTCCTCGGTGCCGGCGAAGAGCGATCCGATCATCACCGAGGACGCCCCGGCGGCCAGGGCCTTGGTGATGTCGCCCGAGAACTTGACGCCGCCGTCGGCGATGAGCGGGACGCCGTGCCGCCGCGCGGCGCGCGCGCTCTGCGCGATGGCGGTGATCTGCGGCACACCGACCCCCGTCACCACGCGCGTCGTGCAGATCGATCCGGGTCCGACACCGACCTTGACCGCGTCGACGCCCAGCTTCATCAGGTCCTCGGCGGCCTCCTCGGTCCCGACGTTGCCCGCGACGAGGTCCACGCCCGAGAGCGACTTGCGCAGGCTGCGCACCATGTCCAGAACTCCGGCCGAGTGGCCGTGCGCCGTGTCGACCACGATCACGTCCACGCGCGCCTCCACGAGGAGCCGGGCCCGCTCGATCTCGTCGGGTCCGACACCGACCGCCGCGCCGACGCGCAGCCTGCCGAGCGCGTCCTTGCACGCGTGGGGGTACTTGATCATCTTCTGGATGTCCTTGACGGTGATCAGGCCCTTCAGGTGGTAGTCCCGATCGACGACCAGGAGCTTTTCAATCTTGTGCTTGTGCAGGATCGACTTGGCCTCCTCGAGCGTCGTGCCGACCGGGACCGTGACCAGGTCCTCCTTGGTCATCACGGCCGAGACCGGAAGATCGGTGTGCGTCTCGAAGCGCAGGTCCCGGTTCGTCAGGATGCCGAGCAGGCGGCCGCCCCGGTCGGTGACCGGCACGCCCGAAATCTTGAACTTCTGCATCAGCTCGAGCGCCTCGGCGATCTTCTGCTCCGGAGCGATGGTGACCGGGTCGACGATCATGCCGCTCTCGGATCGCTTGACCTTGTCGACCTCGGCCGCCTGCGCCTCGATCGGCAGGTTCTTGTGCACGATTCCGATGCCGCCCTGCTGGGCCATGGCGATCGCCAGGCGGGAGTCGGTGACCGTGTCCATGGCCGCCGAGACCAGGGGGATGTTGAGCCGGATGTTGCGGGTGAGCTGTGTCGTCACGTCGACCCGGCTCGGCAGGACATCCGAGCGGGCGGGCAGCAGGAGGACGTCGTCGAAGGTCAATGCGTCCGGGATCGCTCCGTCCAGCATCCTCGTCGGCTCCTCGGGCCGCGTTGCGGCCCCGTCGGTCATTCTATACCCGCGCTCCGTGCGGCGCCGCGGGGCGGGCCGGAGTCCCGCTGCCCTCTTCCGAACCGTGGCACTTCTTGTATTTCTTCCCCGAGCCGCAGGGACAGGGATCATTCCGCCCCACGCGGGCGGCGGCACGCTGCGCCGGCTGCGGTGCCTCCTTGGCCGGAGCGCTGTAGGTCAGGTCCCGCTCGCGGCGGGTGCGCATCTCCTTCTGCTGGGTCACCACCGCCGCGTCCATGCGCCAGAGGTTCATGATGATCTCGTCTTCGATGCGCTCCTTCATCAGTCCGAACATGACGAAGGATTCCTTCTTGTACTCGGTCAGCGGGTCGCGCTGGCCGTAGCCCCGCAGGCCGATGCCCTCCTTGAGGTGGTCCATCGCCAGCAGGTGGTCCTTCCAGGCGGTGTCGATGACGTAGAGCATGAGGGCGCGCTCGTGCTGGCGCATGGCGTCCCCGCCCATGGCGCGCTCCTTCTCCTCGTAGCGCGTCTGCACCTGCGCCCACAGCCGGTCGCGCAGCTCCGGGGCGCTCACTTTCGACCAGTCGATCCCGAGCGCCTGCACATCGAGACCGAAGTACCGCAGGAGACCGTTCCTGAGCTCGTCGGTCTGCCATTCCTCGGGGTCGACGTCTGCCCCGCAGTTCGAGTCGAGGAGGTAGCCCAGGATCTCCTCGGCCTTCTGCAGCAGGTATTCCTTCTGCCCCTTCCCCTCGAACAGCTCGCGGCGCAGGCGGTAGATCTCCGTGCGCTGCTTGTTGTTGACGTCGTCGTACTCCAGGAGGTGCTTGCGGATCTCGAAGTTGCGCGCCTCGACTTGCTTCTGGGCGCGCTCGATCGCGCGGGTCACCATGCGGTGCTCGATCGGGACCCCCTCCTCCATGCCGAGCCGCTTCATCAGGCCGGAGATGCGGTCCGACCCGAAGATGCGCATCAGGTCGTCCTCGAGGGACATGTAGAAGCGGGACGACCCGGGGTCGCCCTGGCGCCCGGCGCGGCCGCGCAGCTGATTGTCGATGCGCCGCGCCTCGTGCCGCTCGGTGCCCAGGATGTGCAGCCCGCCGAGCGCCACGACCTGGTCGTGCTCCGTGGCGCAGCGCGCCTGGTGGCGCTCCATGCGCTCCTTCCACTGTTCGGGAGTCACGGTGGCCGGGTCGATCGCCTGCTCCGCGATCTCCCGTCGCGCCAGGAACTCCGGGTTGCCGCCGAGCAGGATGTCGGTGCCGCGCCCGGCCATGTTGGTGGCGATGGTCACGGCGGCCAGCCGCCCCGCCTGGGCGACAATCTCCGCCTCCTTCTCGTGGTACTTGGCGTTCAGGACGACGTGCGGGATCCGTCGCTTCTTCAAGAGCTCGCTCAGGTGTTCCGACTTCTCGATGGAGATGGTGCCCACCAGGACGGGCTGGCCCTTCGTGTGCAGCTCCCCGATCTCCTCGACGACCGCGTCGAACTTTTCCCGCTCGGTGCGGTACACCACGTCCGGATTCTCGAGGCGGATGAGCGGCCGGTTGGTCGGGGCGATCATGACCTCGAGCCTGTAGATCTTGTCGAACTCGACGGCCTCGGTGTCGGCGGTCCCGGTCATGCCGGCGAGCTTGCCGTACATCCGGAAATAGTTCTGGAAGGTGATGGTCGCGAGGGTCTGGTTCTCCTTCTGGACCTTGACCTTCTCCTTCGCCTCGACCCCCTGGTGCAACCCGTCGCTCCAGCGCCGGCCCGGCATCAGGCGGCCGGTGAACTCGTCGACGATGATGACCTGCCCCTCCTTCACCACGTAATCCACGTCGCGCCTGAACAGGACATGGGCCCTGAGCGCCTGCTGGACCGCGTGGTTCAGCTCCATCTCGCCGGGGTCGTACAGGTTCTCGACCCGCAGGAGGGTCTCGGCCTTCTCGACACCCTCCTCCGTGAGCGCCACCGTGCGCGCCTTCTCGTCGACGGTGTAGTCCTCCTCCTTCTTCAGGCGCGGGATGATGGTGTCGGCGCGGCCGTAGATCTCGGTCGATTCCTCGGAGGGCCCGGAGATGATGAGCGGCGTGCGCGCCTCGTCGATCAGGATCGAGTCGACCTCGTCCACGATCCCGTAGTGATGTCCGCGCTGCACCATGGCGTCCAGGGAGTACTTCATGTTGTCCCGCAGGTAGTCGAAGCCGAACTCGTTGTTGGTCCCGTAGGTCACGTCGGCGGCGTAGGCTTCCTTGCGGGAGGGGTCGTCCATGTCGTGCTGGATGACGCCGACGCCCAGCCCCAGGAAGCGGTAGATGGGGCCCATCCAGGCCGCGTCGCGCCGCGCCAGGTAGTCGTTCACGGTGACCACGTGGACGCCCTTGCCGGTCAGGGCGTTCAGGTACGCCGCCAGGGTCGCGACCAGGGTCTTACCTTCGCCGGTCTTCATCTCGGCGATCTTCCCCTGGTGCAGGACCATGCCGCCGATGAGCTGCACGTCGAAGTGCCGCATGCCGACGGTCCGCCGGCCGGCCTCGCGGCAGAGGGCAAACGCTTCCGCCAGGACGTCGTCCAGGGAGGCGCCTTCCTCCACGCGCTGTCTCAGCTCGAACGTCTTCGCCCGGATCTGATCGTCGGTGAGGGCGTGCACACCGGGCTCGAGGGCGTTGATCGCGAGGACCCGCGGCTGCAGCTTCCTGAGCTCGCGCTCGTTCTTGGTGCCGACGATTTTCTTGAGGATGGCATCGATCAACATCGGGGTGTAGGTTTCGACCTCCGCCCCCCGCGGGGGGGCCTCGACCCTGGGAGCGCGCTGTGGTGGGATCGAATCCAGGGACCGCCGCGCCCGACGCGGCTTCACCGGGACCGGTTGGAAAGTCGCTGCACGGCCCGGCCGCCTGCGCGAAACTATAGCAGAACGAAGCGTGAAGTCAAAGCCGGACGGAGATTTAGAACGTCCTGTACTCTTCGAGGATGTACTTGATCGGGTCGACGTTCCGCTGGTGCACCAGGAGCTCGTAGTGCAGGTGCGGCCCGGTGCTGCGCCCGGTGGTGCCGACCATCCCGATGACGTCGCCGCGCTTGATTCTCTGTCCCACCTTGACGTTGTAGGCAGAGAGGTGGCCGTACCGGGTGATGATCCCGTAACCGTGGGAGACGAAGATGGAGTTGCCGAATCCGCCGCTCTGGCCGACCCGGGTCACGATGCCGTCCGCCGGAGCCACCACCTTGGTTCCGATGGGGGCCACCAGGTCGAGGCCCTGGTGGAAGTCGCGCATGCCCGTGAACGGGTCACGCCGCCATCCATAGCCGTTCCCGAGGAGCCCGTGGACCGGGTAAATGCTGGGGGTCGACGACAGCAGGAGCGACTGCTTCTGGAAGGCCACGTCGAGCACCCGGAAGGTGTCCTGCAGGACGCCGGAGCGCTCCTTCAGGGTGTTGATTTCGGACTCGATGACGGCCTGGGATGCCTTCGGCGAGAGTCCCTTGAGGTCGAAGGAGCTTCCCCCGGCGGCGAGCTGCTGGGACTGGGGGTCTTCCACCCCCGCCATCATCGCGAACTTGGTCGCCTTGGTCTCGAACTCCGCCAGGCGGGAGCGCAGGTCGGCCAGGGACTCGTCGAACTTCTCGTTCGCCTTCCGGAGCTCCTGGTTTTCCTGGGTCATCCTCTGGATGTTCGCCGAGAGCTGGCTGGAACGGAGCAGGTAATGAGGGAACATGAGGCCGGCGGTGAAGACCAGACCGAGGAAACAACCTGCCGCGATGAGGAAGTTCCGGGAAATCTTGATGCGCCGGAACTTCGCGGCGGCATGCGGGACAATCATGATGGTGTAGAACTTTTTGTTCATCACCCTGCCCCCCCTGATTTGGTTGCTGAAAAGCTGCCGATGCTACCATCGGCTTCCGGGCAAGTCAAGGAAACTTGATCCGAATGTCGCCACAAGATATAGTGGCAACAGTGCTTCTCAGTACCAGATCTGGAACTTCCTCCTTGATTCCCTCCTCCTGCCTGACTGACTAACTATGTATATTTAACTGTTTGCAATCTAAATTACTTAATTCGCATATCTACCAGGCCAATCTAGTTTCTCGGCGGGCGCGGGTCAAGCGGCGTGACAAAATCGTTAGAAGAAATGCCCGCCACAGGCGCCATCACCTTGCAGGGTCCGCCACCATCGATTACAGTACGGCTCGATGCCGATCGGCGTTCTTTCCCTCGAGGAAAAGGTCGGGCAGCTTTTCTGGATCGGATTCCAGGGAACGTCCCTGGGAGATCCCCTCAGGTCCCTCCTGGACCGCGTGCGGCCGGCGGCCATCATCCTTTTCGCCCGCAATATCGTAAGTGCCCCGCAGGTCCGCTCGCTGATCGACGACGTGAACGGGGTGCTGAGGATCCCTCCCTTCGTGGCGCTCGATCAGGAGGGTGGAAGGGTCAACCGGCTCAAGCCGATCCTCGGACCGATCCCGGCGAACCTCGACCTTGCCGTTCGAAAAGATCCGGCCGGCGCGGTCAGGCGGCAGGCCGGCGCCATGGCCGCGGCGCTCAGAACACTTGGCTTCAACCTCAACCTGGCCCCTGTCCTCGACCTGTCGGGCCCGGACACTCGAAACGGCATCGGCGATAGGGCCTTCGGAGAGGATCCCCGGACCGTCTGCCGGCTGGGCCGGGTCTTCCTGGAAGCCCATCTGAAGGCCGGCGTCGTCCCGGTGGGCAAGCATTTTCCGGGGCTGGGGTCGGCCCGGGGCGACACTCACCTGACCCTGCCGGTCATCTCGAAGTCGCGCGCCCGGTTGTACGACGAAGACCTGCTCCCCTACCGGCGGCTCAAGCGGCTCCTGCCGATCATCATGGCGGGGCACGCCTGCTACCCGGCCCTGCAGGGCCGCTCGCCCGGTCCGGCGACTCTATCGAGGGCCGTCGTCGAAGGCCTCCTTCGCCGCAGGCTGCGCTATAGGGGCGTGATCGTCACGGACGATCTCGAGATGGGCGCCGTGGAGCAGAGGCAGGGGGCCGCCGCCCAGGCCCTGGCCGCCCTCTCGGCCGGCAACGACGGGCTGATGTTCTGCGGATCGGAGGAGAAGATCCGCGCGGCCTACGAGGGCGTCCTGGCGGCGGCGCGCCGGGGCGAAATCGACGGGAAGCGCCTCGCCCTTTCGCTCGACAGGATCACGGCGGTCAAGGCTGCCTACCTCAGGAGGCGTCGCGCCCCCCGCGACCCGGCCGGCGTGCTGGAGCGATCGCGACGGTCCATCGCGGCGCTCGGGGTGGGCGACGTCTCGGGTTTCGACCCGACGGCCCGCCTCTGAAGCTCCGGCGGCGCGGGCGCGTCCCTACTCGAGGCTCCTGCCGGTCAGTCTCTTGAAGATGTCCAGGTAGCGCTTCCGGGTCCCTTCGACGATTTCATCCGGAAGACGAGGCGCCGGCGGGTTCTTGTCCCAGCCGACCGACTCGAGGTGATCGCGCACGTACTGCTTGTCGAGGGACGGCTGCGGGCCGCCGGGCCGGTAACTCTCCCTGGGCCAGAAGCGCGAGGAGTCGGGGGTGAGGACTTCGTCGGCCAGGACCAGGCCGTCCCGATCGCGGCCGAACTCGAACTTCGTATCGGCGATGAGAATGCCGCGCGACTCGGCGTGCTCGCAGGCCCTCTTGTAGATCGCGAGGCTGAGATCGCGCACCTGCTCCGCGTCCGCGCGGCCCACCAGGTCCACGACCTTCGCGAAGGGGATGTTCTCGTCGTGCCCCGTGACCGCCTTGGTGGAAGGAGCGAAGATCGGCTCCGGGAGCCTCGACGACTCCTGGAGTCCCTTCGGGAGCGGCACGCCACACACCGCCCCCGTCTTCCGGTATTCCTTGAACCCCGACCCGGCCAGGTAACCGCGCACCACGCACTCGATCGACAGCATATCGAGACGTGTCACGAGGACCGAGCGGCCGCGCAGGACCTCGGCGTGCTGCGCCAGCGGACCGGGGAACCGCTCCACCCTGTGCTCTTTCAGATGATTGCGGACCAGCCCGGACGTCATCTCGAACCAGAAAATCGAAATCTGGTTCAGGACCTTCCCCTTGTCCGGGATGCCGTTCGGGAGGATGTGATCGAAGGCGGAAATCCGATCGGTCGAAACGATGAGCAGGGAGTCGCCCAGGTCGTAGTTGTCCCGCACCTTGCCGCGACCCAGTAATTTCAGTCCGGGGAATTCGGTCTTCAGGAGAGCCTTCATCGTCCCGCGCTTTCTCGATGCCCGCGCATCGGCGTGGCTGAAAGCGCGCATGCTAGGACGTCTTCCGACTCTGTGTCAATGCCGCGCGGGTGGCCCTCGCCCATTGACCTGCCGGCCGCAGAAGCCTATAAGCGGACATAAGAACGCTGCCACCTGGGTCCAGGTTTCCAGCGAAAGTCGGGCGCCGTCCCGGGCGCCCTGGAGGTCCTGATGATCAGCAGACGCCGATCGGTCTTTCTGGCGGCGGCACCCCTCGCCTGCCTCTTCCTCTGCATCGCGCTCCAGGCTTCGCCTGCGGTCGCGACGATCTCCGGAGTGGTGGCCGACTCTTCGGGAGCGCCGATCCCCGGTGCTAACGTGACGTTGAGCGGCGACGGGATCACGACCATCAGGGCGACCACCGACGCCCGCGGGCACTACCGCTTCCCCGCGATTCCTCCGCACCACACCTGCTCCGTGGCTGCCGAGAGCGCGGGGTTCCGCCCCGTGGCCTACGCAGGAATGTCCTCGGAGCCGGGCCGCACCCGCATGGTGAATTTCCGCCTGAAGCACCCGGGGGATCGCGACATCGTGGCCCTGGTGACCCGCGACCCGTTCCCGTACGAAGAGTTCGTCCGCGGCTTCGAGGCGCACGTCGGAGTCCCGGTGCGCGTCGTCGATCTCGACCGCGAGCGGGATCCCGCCGACACGGTCAGGCGCGTCCGCGCCGAGCACCCGGACCTCATCGTCGGCGCCGGTCTTCGTGCGGCGCGCCTGATACGGCGGGACGTTCCCGACATCCCCTCGATCCTGACCCTGATCACCGACCCGCGCCGTTACGACCTGGAGGCCGAGACGATCGGCTTCCTGATCAACCAGCCGGACGCCGACCGCCTGTTCGAGCGTGTCGCTTCGGTCCTGCCCCACCTGCGTCGAGTCGGGCTGGTCTACCAGGCCGACGCGTCCTCGCTCCTGGCGCGCGACCTGAAGGACAGCGCGCAGCGCCGGGGGCTGACGGTCGAGTTCCGTCTCTGCCGCACGAGCGGCGACCTGCTGCCGGCCCTCAACGGACTCCGGGGACGGATCGACGTTCTCATCGCGCCCAACGACGGCCTCACCTCCACGCGTCGCGCCCAGGACATCATCACCTCCTGGTCCCTGAAGAACCACGTGCCGCTGGCCGTCCCGATGCCGGAATGGGTGGAGCGCGGCGCGCTGTTCTCCTACGGTGCGTCCTACGAGAGGCTGGGGGAGGAGACCTCGCGCGTGGCGGACCAGATCCTGCACGGCGTGTTCCAGCCATCCGACTTCAAGGTGCTGCGCTCCCGGGAGTTCGAGCTGGCCGTGAACGGGTCCACGGCGAAGCTCCTGGGTGTCGAGATCCCGATCGGACTCCAGGTCGAGACGGTCTACTGAGCGGGGTCGCGCGGCGGTTCCCTCCGCCGCCGACAGTCAGCGCAGGGGCCGGACCTCGCGCACGCCCTCGATCTTCCAGAGCTCGCCCAGGAACTTCTTGTGGTGCGGGTGGGCGTCGCAGTAGGGCACGGTCAGGACCATGTGTTCCCCCGCGCGCCTGATGTTGAACGACTCGAGGGGGCGTCCCGGGGAGCGCAGGGTGTGCTCGATGTCGCGCCGCGTCCGTCCCTGGTCGTCGTCGAAGGCGATCTGCAAATCGTAGAAGATGCAGCGCCGGAACACCCGCCGCTCCACCAGACCGAGACCCACCAGAACCAGCAGGACGAGACCGGTGGTGATGACCCCGATGATGCTGTATCCCGCGCCGATCGTCATGCCGACCGCCGAGACTACCCAGATCATCGCCGCCGACGTCAGGCCGGTGATCCGGCCGCGCGACTGGATGATCGTGCCGGCGCCTAGGAAGCCGATGCCGGCCACGACCTGCGCCGCGATGCGGCCCGGATCGGCCGGACGTCCCTGGGCGACGACCAGGGCGACCTTCGCCGACAGCCACATGAACAGCATCGACCCGAGACAGATGAGGATGTTGGTGCGGAAGCCGGCCGGCTTGTTCTTGAACTCGCGCTCGACCCCGATGAGACCGCCGCAGGCGATCGCCAGGAGCGCCTTCGGCAGGAAATCAATGACCAGGGGACGCATCGTCTGCCAGGACTCGAGCACGCCTGTTCTCCCTCTCGAAGACCGATCCGGCCGCGGGTATAATTACATCCTTTTTCAGAGGGATGCAATGAACCCGGCCCGCCACATCGCATGAAGCCCGCGACCGTGCTGGCTCTTCTCGCCGCGGGCGCCTTCCTGGGGGCGGCGCTGTCCGCCGTGGTCCCGGAAGGCCGCGCCCTCCCGCCGGCCGCGTCCGGAAACGGTCCGGCCGGAGGGGCCGTCCCGGCCGCCCCCGGCGCCCCGGCCGCGCCGTCGCAGGACGGCTACGCCGCCGTGGCCCGCGCCGTCATGCCGGCGGTCGTGAACATCTCGTCCTTCAAGGTCATCCGCACCTACGAGTACTCGCCGTTCCTCGTCGATCCGTTCTTCCGCGACTTTTTCGGCGAGCAGTTCCCGGGCCTCGTCGTGCCGCGCGAGCAGCGTGAGATGAGTCTCGGCTCCGGTGTGATCGTCGACGACCGCGGGACCATCCTCACGAACTACCACGTCGTCGAGCAGGCCCAGGAGGTCAAGGTGGCCCTGTCCGACGGCCGCGAGATCCGGGCCCGCATCCTGGGCGCCGACCAGCGCACTGACCTCGCCGTCCTGCGGGTCGACAAGGAGTCGCTGCCGCACGCCGCCATGGGCGACTCGGAGAAGATGCAGGTGGGCGACATCGTCCTGGCGGTCGGCAACCCGTTCGGCCTGGGCGAGACCGTCACCATGGGCATCGTCAGCGCCATCGGCCGCGGCAGCCTCGGTCTCGCCGATTACGAGGACTTCATCCAGACGGACGCGGCGATCAACCCGGGCAACTCGGGCGGCGCCCTCGTGAACACCCGCGGCGAGGTGATCGGCATCAACACCGCGATCTACTCGCGCTCCGGCGGCTACCAGGGGATCGGCTTCGCCATCCCGTCCAACATGGCGCGCGACGTCCTGGACAGCATCTTGAAAAACGGCCGCGTGGTGCGCGGCTACGCCGGCCTCGCGATCCAGGGCCTGACGCCGGAGCTGGCGCGCGCCTTCGGCCTGGACGACGCGCGCGGCGCGGTCGTGGCGGGCGTCGATCCGGACGGGCCGGCGGCCGGGGCCGGTCTCAGGCGCGGCGACGTGATCGTCTCGTTCCGCGGCCGCCCGGTCGTCTCGGACAACGACGTGCGCACCCAGCTGTCGCGTCTCAAGCCGGGCGAACGGGCCGTCCTGGAGATCGTGCGGGACGGCCGCCGTCGCGAGGTGACGATGGTCCTGTCCGAGCCGCCGGCCGGGCCCGCGCCGGGCCGGCGCCGGAGCTGATCGCCGGCGCGTCACGCTCCGAGCGCCCGGCGCCGCGGCCCGCGGCCGCCCGGTCGAGAAATTCGACCTGCTCCACCGTCATCGTGAGCGCTCCGAAGTCCTCCTCGATCCTCCCTCTCAGCACGTACGGCCGCGCCGTCGTGAGCATCCCGCAGAAGCGCTCGTAGACGCGCGGGAAGAAGGTCGTCTCGTAGATCGCCGTGGTGTCCTCGAAGGAGATGAACTCCATCGGCTCGTCGTCCTTCGTGGTCACGACCTTGCCGGTGATCAGCCAGCCGATGGTGGCGACGCGCCGGCCGACGTGCTCCTTGAGGGCCGTGGCGCGCACCGGTACCGTGCCGGAACGCCGCAGCGCCAGGAGGTGCTCGCGGTACAGCGTCAGCGGGTGGCGGCTCACCAGGAAGCCGAGCGCGTCCGCCTCATCCCGCAGGAGGTGCTTCTCGTCGTACGGCCGCGGCTCCGGCAAAGGGCCGAGAGCGGGAGGAAAGAGCGAGCGCGCCGCCGAGCGCCGCCCCTCCGTCTTCGCCTCCCACTCGGCGAGGCGCCAGTGCAGCCGCGGCCGGATCGCCAGGTCCGGGGCGGCGCCGGCCGGCCGGCCGCCCGCGCCGAAGCCGACGCCGTCGAACACGCCGGCGCGGATGAGCAGCCGCGCGTCGGACGGGTCGATCGGCACGCGCCGCAGGAACTCATCGAACGAGGCGAACGGCCCGCCCCCCTTTCGCTCGGCGACGATCGCCTCGACCGCCTCAACGCGCAGCCCCTTGATCTGCATCAGCCCGACGCGCACGCGCCGGTCGCGTCCGGTATAGGGCTTGTCGCTGTCGTTGACGTCCGGCAGCAGGACCTCGAGCCCCATCCGCCGGCACTCGGAGACGTAGGCGAAGGTCGAGTAGTAGCCGCCGCCGTTGCTGATGACCGCCGCCATGAACTCGGCCGGGTGGTGCGCCTTCAGGTAACAGGACTTGAACGACACGAGCGCGTACGACGCCGAGTGCGGCTTGCAGAACGAGTAGCCGGAGAACGACAGGATCATCCGCCAGACTTCCTCAATCACAGCAGGTTCGATGCCGCGCTGGAGTGCCCCCCGGGTGAACTGCTGCCGGTAGTCCTCGACCTTCTTCCCCGCCCACTTCTTCGACAGGACCTTGCGCAGCCCGTCCGCCTCGGCGTCGGTGAAGCCGGCCATGCGGATGGCGGTGCGCGCCACGTCCTCCTGGTAGCACATGATCCCGTAGGTCTCGTGCAGCACCTCGTCCAGGATCGGGTGGAGCGACGTCCACGCGCCGCCGCGCAGGCGCCTCACGTACTCGCGGATGTAGTCGTTGGCCGCCGGCCGGATGATCGACGAGTGGATGACCAGGTGCTCGAAATCTCCCCGCCGTGTCTTCTGCTGCAGCTGCCGCATGGCCGGCGACTCGACGTAGAACACCCCCATCGTGTCGCCGTCGCGCATCCGCTCCTGCGTGCGCGGGTCGTCGATCGGATCGAAGGAGCCGTACGACAGGTCCGGCCCGCCGTGCTCCTTCACGGCGGCGCAGGCGTCGCGGATGACCGACAGCGACCGGTTCCCCAGGAGATCGATCTTGACCAGGCCGGCCTCCTCCGCCTGGTCCTTCTCCCACTGGATGACCCGCACCCCCTTGGCGGCGCGCTCGACCGGGACGTGGCGCGACACGCCGTCGGGGGCGATGACCACCCCGCCGCAGTGCACCGATAGATGCCGCGGGAAGCCGTCGAGAAGCACAGCCGCGTGCAGGATCTCCGGCCACGGCGGCCGCGCCAGCATGCCGCCCCGTCGCGGGTCGAACTCCTCGCCGCGGAAGAGCGGGCTGCGCGCGGTCGCCTCGAGCGCCGTCTCCGCCCCCCAGTAGCGCGACAGGCCGGTCGCGACGCGGGCGATCTCCGTATCGGGAAGCCCGTACACCTTGGCGACCTCGCGCACCGCGGCGCGCGCCCGGAAGGTGACATGGTTGGCGTTCATCGCCGTGCGCTCGTCTCCGATCGTCTTGAACACCCAGTCGAGCAGGTCGTCACGCTCGTCCCAGCAGAAGTCCACGTCGATGTCGGGCGGATCCACCCGGCC
>JBGPED010000048.1:0-16092 GCA_041482595.1 Acidobacteriota bacterium
ATCGGGCTTCTGGAGGAGACCCTCAGGGCGTCGCCCCAGACCGTGGTCATCATCGTGACCGCCCACGGCACGATCGACACCGCCGTTCAGGCGATGAAGAAGGGGGCCTTCGACTACCTGACGAAGCCTCTGGCGAGGGACACGGTGGTGCTGGCGGTGCGCCGCGCTCTGGAGAAGGCGCGCCTCCTCAGCGAGAACCTGGCGCTCGTGGAGCAGCTCGTCGATCGCTTCTCTCTCCCGAACATCATCGGCGACCACGGCAAGATGCAGGACGTCTTCCGCATGGTCCGCAAGGTGGCGCCGAGCGCGTCGACCGTGCTCATCTACGGCGAGTCGGGCACCGGCAAGGAGCTGATCGCCCGGGCCATTCACTACAACTCGCCGCGCGCGGCGCGCCCCTTTCACGCCATCAACTGCGCCGCCATCCCGGAACCGCTCCTGGAGAGTGAGCTGTTCGGCCACGAACGGGGGGCGTTCACGGGCGCCGTCGCGCGCAAGATCGGCCTGTTCGAGGAAGCCTCCTCGAGCACGCTGTTTCTCGACGAGGTCGGCGATCTCGGCGTGACGATGCAGGCCAAGATCCTGCGCGCCCTGCAGGAAAAGGAGATCCGGCGCGTGGGCGGCACGGCCACCGTGCCCATCGACGTGCGCATCGTCGCGGCGACCAACAAGAACCTGACGCGCATGATGCAGGAGGGGAAGTTCCGGGAGGATCTCTACTACCGTCTGAACGTCCTGACCATCCTGTTGCCGCCGCTCAGGGAGCGCACCACCGACATCCCGCGGCTGGTCGATCACTTCATCGCCCGTCACGCGGGTGTTGCGGGCAAGACGATCCGGGAGATCGACGACCACGCCCTGAACGTCCTCATGCAATATCACTGGCCGGGCAACGTGAGGCAGCTCGAATCGGCGATCGAGAGGGCGGTGCTCCTGAGCGAGGGCCCGACGATCGGTCCGGAGGACCTGCCCCAGGAGATCCGCCGCAGGCGGGAGGAAGGGTCGCTCGGCATCGAGATCCCCGACGCGGGGATCTCCTTCGAAGTCCTCGAGAAGGAGCTTCTGGAGCAGGCGCTCCGGAAGGGACGGAGCGTCTCGGCGGCGGCGCGCCTTCTCGGCCTGACCCGGCGCACGCTGCAGTACAGGCTGAAGAAGTTCGGTCTCGCCTTCGGGTCGGCGGGAGACGATCGCGAGTCGGGAGACGACATGTCCCTGCGGCCCACGTCCTCGGACGCTCCAACCGTGCCTGCACCAAATGGTGCACCCGCCGCACCGGAACGTTAAAAATTTCGGCCCCCTCACTTTCAGAACCACTGCTGTCGGCGTCGCGATCGATTGCCACAACTCCTTGAGTCAGAGCGTCTTGGGAAATCGCCGCGGCGGTCCGGTCGATGGTGGCATCAGGGTTGCTTATAGTGATCGCGAGGAGGTGTGACACATGAAGAAACTATTCGTATTGGCCCTGGCGGCGGTGTGCGTGCTCGGACTCGCATCGCTGTCGCTGGCGGCCGAGAAGGCAGTCCAGAAGAACGCGTCTCACAGGATGCTGGGTGAGGTCGTGAGCGTGGACGCGGCCGGCCATTCC
The DNA here is from genome assembly GCA_041482595.1 of Acidobacteriota bacterium. GTDB lineage: Bacteria > Acidobacteriota > Polarisedimenticolia > Gp22-AA2 > Gp22-AA2 > Gp22-AA3. The sequence continues at coordinate 1,586 of JBGPED010000048.1, forward strand.
TTCACGATCAAAGAGACGGTGAAGGGTGGCGAGGCGAAGGAAGTCACCTTCAACCTCGATGAGAAGGGGAAGGTGATGGTCGCCGGCAAGGCGGCAAAGCTGGAGGATCTGAAGGCTGGTGACTCGGTGACGGTCCGCTACACCGAGAAGGACGGAACCAAGATCGCCCAGGAGCTGCACGTCGCGAAGCCGGCGGCCGCGAAGGCCTCGAAAACGAAGTAACGCCGGTCGAAGAACGGATCCACTGAACGCGGCCTCCGGGCCGCGTTCTCTTTTTTTGGGTGAGATCGTCTATCCGCCCGCGGCGTCGCGGATCAGGCGAGGGACCAGACCCACCGCCTCCGGTGGAGGCGCCAGCCTGAGCAGGTGATCCTCGCGGCCCGACTCCTCGCCGGCCGGGTCGTCCCCGGAGACGGCGATCGGGGCCTGCCGATCCATCGGGATGCCGATCTCGAAGCGTGAGCCGCCGAGGGACGCGCGCACGGTGCAGGTCGGAGCGCCTCCGACGCGCTCGATCTCGATCGTCTCGAGGGTCGCGCCCGGGACGGTCCGGGCGGCGCTCGCCAGGGCCGCGTCGAGATCGAAGCCGGTCCGATGAAGGAGCGCCGCGAGCTGCCGCGAGCGCTCCACGCCGAGCCGGTTGCTGACCAGCTCGTTGGACTCGGAGCGCGCCAGGATGTAGAGCGGCCGCGCGGCGAGCCTCTGCAGGGACTGGAGATCCTCGCGCCGCACGACGACGAACGTGCGGCGGTCGCCCGAGACCGCCTGCAGGAACGACGCCTCGTCGGGGAACGTCTCCGGGTCGTGGCCGTACAGCCGGCCGAATCTCAGATCGTCGCTGTGAGGCGATATCAATCCCACCGTCCGGCGCAGGTAGAACGGCAGGCCGCGCAGGTAGCACTGGTAGGCGTATAGGGTCTCGCCGGGCCTCATCTCCCGGCGCACGACGGCCGCGAAGTATTTCGTCTCATTGAAGAAGTTGACACGGCCCACGACGGTGAGCGCAGTCTCGCACGCAACCATCCACAGGAAGGCCAGGGCGGCGAGCCCGGCGAGCTGCCGGCCACCGCGCGCCAGGCGGGAGCCCAGGAGAAGACCGCCCAGCGCGAGCCCCGCCACCACGACGCAGAGGGGCACGGCGAGCCCCCTGACCTCCAGGATCTCCCAGGGCGCATGGCGGTGCCGCAGCGCCGCGGCGGAGACGGTGGCTACGACCAGCAGGATGGACGGCCAGAAGACGATCGCCCTGGCCGATGTCGCGCGCAGATCGCCATCGAGCGCCGTCGCGATGAGCAGCGCCGCGGCGGGGAAGAGCGGCAGGATGTAGAGCGGCAGCTTCGACTGCGCGGCGCTGAAGAACAGCAGCCCAGGGAGCGCCCACGACCACAGGAACGCCGGGGCTTCCTGCCTGAGCGTCGCCCAGGCCCCCCCGGAGGGCCGCGCGGGGCGCCGCATGAAGTGCACGGGCAGGTAGAGGGTCCAGGGCAGAAAACCGGCGGCGGCGACCGCCAGGTAGTAGTACCAGGCCCCCCGGTGCCGGTGCACCGACGTGGCGAAGCGCTGCAGGTGCTCGTGCACGAAGAAATAGGACAGGAAGCCCGGGTTGGCGATCGAGACCGCGGCGAACCACGGGACCACGAACGCGAGAAACAGCAGGACACCCGGCACCCAGGGCAGCTCCCGGGCGCGCCGCCACTCCTTCCTGAGTGTCAGGAAGCAGCCGACCGTCAGGGCGGGGAGAACCGCGCCGATCGGTCCCTTGACGAGGACACCGCACGCCGCCGCGGCGAACATCCCGAGATAGGCGCGCCGCCCGCCCGTCCCGACACGGTATCCCTTGAGGTAGAGCAGGAGGGTCAAACAGACGAAGAAGGCCAGACCGAGGTCGAGCGTGAGAACGTGGCCTGCGACGAAGAATCCGAGGGAGGACGCCAGGACCAGGAGCGCGAGGTTCGCGCGCCGTCGTTCGAACAGCAGGATCCCGATGCGCCGCGTCACCAGGAGAATCCCCGCGGCGAACAGGATCTGTCCGAAGCGCGCGCCCGTCTCGCCGACTCCCCAGATCGCCAGGGAGGCCGCGGTGACCCAGTAGACCAGCGGCGGCTTGTCGAGGAAGACCGCGCCATCGATGCGCGGCGTGATGAAATCGCGCCGGGCGAGCATCTCGCGGGCCACGTCGGCGTAGCGGCCTTCGTCCCGCTCCCAGAGACCCCAGGGTGAAACACCGAGCAGAAGGAGAAGGGCGAAGGAACCGGCGAGCGGCCAGAGGCGCGACCGTGGAATCATCCGTGGGAATCTTAGTACGGTTTATACTCTCGCGCCATGAGGCAGGCGGCCGCGTCATCCGAGCGTGGCAAGGTCTACGTGTTCGCTCTGAGAGCGCTGGGAAGCGCCGGTCGCTGGTGGCCGTTCCTCCTGGTCGGTGCCGTCGCGCTCCTCGGCTGGGAAGAGCTGCGGCGCATCGATCTGAACCAGGTCCGGCATTCCCTGCACTCGCTGTCGGGCCCGTGGCTCCTCGTCGCCGCGTCCCTGACCGCCCTGAACCTGGCTCTCTTCGGTTGCTACGACCTCGTGACGCTGGAAAGATCGCCGGTGCCGCGTTCCGCGCGCTGGGGGCTGGGGACGCTCGCCTTCGCCTGGAGCAACTTCCTGACGCTCGGGCCGATCGCGGGCCCGGCGATCCGCTTCTGGCTGTACCGTCCCTACGGTGTGGACGGCGCGGTCCTGCGCGGCGCCATCATCGCCAACATCGTGGCGTTCGCGACGTCGCTCGGCGTCTGCTTCATCGGATCCTGGACGCTGAACGCGACCATGGCACCGTTCGCCGTCGTGACGATCCTGGCCCTCCTGGCCGTCCTCCTGGGGCGCCTGGGCCGGACCTCCAGGGCTCCGGGCTGGATGCGCCGCGGGACCGGTGCCTGGGCGGCGCTCCTGTCGGTGGCGCTTCTCGACTGGGTCCTGGCCACGGGCGTGTTCGTCGCCATCGTGCGGGCCACCGGGCAGGCGGTCGACTGGCGCGGGATCGTGCGGATGTTTTTCACGGGACAGGTCATCGGCGTGATCTCGCTCCTCCCCGGCGGGCTCGGCAGCGCCGACGCCTTCTGGCTCATCCGTCTCCCCGTGGGAGCGGCCGCCGCGGGCGCCGCGCTCATCGCCTACCGGACGATTTACTACATGGTGCCGTGGCTTCTGGCCTGCCTCGTCCTGCTGGGTCGCGGGGCGCGCGCCGGGGCGCGCTGGCTCAAGCCTGTCCCGTCGATCCTGGCCCTGCTCATCGGCAGCGGGGCCGTGGTCCTCCTGGCGTCGACCGCGTCGCCCGCGCTGGCGCACCGCATCAGGGTCCTGGAGCGCTGGGTGCCGGTGGGGGTGGTCGAGGTGTCCCACCTGGTCGCCGCGCTGACCGGCCTTGCGCTGCTCCTCCTGGCGCGCGGAGTGGCGCGCGGCTACCGTGAGGCGCACCGGCTGACCGTGACGCTCCTCCTGGTGGGCGGGGTCGTGGCGCTTCTGAAGGGCCTCGATTACGAAGAGGCGATCATCCTGTTCGCCCTCGGGGGCGTGACGGCTTCGCAGGCGGCCCTGTTCAGGAAGGAGGGGAGGGCCCCCTGGTTCGGGTGGACGACCCTGGCCATCGCCGCGCTGGCCTTCGGGATCTTCGCCGTCGTCGGTTTCCGTTCCTATCCGTCGATGGAGTACGAGCCGTCCCTCTGGTGGACCTTCGGCTTCTTCGGCCATGCCGGCCAGGTGGCGCGCTTCCTGCGATCGCTGGCCTTCATGGGCATCTCCGCGGTCGCGTTCCTTCTGTACGTGGGCCTGCGCGTGCCGGCGCCGTTCCATCCCCCGACGCGCGACGAGATCGCGCGCGCCCTCAAGATCCACGAGGAGTGCGGCGCGGGGACCTCGCCCCTGATGGTGGCGGCGGGAGACAAGTCGATCTTCGTCTTCGGAGAGCGGGCCTTCGCGGCGTACCGGGTCGTCGGATCGTACCTCGTCGTCTTCAGCGATCCGACGGTGCCGCAGGGCGAGGAGCGCGACTTTCTCGAGGGGTTGATGGCCCTGGCCCAGGAAATGGACCGCCGTCTGGTCTTCTACCAGGTCGCCCCGTCCTGGCTGCCGCTCCTGCACGATCACGGCTTCTCGTTCTTCAAGCTCGGAGAGGAGGCGGTCCTCGACCTCGAGGGATTTTCTCTGGAGGGCACCAGGTGGAAGCACTTCCGCCACTCCGTCAACCGGCTGGAGGGCCGCGAAGGGTACAGCTTCAAGGTCGTCCCCCCGGAGAGCGTGGCCGCCCTCCTGCCCGAGCTGAAGCGCATCTCCGACGAGTGGTTGTCGACCAAGGAGGCGCGCGAGAAGCAGTTCTCGATCGGCTCCTTCAACGAGGCCTATCTGAGCCGGTTCCCGTGCGCCCTGGCGCTCGATCATCTCGGGAAGCCGATCGCCTTCGCGAACGTCCTCACGGGACCGGGCCGGCAGGAGCTGTCGATCGACCTGATGCGTCACACCGCCTCGGCCCCCGAGGGCGTCATGGACTACCTGTTCGTGAAGCTCCTGCTCTGGGGCAAGTCGGAGAAGTACCGTACGTTCAATTTCGGCATGGCCCCGCTCGCCTCCGTCGGGGAGCTGAGCGGCGCGAGACTGTGGGAGCGGCTCGCGCACCTCCTGTTCCGTCACGGGGAGGGGCTGTACAATTTCCGGGGCCTGAGGGCCTACAAGGCCAAGTACCATCCCGGATGGGTGCCGCGCTACATGGCGTACCCGGAATTCTGGGAGTGGCCGCTCGCCGTGGTCCAGGTGTCGGTGCTGATCGCGGGCGGCTGGCGCTCCTTCCTCCAGCCCAGGCGGGGAACCTCGTGATCCACTTCGCGCTTTCCATCGGTCTGCTCCTCGCGGCTCCCGCGCCCGATGCAACCCATGCCGCGACACCCGGGACGCCGTCGATCGAGGAGCGGACGCTCCGCCTGCCGATCGTCGGCGAGGCGACCGTGTATCTTCCGGCGGGCGCGCCGGGCAGGGCGATCCTCTTCGTGAGCGGGGACGCCGGCTGGAGCAGGGGGGTCGTCGACATGGCGCGGCGCGCGGCCGGCGGCGCATCGGCGGTCGTCGCCGGGCTGTCGTATCCGACCCTGCGCAAGGCCGCTCTCCTGTCGAAGGGACCGTGCTGGTACCCGGCCGGGGAGCTGGAGGTGATCGGGCAATCGCTCGAGAAGCAGCTGCGCTTCCCCGAGTACTCGAGACCGTTTCTCCTCGGCTACTCCAGCGGCGCGACGCTGGTCTATGCCGCTCTCGCGGCGTCGAGCGAGAGTTTCTCGGGCGGCATGAGCCTGGGGTTCTGCCCCGACCTGGAGGGAGTCCCGCCGCTGTGCGCGCACGACGCTCTCCGGCCGAATTACGATGCGCGGAAGAAGAGGGCGGATCTCCCGCCGGTCGACGAGGTCGCCGGTCACTGGGAGGTCCTGCAGGGGGCGGTCGACAGGACCTGCACCCCGGAGTCGACCCACGCCTTCGCCAGGAACATCCGCGGCGCGCACGTCACCCTTTTGGAAGGAGTCGGCCACGGCTTCGGCAACCCGGCGAGATGGGGCGCGGCCTTCGACGAAGGACTCGCGGAAATCGCCCGCGTCTCGGACGAGCAAGCCGCGGCCACCAAGACCGCGCGCGGGTCGGTCGATCCCTACCTGGAGAAGGACCTCGACGCTCTCGAGCTCCCCCTGGTCCTGCGCCTGGTCGAACGGCCGCGCGCCTTCCTGCTGTTCATCTCGGGGGACGGCGGCTGGTCGAGCCTGGACAAGACACTCGTCGATACCCTGGCGGATCACGGGGTCTCGACCGTCGCGATCAACACGCTGAAATACTTCTGGAGCGAAAAGACCCCCGATCAGGTCGCCGCGGATCTCGAACGCCTCGTCGAGGTCTGCCGGCGGGACGGCCTGCCGCTGTTCGCGGGGGGGTACTCATTCGGTGCCGAGGTGATGCCGGTGGTCGTCGACCGCCCCGATTTCAAGGGCGTCTTCCGGGGGCTGGTTCTCATTTCCCCGGGACCGCACGCCTCCTTCGAGGTCAGCGTCCTGGACTGGCTGCGCAAGAAAGAGAAACCCACGCCCTACGGTGTCCTGGAGCATGCGCGGGCTCTGGGCGCGTTGCCGATCTTCTGCAGCGCGGGTGAAAAGGACGAGGAGTCGATCTGCCCCGATCTGCGCGGCGAGGCGGACCGCGTCATCGCCCTGCTCCCCGGGGCGCACCACTACAGCGGGCAGTACGACAAGCTCGCGGGCGAGGTCGCGGCGTTCCTGAACAGGCTCCTCGCGCCCGGCGAGGGGCCAGCGAGCCGTCCCGCACCTCCGACTACGGAGTGATCTGCTCCAGGAACACGGCGCGAGCCTTCGCGATGTCCGCGAGGACAGCGTCCTTCTCGGCGCCGGTGTTCCACCCCGTGTGCTCGCGCGTCGCCTTCTCCAGGCGGTCGATCCAGGCGAGGAAGTAGGCGGCGTCGTCGGAGGACCGCCTGGGCGCGTCTCCGACCACGACATAGACCGGGCTCGTGGTGCCGAACGGATAGATGTCCAGGACCGGGTGCTCCGGCCGCTCCGCATAGGCGCGCAGGAGGTACCAGCCGCTCTCCCGGACCTGGATGGCCCGACTGATCGTGGCCGTGCGCCTGTCCCCCGCGAGAGGCAGATCCGCGACCACCTTGCCGTCGCCGATGATTTCCAGGTGGTCCACGGGGACGATCGAGGCGAGCGTGGCCCGCACCTGCAGGGTCCCGCCCCCGGCGGGCAGTCGGATCTCGCCGCCGGGGCCCTTGCCTCCGAGCGTGAACAGGACGAGCGGCCCGTTGGTCGCGAACGTCCGGCCGGCGCGAAGCCCCGCCAGGAACCGGGCCTGATCGGGGCGCGTGCCGGTCTGGACGTAGACCCGGTCCACCCCCACCGGGCCGCGCAGCGAGGCGTAGTTCGCCATGGCGTCGGTGCCGGCTCCGGCCGGCAGGCGGAAGCCGCAGTTCAGGAGTCGGTACCAGACGCCGGAGGTCGCGAGGTGGTCGCTGAAGCCGACGACCTCGAAGTAGTCGACCTTTCCGAGTGCGACGCCGACCGGCAGGTCGTGCGTCAGCGGCTCCTCCATCTTGCCCGGGTCGGGCGGGGTGTCGAACGGGTGCACGTAGCCCGTCACGGCTCCCTGGTCGTGCGCCATGTCGAAGATGGCCGGGTTGTTCGGGTACGGGCTCGAGGCGGGAGTGTTCACGTAGGCGGCGTAGGCCGGCGCCAGGAAATGGTCCTTGGGACCGAGGATGGCCGTGTGACCCCAGAAGCTCGTGTGGTACTCCTGCCCGTGCGCGACGAGCGCTCCTTCGGTCCACGCGGGGGCCGGTCTGTCGCTGAAATAGGCGATGTCCGGCACGCGCTGCTCCTTGTTCACCACCAGGTTCTCGATGACCGCGAGGTCCTCCGCCATGGCCTGCAGGGCGAGGTGCTTCGGCGTGTTGCGGTAGGTCCCGGCGTAGTTCATGTGCACGTGAAGGTCTCCGCCGTAGAAGCCCCGGGAGGGCAGGTCGGCGATCCGATCGAGAGCGATGCGCAGGGTGGTCGTACCGCCCTCCGGCACATTCACCCTCGTGGAGAAGACGCCGTAATCGAGCCCTTTCAACGCCTCGACCGTGACCGGGCCGGCGGGGATGGTCACCTCGGACGCCCCCGGCGTGTGGAAATACGAGTACTCGAACTTCCGCTCCTCGCGGTCGAACGCCTCGTCGGCGTGCCGCCAGGCGTCGTCCGCGGCGAAACTGCGGCCATCGGGCCCCTGGATCGAGACGCGGGCGGGGACAGTGCGGGAGGTCCTGCGATCGACCACCGTGAGCCTCAGCCTCCCGACCGGTCCGAGATAGCGTCTCTCCTTCGCCTCGATCCGCGTGCGCTTCCCTCCCGGGATCTCGATCACCCACAAGGACGTGTTGCCGTCCTGGTTCGAGATGTAGGCGATGCGCCGGCCGTCGCGCGACCAGCGCGGCGCTGTGGCGTCGAACTCTCCGTACGTGAGCGGAAAGACGTCTCCGCCCTCGTCGGTCATCAGCCAGACCTGGTGCCACTGGCCGCCCAGGTACGAGGCGTAGGCGATGCGCCGGCCGTCGGGCGACCAGTCGGGACGCGCCTTCCAGGTGGTCTCCTCGTAACGGATTTCGCGCATCTCCGAGCCGGGCTGCGCCTTCATCCTGAAGAACCCCCCGCTGCCCCAGATGTGGCCCCGGTTCGACACGAAGACGATCTCCTTCCCGTCCGGCGACCAGGAGGGGGAGATGTAGTGGTCGAACGGGCTGTAGTAGTAACGCGGCAGGCCGCTCTCGTGTTCCTCGGTCAGGCGCGCGATCTCTCCCGGCGCGCCGCCCTCGTCCAGGGCGATCGTGTGGATGTGGAACCGCCGGTTGTAGACGGTCGACACGAACACCAGCCGCCGGCCGTCGGGGGAGAAGCGAGGCTCGACATTGACCGCGCCGTTGCGGGTCACAGGCCAGGTCCGTCCGCTGACCGCGTCCAGGAGCCACAGCTCGACGGCGTCGTCGCGATAGGAGGCATAGGCGATGAACCGGCCGTCGGGAGACCAGTCGGGCTGATAGTCGTAGCCCGGACCGCCGGTGATCTGCCGCGCCGAGCTCGTCCCGAGGCGCTGCCGCCAGAGCGACCCCTGCATCGAATAGACCACCTCCGTGCCGTCGGGGGACCAGGCGACCGAGCCGGGCCCGGTCGTGGCCTGCGGAAGGTACATCTCACGATAGTAATAATGATGCGGCAGGGCGATCTGCTTCAGGACGATCTCGCGTACGGCCGAGTGCTGCTTGGCGAGGAGGGTCGGCGCGCCGAGGACGAGTGCTGTGGCCATCGCCCACGCGAGCGCTCCGGGACGACGGCTCACAGCGCGTGCACCTTCGGGATCATCTCGGCCACCCGCATCGCGTAGGCCCATTCGTTGTCGTACCAGGCGACGACCTTCACCATGCGCTCGCCCAGGACCTGCGTCAAAGGCGCGTCGTAGATCGCGGAATGCGCGTCGCCGACGATGTCAGCCGACACGATCGGATCGGTGGAGACCTTGAGGATTCCCTTCATGCGGCCCTCGGCGGAGCGCCGCATCAGGTCGTGGATCTCCTGCACGTCGGCCTTCTTCTCCGTGTACACGGTGAGATCCACCACGGAACCCGAAGGGACCGGGACCCTGAAGGCCAGTCCTTCGACCTTGCCGGCGAGCGACGGCACGACGAGGCCGAGCGCTTTGGCCGCGCCGGTCGAGGTCGGGACGACGTTCAGAGCCGCCATGCGCCCCCGCCGCATGTCCTTGTGCGGGTAGTCGAACAGGCGCTGGTCGTTGGTGTAGGCGTGCACGGTTGTCAGGAACCCCTTGCGGATCGTGTAGGCCTCCTCGAGGATCCTGGCCACCGGAGCGGCGCAGTTGGTGGTGCAGGACGAGTTGCTGATGATGCGGTGCTCCTTGCGGAGCGTGTCGTCGTTCACGCCCAGGACGATGGTCGCGTCGAGGGGATCCTTTCCGGGGACCGTCAGGAGCACCCGCTTCGCGCCGGAGTCCAGGTGGCGCTGCAGCTCCTCGCGTCTTCTGAACTGCCCCGACGACTCGATCACCACGTCGATCCCCAGGTCGTGCCAGGGGAAGGCGAACGGATCGGTCGCCCGCTTGTCGCCCACCTTGAAGACGCGGATCTCGTCACCGTCGACGACCAGGGACGAGTCCTTCCATTCGACCGTTCCGGGGTACCTGCCGTGGATCGAGTCATAGCGCAGGACCATCCCCAGGGGCTCCAGATCGGCGACGTCGTTGATGGCGACGAAGTCGACGTCCAGCCGTCGCTCCTTGGCGGCGCGCATCACCATGCGCCCGATGCGGCCGAACCCGTTGATCGCGACGCGTGCGGACATGAAGGCGCCCTCCTTAGAATGGCCGAGTGTATATGAAAAATCAGCTGGATCGGATCAGCGTTGTGGAGTACGGGCGACTACTCATCCAGGAGCGAGACCGCCTCCGGATCGATGCCGGGCGCGTGGTCGAGGGGAACTCCGAGGTTGGTCAGGAACCGCGCGAGCAGGCTCGAGGCGCGCGGGGCCGCGCAGTCGCCGGCATCGGGAAGGGACAGCGCGACGAGAGTTCCGCGGCCGACGCGGTACTCCGCGATCCCCGGGGCGAAGACCAGCGGCACGATGTCCTGCCGCTCTCCGGGAGCGCGCAGGCGGAATTCCACCTGCCGCCCGTGCGCGAGCAGCGGCAGATCGTCAGATGCGATCCCCTCGAAGAGCGAGGGGTCCGGGTCGGTGCCGGAAGCCTCGTCACCCGGGGACTCGAAGTGGACAGGCACCCCGACGACGTCCCGCAGGTACTCGAGCGACAGCGGCTGCGGGTTGAGGAGCAGGATCGTCCCTCCCTCGCGCAGGTAGCGCGCGACATCGGCGAGCGCGGGAAGGCGCGAGGCGGCCGCCAGGCGCTGTGCGCGCCAGTCACCCGCCATCAGCAGGATGTCGACTCCCGCGAAATCGGCCGGCACTCGGGTGACAGCGGGCGCCAGCCGGGCGAGACAGGCGGGGACGTCCTCGAGAGAATCGCCATAGAGAGAAGCCTTCTTGAGCCCGCGTCCTTCCCCCAGGAGGTACGCCAGGGAGTTCGCCAGCACCAGGCGGGCCCCGGACTGCGCGGCGAAATCGGCGCACAGCGACGACTGCGCCGCCAGGACCGTGCCCGACCCGATCGGCAGCTCGAGCATCGTCACGCCCTCCTGCCAGGCCGGCCCGGTCAGCGTCCGGATCTCGGAAATGATTCGGAAGTTGCCGCGTGTCGGCGGCAGGAGCGGTCGCACGGACGTCCCGCCGGTCGAAGCGTACGCTCCGTCCGGTGGCGGAAGACCGCGCAGGACGGGGTGCCGGAGCGAGAGCAGAGCGTCCGTCTCGCTGGTGCGGCTGAAGGACGGCCACAGTCTCAGGTCCTCGCTGAGCGTGCCGGGGAGCGTGGGCTGCTCCAGGAGCAGGAGCCGCATTCCGGAGCGCGCCCGCGCCGCCAGGATCGGCCCGAGGGCCTCGCGCCCCCGGCTGAACCCGCCCGGGCCGATGACGATCAGGTCTCCCTTGAAGAGCGCCAATCCCTCGAAGGTGTTGAACTCCTCGGGACGGAGCCCCAGCGCCGCGAGAGGCGCCGCCGCGGCGCCGTCGGGGTCGTAGAGCGCGATGCGCGCGCGGCCGAAGAGAGAGGCGAGTGTCTCGCCCGCCCCCTTCGGGTAGACCAGGAACGGGAACGTCGCCGCCCCTTCGATGGCGCCGCCTTCACGCACTTCGACCCTGAGGTCGAGGCCGGCGGGACGATCCAGGGCGGGCAGCGGGATCGACAGGACGGCCCGCGCCGTCCCGCCGCGCGGCTCCAGAACCTCTCCGCCGCGCGCCGCCACCCCGCCCTCCATGAGCACCTCCCAGCCGAGCGTGACCGAGGAGGAGCCACGCCGGATCCCGGCCAGGGAGACAGTGCGCTGAAGGGCCGACCCGCCCGCCACCAGACCGCCCGGCTCTTCGAGCCGCAGCGACAGGGCCCCCGCGGGCGAAGCGGCGCGCCCGGACGCGTGGACCGCGGCGGCCGGCATGGCCCCTTCGGCCGACGACGCGATGCGCGCCAGCACCACCACGGTCAGGATCGGGAGAAAGATCAGGATGGCGCGCTGCGTCCGGGCTCCAGGGTTACGTTCCTGCAATCGGCTTGGACCGGTCACGGACCACAATATAGCGAGCCGCAGTCCCGGAGGCCAATGGCCCGAACGTCACGGACGGCGCGCACTTCGAGGTGGCGGCGGGAATCCCCGGCGCGGGAGCCGGCTTTACAAGGCCGGGAAGTTGTGTGATAACATCCGCCGCTGGTCTGCGGTCTCAATCACAGAGGAGGTTTTCACCGTGTCCTACGTCATCACGGGCAAGTGCCTGGGTGAGCGCTACGCGACATGCGTCGCCGTCTGTCCCGTTGACTGCATCCATCCCGGCGAGTACCAGGGTCAGGAGTTCATGATCATCGATCCGGAGGAATGCATCGACTGCGGCGCCTGCCTGCCGGAATGTCCGATCGAGGCGATCGTCGAGACCGAAGAGGAGTCGCCCGAATGGGCCGTGATCAACAAGGAACTGACCCCCGCATTCAAGGGCAAGCCTCAGCCCACGCCGAGACCGGCGAACGACCCTCCCCGGAAGCCCGAGAACAAACTGCGCGGCTAGGAGCCGGTCCTGAGCGAGAACATGAGAAGGGGGCCCCGGACGGGCCCCCTTTGCCTTGTCCGCTCGGTCACCTGTCGGGATCCGCGCGATGACCCGCCGTCGAGAATCCCGAACACACCGGTTCTCGCCGCGGTCACGCCGAGGCACGGCCTGCGCGCTCGTCAGCGGCGGGCTTGATTCGGCCGTCCTGCTGCGCGATCTGCTGCGGCGCGGTCTTTCCGTCCAGCCGCTCTACGTCCGCTCCGGGATGCGCTGGGAGAAGGACGAGATCGCGATCCTGAGGAAGTTCCTGCGCGCCCTCCGGTCGAAGCGCCTCCGTTCCCTGGCCATCATCGACGTCCCGATGGCCGATCTGTACGGGCGCCACTGGAGCACGGGCGGCCGGGGCACGCCGGGCTTCCGCGCCGGCGACGAGTCGGTGTACCTGCCGGGGAGGAACATCGCTCTCCTCTCCAAGGCCGCCACCTTTTGCGCGATGCGGGGCATACCGGCTCTCGCGATCGGCGTGCTCAATTTGAATCCTTTCCCCGACGGGACACCGGAGTTCTTCCGCGTCCTGGGGAGAGCCCTGGGCCTCGGTCTCGATGCACCGATCCGGATCGAGACTCCCTATCGCGCCCTGGCCAAGGAAGAAGTGATCCGGCGGGGACGTGACCTGCCTCTCGATCTCACCCTGTCCTGCGCCCGGCCGAAGCAGGGACGACACTGCGGCCTGTGCGCCAAGTGCGCCGAGAGGCTGCATGCGTTTCGCCGGGCCGGGATTCGTGACCGGACGCGCTATGCGGCAGGGCCGGGTGCTGTGGGGTCGGCCCCGGCCGCGAACTCGCGCGGATCGCCGGCGAAGCGGGCCAGGACGACGCGTGTCGCGCCGAAGAAGGCGACCAGGGTCAGGTAGGCGCCGGCGAGCGAGACCAGGCCCTCCGCGTATCCGGGCGGCGCTTTCTCGCTGCCGTGTCCCAGGGCGAAGTGCAGCGTGCTCTCGATCGCCGTCACCGCCAGCGGAAGAAGCAGGAGCAGGCCCGATTCGGACGGGCGGGCGCGGTACATCCCGAGGCCGTGCCGGATCGCCGGGCGCCATGTGCGGCGCACGCGCGCCAGGATGCACACAGGCAGGCTGTACAGAGCCAGGACCTGGGCGGTCAGGTCGAAGAACGGCAGGCCCCAGTAGATGACCCTCTGGAAGGAATCCGGCAGTGTTCCGCCGGTGAGCGCCTGGTGCGCCGTCGCCACGACGGCGATCAGCAGGGCCTGCAGGAGACCAATCTTGAACAGGAGCCAGAAGACGGGAAGGAACAGCCCGGCCATCCACTGCAGGAACGACAACGGCTCTTTCGGCCCCATCGCCGCCTGAAAGAGCACGCCGAAAATCCCGCCGTCCGCGGCGACGTAGAGGAGCATGGCGCCGAGCATGAGAGGGAGACCAGACGGGTCGTCGCCGGTCCAGTGCTCTGCGAAGCGCACCAAGAGCGCCACCAGCGTGTAGATGCCCACCAGATGGAAGCGGGCGTTGACGGCGGAGAAACTCTCGCGCAGGAGGGTCACCGTGAGTGCCGGACCGCGCTCACCGTTCAGACGAGGGGGTGTAGGAAGCGACGGAGTCGGGAGTCTCCCAGAGACGCACCTCCGAGACTCTCAGCCCCTGCGACAGCGCATACTCGCAGATCACCCGGGCGATCGCCTCCGCCGTGGGGTCGCTGTCCATCAGGAAGAGCGGCTCGTCGTGCGTCCTGAGCACGGCCACCAGCGGGTCGTCTCTGTGCAGGAGCATCCGGTGATCGAGATTCAGGTCGATCCACTCCTTGACGATGCGGCTGATGTCCGAGAAATCGGCGACCATCGACTGTTCGTTGAGTGAGGGCGCGGCCACCTCGATCTCGACCCGGCCGTTGTGCCCGTGCAGGTGGGCGCACTTCCCCTTGTAGCGCAAGAGCCTGTGGCCGTAGCAGAATTCGACGGTCTCGGTGACCCTGTACATGGGAGACGTGACGCTAGCACAGACGCGCGGACCGGTCAAACGTGCCCTATGGGGGGCGGGGGAGCGGGCCGCCTCGCCCGCGCGGCACGGGTCCGGCTCGCTGCGCGAGCCTCCCCTCGCTTCGCCTCGCGCCGCCCACCACGCTGAAAAGCGCGCGGCGGGGCCCCGGCGTTAGGAGCGTGTCCGTGTATGGGCTTGGGTCGCGTTCGCGGCGCGGCGGGGTCGGCTGCGTGGCGCCGCGACGACCGCGATGTGAGTCATCGCGGAGGAGCGGCAACGACCCAGACGGCCCCGCGGCG
>JBGPED010000049.1:0-15981 GCA_041482595.1 Acidobacteriota bacterium
CGTAGCTGCGCGATTTCAGCAGGCGCACCACCTGGCCTGCCACCCCCTCGCCTGTCTCGTCGATGACCCGGCCGCGCACCGCGACCCGGCCCTCCTCCCCCTCCGCGAACGCGGCCGAGGGCAGGAGGAGGACGGCAAGAAGCGCCGCGGCGCCTGCGATCCGCCCGGCGCGCCACCGGTCCCCATGGCCTGCCCGTCCGGTCAAGGACGACCCCTCAGCGATAGTTGGTGAACTGCATGTCGAAATCCAGGGAGGACTCGCGCAGGACCTTCATCGCTCCCTGCAGCTCATCCTTGCTCTTCCCCTTGACGCGCACCTGATCGGCCTGGATCGATGCCTGCACCTTGAGACCGCTGGACTTGAGGATCTTGACGATCTCCTTGGCCTGCTCCTGCGGGATCCCCTGCTGCAGGACGACCTGTTGCCTGAGGCTCTGTCCCGTGGCCTGCTCCGGCGTCTTGAAGGTCAGCCCCTTGGCGGGGACGCGCCGCGCGGCCAGCTTCTCCAGCAAGATCTCGGTGACCGCCTTCAGTTTGTACTCGTCGTCCGCGACCAGGTGCAGAATCTCCTTCTCGCGCCTGATGTCCGAGATGCTTCCCTTGAAGTCGTAGCGCTGGCGGATCTCCTTGAGGGCCTGCTGGATGGCGTTGTCGACCTCCTGCAGATCGATCTTCGAGACGATGTCGAAGGAGTTTTCGGACGCCACCACGTCCTCCGGGGGGTGAAAAGGGAGGCGATCTTAGCATCCTGATCCGCGCCATTGCAAGGTTTCCGGACCGCTTCGCCGCCCGGCGGCGCGGCCCATGCCATGACTCGGACACACTCCTAGGGCGCGGGGATCTCCTGGATCTCGATTCCGGCGGGCGGCTCGAAGCGGAAGAGATCGTCGTCCAGCGTCTCCACCCGTCGCAGCCGGTCGAAACGGTAGGTGATCCGGCTCCCCAGCGGATCGAAGATGGTCAAGACTCTCACCAGGTGATCCGGGCCGGGAGTCAGGAGGAGGTGGTCGTATTCCGGCCGGGGGGCGCGGGGCTTCAGAAGGAGCGGTCGCGGACCGCGCTCATTGCCCCCTCCCCAGGAGATCTCGAACGACCCGACCAGGTCCACGCGCTGGAGCAGGATGACGATGCCGCTGCGCGACCCCTCCGCGTCGAGCGGCGCCACCAGCACCTGGCGCTCCTCCGGCAGGTAGACCCAGCTCTTCCGACCGTCGGCGATCGCCAGCTTGCCGCGCGGGACGTCGTATTCCCAGCGCATCCGGCCCGGCCGCATCAGGTAGACCGTCCCCTTCTCGAGCTGCGGCCCCGGGAGGCCGGCCGACTCCACCGTCTGCGTGAACGACGCGACGAGCCCCCGGACCCCGTTCAGCGCCTCCTCCACGCTGCGCGCCTCGCTCACCGCGTCCGCCGGCACCGGCGCCGGTCCGGGCTCCCCCGCTCCCCACGATCGAGAGCAGGTCGCCAAGACTATCGCCCCGATCAACACACCGCGCAAGGCCATCCGTTTCATGCACGCGATCCTACACGAATCCACCGGAGGCGCCTGCGCCGGGTACGCGGGGTGCCCTCCTGGGGTGCGCGTCGGACCGGCCGGGGATCACGCGGATCCGTGCGTTGACTCCGGTGGGGGCGTGGGTTAGACTCGCGCGCCGCTCCAGTCGCGGCGTTGCGCGAAGCGCCGGCGCGGAGCCAGCGGAGACCACGCAGAGGATGAGCCTTCAGGGAAAGTGGCTGTGGGTCCTGATAGCACTCGCCGTGATCGGGGTGGCGAACGTGGCGTACGTCCCCTCCGGCGGCTTCGCCGTGCGGGAGGCGCCGGGTGGGACCACAGTACCGCTCGGTCCGGGTTTCCACCTGCGAGTGCCCCTGTTCCATCGTGTGTACGTCTATGACGGCGCTCCCGTCGTTCTCGATGGTCCGGTCGATATCGTCACGAGGGACCACGCCGCGTTCAAGCTGCCGGTGCACATCGCGGGGCGCGCGTCGCCGGGGGACGTGCTGACCTTCCATCGCGGCCGCACCGGCCGCGAACCGCGGATCTACATCGAAGAGAGGATGGCCGCCGCGGTGGTGGCGGCCGCCCGCGGATTCAACGCCGACGAGATCCTGTCTCCGGGGATCGACCGGCGGCTCGGCCCGCCGGTGTCGGCGGACCTGATCACGCGCGGCATCGCCGATGAGGGTCTGCACGTGAAGGATCCCAGTCCTCAAGTTGTATTTAACGCCGTGGTCGACTACCTGAGACGCAAGTTCCCGTCGTCGGCGCGCGCCCTGGCCGAGCGCTCCCTGCAGGCCGCGCCGAGAGAGGCCCTTTACCACGCCGCGATGGGCCAGGTCCTCGAGTCCGAAGGCAAGAAGGACGAGGCCGAGCAGCAGTACCTGGAGGCGCTCTACGAGGACCCGACCGCGCTCGAGCCGATGAGCCGGCTGTTTCTCCTGTACCAGACGACGCAGGAGCCGGCGAAGATCATGAAGCTCGAACGCCTGCTCACCGCCAGCATCGAGAAGAACAAGGATTCCGCCATCCATCACGACTGGCTGGGACAGGTCTTCATGCGGGAGGGGCGGTATGACCAGGCGGAGCAGTCGTTGCACGCCGCCATCGGTCTCGCGCCGAAGGAAGCCGAGTTCCAGATCAACCTGGGAGGACTCAAGGCGAAGCAGGGCAAGCTCGACGAGGCGATCACCGCCTTCCAGAAGGCACTCGAGCTCAAGCCGGACCATCCCCTGGCGCTGTTCGACCTCGGATCGGTCTACGCGCTGCAGGGGAACATGGACAAGGCGATCGAGTACTTTCACCGCGCGGAGCGCGCCGGCCCTCCCAGCACGGCCCTGTTCAACTCCCTGGCCCAGGCCTACGAGCAGAAGGGACAGCTCGACCATGCCGCCGAGTACCTGCGACGGTCGCTGTCCCTGCGGCCCCAGCAGCCCGATCGCCGGGCGGCGCTGAAGACGATCGAGGCGAAGCTCAAGAAGAAGACGTGAGACCGACCCGGCGCCTGCGCCGGGACCGCGCGATCGTGAAGCCCAGGTAGAGTCCCAGGAAGATGGCGACCCCCCACACGTAACGCCGGAACACGACGCGCACGTCCTCCCAGGTCGAGCCCAGGCCCGTTCCTCCCCAGGCGAGAAGAGCCACCCAGAGCACGTTGCTCAGGCTCGAGTAGATCACGACGGCGCGCGCCTCCATGCGCCCGATCCCGGCGGCGTAGAGGAAGAAGCCGCGCACCCCGGGGATGAAGCGATTGGCCGCCAGGAGGCGGGGCCCGAATCGTCCGAACCAGCGCTCGACCTTGTCGAGCTCCTCCCGCGCCCAGACGGACTTCAGGAAGAAGTACGACCGTCCCAGGCGCGCGCCGAAGCGGTAGGCGGTGAGGGCGCCGAGAACGCTCCCCGACAGCGCGGCCAGGGAGACCGCCGGGAACGACAGCGCTCCCGTCCCGGCGAGAAAAAAGCCGAACAGCATCGTCGAGTCGCCCGGGACGGGGGGGAAGACGTATTCCAGCCAGGCCAGGAGGAAGACGAGGAGCAGCGCCTCCCAGGCGTGGGCCGCCATGGCGTGCTGAATCGCCTCGCCCATGGAGTCTTCAGATCTTCTCGACCAGGTCGCCCAGGAAGGGGATCGCCCAGCGCTCGCCGCGCATCGCCTTGATGACGCACACGATGGCGATCGCCAGGTACAGGAGCAGCAGGTTGATGAGTCCGAAGGCGAACAGCCAGGCGAAGACGCGGGAGATGGTGGCCAAAACCGCGCCCACGAAAATGACGCCCAGGAACACCAGGCAGGTGACACCGCACAGGATGAGCCCCTGCTTGGCGTGCCAGCGCACGTACTCGCGGCGCGTCACCATGAACGGCACGATCGCGAGGACCCAGAGGTAGGAGAAGATCAGCATGACCTTGTCCTCCTCGTTCAGGTCGTCCGGGGCCACCTGGGTCTCGTCGGCGGTGATGGGATCTTCGGTCATCGGGCAGGAACTCCTGCGAGGGCGCGGGACATCGAAGACGCTGCTTTATAATGGCCCGCCCCGCGAATGTCAAGGAGCGCCATGGACACGCTCACGCCGATGCTCCGCCAGTACCGCTCGATCAAGGCGCAGCACCCCGACGCCATCCTGCTGTTCCGTCTGGGCGACTTCTACGAGATGTTCTACGACGACGCGCTTCTGGCCTCGAAGGCGCTGTCTTTGACCCTGACGTCGCGCGGCCGCGGCACCCAGAACGAGGCCCCGATGTGCGGCGTGCCGTACCACGCCGCCGAGGCCTACATCTCCCGTCTCATCCGCCAGGGACACCGGGTCGCCGTGTGCGACCAGGTCGAGGACCCGCGCGCCGCCAGGGGCATCGTGAGGCGCGCCGTGACCCGCGTCGTGTCCCCGGGGACGGTGACCGATCCCGCGCAGCTCCGGGCCTCCGAGCCGAACTACATCGCCGCGGTCCTGGTGCAGGGGGATCCCGGGCGCGGACGCGCCGCGGACGGTTTCGGCTGCGCCTACCTCGACCTGTCGACCGGCGACTTCCGGCTGTCCGAGCACCGCGGCGCCGGTTGCGGCGATTCCCTGGCGGCGCAGATCGCCCTGTTCCGGCCGCGCGAGATCCTGCATCCGGAGGGGCAGTCCCTCGAGACTCTTCTTCCCCGGGAATCCCTGGACGGCGTGCTGACCCGCGCCGTGCCGGGCTGGATGACCGCCGCCGACTCCGCGGCGGGACTTCTGAACGAGATCCTCGGCACCGCGACTCTCGCCGGTTTCGGCGTCGAGGGACGGGACCTGGCGGTGGGCGCGGCCGGCGCGCTCCTGCACTACCTGCAGGAGGCGCACAAGGCCGATTTCAGGCACGTGACCCGGGTCGTCTGGCACGCACCGAGCGAGGCGATGGTGATCGACGCCACCACGCTCCGGACTCTCGAGGTGGTGGAGAACGCGCGCGACGGCGGTCGCGAGTCCACGCTCCTCGAGATCCTGGATCGTACCGGAACCGCGATGGGCGGCCGCCTCCTGCGCGACTGGATCCTGTCCCCCCTCCTGTCGAAAGAGGCGATCCGCGAGCGCCTGGACGCCGTCGAGTTTCTCCTGGCGAGGCCGGCCGAGCGCGCCGCCGTCCGCGCCAATCTCGAGAAAGTCCACGACGTCGAGCGCCTGCTGGCCCGCTGCTCGCTCGGCACCGCCACCGCGCGGGACCTCGTGGCGCTGCGCGACTCGCTGGCCGTCCTGCCGGAGATCGCCGCCTGGTCCGTGGCGCTGACGGCGCCTCCCCTGGCGCGGGTCATGGCGGGGCTGGACGTCCTTGCCGATCTGCACGCGCGGCTTCAGGAGTCGATCGCCGACGACCCGCCCGCGGCCCTCAAGGAGGGCGGGTTGATGCGCGACGGCTATCACCACGAGCTCGACGAGCTCCGGACGCTGCGCCGCGACAGCCGCGCCTCCCTCGCCTCGATCGAGGCGCGCGAGCGCGAGCGCACCGGGATCGGCTCGCTCAAGGTCCGCTACAACAAGGTGTTCGGCTATTACATCGAGATCAGCAACGCGCACCGGAAGGCGGTGCCGGCCGACTACGAGCGCAAGCAGACGCTGGTCGGTGCGGAGCGCTACATCACGCCCGAGCTGAAAGAGTACGAGGTGAGGGTCCTCACGGCACAGGAGCGGATCGAGGCCCTCGAGTACGAGCTCTTCGTGGCCCTGCGCGACGAGGTGACCCGGGCGGCGCCGCGCCTGCGCAAAACCGCCCGGGCCCTGGCGACGCTCGACGTCCTGGCGGCCTTCGCCGAGACGGCGGCGCTCCACGATTACCGCCGGCCGGCCGTCGACGACTCCCTGCGGCTGCGGATCGTCGAGGGGCGGCACCCGGTGGTCGAGCGCCTCCTGGAGAAGGAGCGCTTCGTCCCCAACGACTGCCTCATGGACGTCGAGGACCGGCAGATCCTGATCCTGACCGGCCCCAACATGGGCGGCAAGTCGACCTACCTGCGCCAGGTGGCGCTCATCGTCCTGATGGCCCAGGCCGGCTCCTTCGTCCCCGCGGCCGAGGCCGAGATCGGCCTGGTCGATCGCATCTTCAGCCGCGTCGGGGCCTCGGACAACCTGGCGCGCGGCCAGAGCACCTTCCTGGTGGAGATGATCGAGACCGCCAACATCCTCAACAACGCGACCGTCCGCTCCCTGATCCTGCTGGACGAGGTCGGGCGCGGCACCTCCACCTTCGACGGCCTGTCGATCGCCTGGTCCGTGGCGG
Organism: Acidobacteriota bacterium; assembly: GCA_041482595.1. Taxonomy (GTDB): domain Bacteria; phylum Acidobacteriota; class Polarisedimenticolia; order Gp22-AA2; family Gp22-AA2; genus Gp22-AA3. The sequence goes on from JBGPED010000049.1 coordinate 6,232, forward strand.
AGTACCTGCACGACGTGCCCGCGGTCGCGGCGCGCACGCTGTTCGCCACGCACTACCACGAGATGATCGAGCTGGCGCTCCTGAAGCCGCGGGTCTGCAACCTGACGATGGCGGTGCGCGAGTGGAACGACACGATCGTGTTCCTGCGCCGCGTGCTGGAGGGGGCCGCCGACCGCTCCTACGGCATCCAGGTGGCGCGCCTGGCGGGTCTGCCGCGGGAGGTGATCGAAAGGGCCAGGGAGGTGCTCTCGAACCTGGAGCGGGAGGAACTGTCGCGCGACGGTCGCCCGAAGCTGGCGCGGGGACACGGTGCGTCAACGGGAGCGGGCCCGTCCGGCGAGCCCGTTGTGGCGGCGGAGGCCGGACCCGGCCGGACAACACCGGCGCCCGCTCAGCTCGGCCTGTTCGCACCCGAGGAGGATCCGATCCTGGAGGAGATCCGCCACGCCCGGATCGACGAGATGACTCCGATCCAGGCGCTCAATTACCTTGCCGGGCTCAGGAAACGCCTGCTCCTCTGAGCCGTCCCACCGTCAGATCTCAATCGCCCCGGTCAGCCGGGAGAAGGTGGGGATGTTCATCTCCAGGCCAGCCATGTGGTAGTAGCCGCCGGCTCTGCCGGGCTGCACCACGAAGCGCATGTCGACCCCCTTCTCGCGCGCCTTGTGATACGCCTCCGAGGCCGCGGTCGCCACGCTGTCGTCCGCCAGGAGCGACTCCGTCAGATCGACGACGACCCGCATCGCCCCGGATTGCAGGATGCCGTCCACGGCCGCGAGAAATTTCTTCTCCGGCTCGCCTGCGACGAACTTCCCTCTCACCTGCACAACCTGCCAGTCGGCCATGGCGCGGGTCTCGATGCAGCAGGGCCCGCGGCGACGCAACCACGCCAGTCCGATCATATGGTGGTCCTCCACGATGATCGGTGCCGGTCCGACACCTGGAGGACGGGAGAAGGATGAGTCTGGATGACGGGGTCCCGTGTCGCGGCCTCCCCGATCTGTCACCATCAATACTCCTGTCGGGGACGGCCGTCAAGTCGGGGAGATCACCGAGGCGGACGGGCGCGCGGGCGGGTGGGGCGCGCTCGCCCCTAGAAGCTGGCCAGGGCCTCCCGCTCGTCGCGGTAGATGTCGAAGATCTCCTGCAGCTTGGTCAGGATGAGGAGGTCCTGCACCTTGCCGTTGGGATTCAGGAGCTTGAGGGTCGCCCCCTTCTCCCGGGCACGCTTGTAGCAGGCGACCAGCTCGCCGATGCCGGCGCTGTCCATGTAGGACACGCCGCCCAGGTTGAGGATGATGTTCTTGCGCCCCTCGTCCAGAAGCGCGTTCACCGCCTGGCGCAGCTTGATGTCCCCCTCCCCGATGGTGATCTTCCCGGAGAGATCGACGACGGTGACCTTCCCGTGGTGCCTGGCGTTCGCCTTCATCCCTTCCTCCGCTTGATGACCTCGCCGCCGCGCCCGGCACGGCCGGACTGTTCGAATTTCTTCTCGAGGACGACCTCCGTCCCCTTCCCTCTCCGGCGCTGGAACTCGACCCGGTCGACGAAATGCTTCATGAAGAAGATCCCCCTGCCGCTGGTGCGGAAGATGTTCTCCCGGTCGAGCGGGTTCGAGGTGTGGGCCCAGTCGAACCCGGGTCCCTGGTCCCGCACGCGCACCCGGAACAGGCCGTCGTCCTGCTCGAAGCTCACTTCGATCTCCTTCGAGGCGTCCATCCCGTTGCCGTGCTTGATGGCGTTGATCACCGCCTCGCGCACCGCGAGCCCGATGTTGAGCGCCATCGACTTCGCGAAGCCCATCCGGCGCGCCAGTCCCTCGGCCATCTCGTGGACCAGGTCCACGTAGCCGATGCGGCTTTCCAGCCTGAGCTTGACGTTTCTGTCCACGCCGGACGGACTCTCCGGACGACCCGGCCCGGCGCGCCGATCGTTCCTCGCGCCCTCGATTGCCGCGGCCGCTCCTGGCCATCTGCCTCGATTGCTGGGACCTGGAGAGAATGGCCGGTGCGATGGTAGCCAAAGGACCAAGGGAGTGTCAAACAGCGCGGTGCTGCGGAGGTTCTTGGCTCAGGCGGTCGACAGTCCCCGCCGGGCGGACACCGAGTCCCGGTCCAGCGCCCTGTACTGCACCGCCTCCGCCGATTCCTGGGCTACGTCCCTTTCCCGCCCGGCCAGTCCCTGCCTGAGAAGCTCAAGGCCTGCCGCAGGGCCCACCGGCTCTCCCAGAAGGCGCTGGCCGGACGCCTAGGAATGAACGAGTGCATGGTGGCCAGATGGGAGAGGGGCAGGAGCCGGATGGCGGAACGAGCCCTGGTACGGCTTCAGGACATGATAGGAACCGTCTCCTGAAAGGATCCTGATGCTGCCGGTCGTGCTCAGGAACCAACTTGACGACTGGTACAACAACCAGGGGCAGGTCACGACACCGTGAAGTCCTGGATGCGGGGCCACCTGGCAGGTGAAGACCGCGCCGACATGATCTGACCTGACGACTTCGGGCCCCCGAGCCCGGACCCCCATCTGGCGCGACTTCCGGCCCGGTCTGGGCTAACATAAGGAGTCCCGGCAGGCGCGGAACCCTCGGCACCCCGGCCGGCACAAATTGGGATAGCCGGAATGCGCGACAATCGTCCGCTCCGCTTCCTCGGGCGCCTCCTGATGGCGGCGCCGCTCGTCGCCATCATGACGTGGCTCGTAGCCGGTGGGATGTCGCGCTCATTCGGCCCCGTTCTCCCGCCGGCGCCGCCGGCCCCATCCTCTGCGCCCTCCGCCGTTACGACGTTGCTCTCCGGATTCCCGCGGCCCTCCGGCGACTACCCCGCCGAGCGGCTGTACGAGCGCGTCGACGGCGCCGCCGATGGCCTGCGCGCCGCCGGCTGCCGGCGTCTCCTCTTCTGGACGATCGAGGATCCGGCGGCCGAAGTGGAGCTCCTGATCTTCGACGCCGAGGCGGGGGCCGCGCGTGTGCTGACGCGCGACGCCGGCCCCGAGCGGGTCTCCGGCCCGGGTGATGAGGCCTCCGTCGCCGACCAGTCGGTCTATTTCCGCCGCGGCCGCCTGTACGCGCGCATCATCGGCGATCCATCCGCCGGCACCGACCGCAAACGCCTCCTGCAGCTCGCCGAGCGCGTCGACCGCAGTCTTCGGTCGTTCGATCCGGAGCTTCCAATCGACAAGACGGGAGGCCAGCCATGACACACCGTCCCGACAGGCGCACCGTGCTGCGTCGGCTCGGCCAGGCCGGCCTCGTCATCGGCGGCTCCGGCGCCGCGGCGGCGCTCGGGCTTCTCTCCCCCGGCCGCTGGGGATGGCATGCCAGCGTGAAGACGACCCCCGTCTGGACCGTCGCCGCCGATCCGCTCCGCCCGGCCGCGGTGATCGCCCGCGGCGGGCGGCCAGCCGACCTGGTGCGGGCTGCGGTCGAGCGGGTCGGCGGGATGGCGCGTTTCGTGCGGCCGGGCGAGACGGTCCTGGTCAAGCCGAACATGGCGTGGGACCGCACACCGGAGCAGGGAGCGAACACCAACCCCGAGGTCGTGGCGGAAGTCGTGCGGCTGTGCCGCGAGGCAGGGGCCGGCCGGATCGTGGTCGCCGAGGTTCCGGTCCACGACGCCGCGCGCACCGCCGTCCGCTCCGGCATCGAGGCGGCGGCGCGGCAGGCCGGCGCCGAGGTCCTCATCCCGCCGCGCGCCGGCTTCATCACCGCCAGGCTCGACGGCTCGGTCCTCGACAACTGGGAGATCTTCGCCCCGGTGTTCGCCGCCGACCGGTTGATCAACGTCCCGGTGGTGAAGGATCACGGCCTGAGCCGCCTGACTTGCGGCCTGAAGAACCTCTACGGTTTTCTCGGAGGAAACCGCGGACGCTTGCACCAGAGGATCCACGAGGCGATCGCCGATCTCGCCGTCGCCTTCCGCCCGTCCCTGACGGTGGTGGACGCAACGCGTGTGATGGTGCGCGGCGGACCCCAGGGCGGGCGCCTCGACGACGTCGTCCCGGTCGGCGCGATCGCCGCCGGCACCGATCCGGTGGCGCTCGATGCGTGGGGGGCGACCCTCCTCGGGGCCGACCCGCGCGACATCGGCCACATCGTCCTGGCGCAGGGGCGCGGCCTGGGGACGTTCGGCGCCCCGCTCGAGGAGATCCATGTCGGATCCTGAGCGGCACGCTGTGACGCGCCGGCCTTCGTTCGGCTGGCGGCTCTTCGGCCGGCCCCGCGGACCGATCTACTGGCCGCGGATCTACCGCATCACCTACCAGACCTTTTTCCTGCTGCTGTTCATCGCCACGCTGGCCCTGATGACCGACGAAGGGATCCGTCGCTTCCCGGTCCAGTGGCTGTTCCACCTCGACCCGCTGGCGGCGCTGTCGGTGCTCGCCTCGTCGTGGGTGCTGCCGGCGGCGTTCCTCTGGTCGCTGGCGCTGGTGGCGCTGACGGTCGTCTTCGGCCGGGCGTTCTGCGGCTGGCTCTGCCCGGTCGGGACGATGCACCATCTCGTATCGCGGGCCACGCGTCGCTGGCGGTGCGGCCCCCCCGCGACCGTGAACCGCTGGCGCCCGCACTTCCGCTGGAAGTATCTGGTTCTCGTCGCGCTCCTGGTCGTCACTGCGCTCGGGAGCCTGCAGATGGGCCTCCTCGATCCGCTGTCGCTCGGGTTGCGGTCGTTCGCCTCCGGCCTGGTGCCCGCCGGGTCGGCCGCCCTGCCTGGTCAGGAGTACCGCCCGCGCCTGTACCGCGTCGCCTGGCTCACCGGTGCGTTGTTCCTCGCCATGCTGGTCGCCAACGTCTGGATCGCCCGCTGGTGGTGCCGCGCGCTCTGCCCGCTGGGCGCGCTCCTCGGGTGGGTAGCGCGCGGCGCGGTGTACCGCATCCAGGTCGACCCAGGTCTGTGCACGCACTGCGATCGCTGCGCCGCCGACTGCCAGGGCGCCGACGAGCCGTTCGCGAAGCACCGCGTCTCCGAGTGCCACGTCTGCCTGAACTGCGTCGCGGTCTGCCCCGAAGGCGCGATCGCCTATCAGCCGTTCGCGCCGGTCGCCGCGCCGGCGGGCGGCGTGGCGCTGCCGCGGCGGCAGTTCCTCGTCGCGGCCTTCAGCGGCGCGGCGCTGCTGCCACTGTTCCGCGCCACCGCCGGCGCCGGGGGCAGCGCCAGCCCGGAGGCGATCCGCCCACCAGGCGCTCTCGCCGAGGAGGCGTTCCTCGCCCGCTGCCTGCGCTGCGGCGCCTGCGGCAACGTCTGCCCCACCAGCGCCATCCAACCTTCGCTCGTCGAGACCGGCATCGAAGGGCTGTGGACGCCGGTCGTCGTGCCGCGGCGCGGCTGGTGCGAGCCGAGCTGCACCCTGTGCGGGCAGGTCTGCCCCTCGGGGGCGATCCGCGCCATGAGCGCGGAAGAGAAAGGGTGGACGCGGCCGGAGGGGTATGGCGTCAAGATCGGCACCGCCTTCATCGACCGGGGCCGCTGTCTGCCCTGGGGCATGGAGACGCCATGCATCGTCTGCCAGGAGGTCTGCCCGACCACCCCCAAGGCGATCCGGCTGGACGAGACGACGGTGATGGGCCGCGACGGCAAACCGCTGCGCCTGCAGCGGCCAGTCGTTGATCCGAATCGCTGTGTCGGCTGTGGCCTGTGCGAGGCGAAGTGCCCGGTCGTCGATCTCGCGGCGATCCGCGTCACCCGCGCCGGCGAGTCGCGCTCGCCCCAGTCGGCCTTCACGCTCGCCTCGCGACCGGTGGCGTCATGAAGAACCACCCGGCCTACCGGCTCGCCCTGGCATTGCTGTGTGGCGCCCTGCTGGTCGCCGCGGCGCCGGCGCGGCGTGGCGGCGAGGTGCGCCCGCCGGCGGTCGCCGGATCGTGGTATCCGGATCGGCCGTCGCTGATCTCCGCCGAGGTCGACCGGTTGGTGCGTGCCACGGCCGGCGCCCCGGCGCTCCACGGCAAACCGGTCGCCCTGATCGTGCCGCACGCCGGCTGGCGTTACTCCGGCTTCGCTGCGGCGGCCGCCTTCCGGAACCTGAACCCCGGCGACTTCGATCGCGTCGTCGTCGTCGGCCCCTCGCACCACGTGTCGTTCACGGGCTTCGCGGTTTCCGCGGCGGCCGCCTTCCGCACCCCCGCTGGCGAGGTGCCGCTGTGCCATGAGGAGGTCGACCGGCTGGTCGACGGGAAGACCGTGAGGGTCGTGCCCGACGCCGACGACCACGAGCACAGCGTCGAGATCGAGCTGCCGTTCCTGCAGGAGCGGCTCGATCGCTTCTGCCTTGTGCCGATCCTCGCCGGCCGCACCGACCCGACGATGCAGAGGGACCTCGCGGCGCGGCTCGCCCGCCTGCGCGACGGCCGCACCCTGTTCGTGTTCTCGAGCGACTTCACGCACTACGGGCCGAACTACGACTATGTGCCGTTCGGCCCATCTGCGATCAAGGCGCGCGAGCCGATCCGCGCCCTCGACACGCGGGCGCTCGGTTACCTCCTGACTCCGGACGCCACTGGATTCAGGAAGTTTCTCGAGGAGACCTCCGACACCATCTGCGGGCGCGAGGGCATTCAGGTCCTGCTCGAGCTGCTATCGCGCATCGCGCCGGACGCGAAAGCCGCGCGGCTGGCGCAGTACGCATCGATCGACATCCCGGGATTCGAGTCCGACAGCGCGGTGACCTACGTCGCGCTCGCCTACGCCGACGGCCAACCGCCCCCGGGCGAGCCGCTCGGCCCCCCGCCTCCCTACCCGTCCGTCCCGTCCTCGGCGGCGCGCATCAGCGACGACCTCGGCAGCCGCCTGGTCAAAGTCGCGCGCGCCACGCTGCTCACCGAGCTGCGCGGCACCGACGATCTGCGCCGGGCGCTGCGCGAAATTCCGGCCGCCGCCCGGGCCGAGATGAGCCGCCTGCAAGCCGCCTTCGTGACCCTCAACCGCACCGACCCGCGCGACATCGCCCGCCAGGGCCGGCTGCGCGGCTGCATCGGCCAGGTCTACCCGGCCTACCCGCTCCCCGAGGCGGTGGTCATCGCCGCGGCCAGCGCGGCCCTCCAGGATCCGCGTTTTCCGCCGGTCAGGCCGGAGGAGCTGCCGTGGCTTGAGGTCGAGGTCACGGTCATGTCGCCACCGCAACCGATCGACTCCTGGGAGAAGATCGCGATCGGGCGCCACGGCATCGTCCTGAAGAAGGGCAACCACCGCGCCCTCTTCCTGCCGCAGGTCCCGGTCGAGGAAAAATGGACGCTCGAGCAGACACTGTCGCACCTGTCGCAGAAGGCGGGCCTTCCCGAGGACGCCTGGCGCGAGGGGGCGGTCTTCGAGGTCTTCGAGGGACAAAAATTCGCGGAGCACCGTGGTGCGAAAAAAGGAGACTCGGGTGGGACTTGATCCGACGCGCCGCCTGATCCTGAAAGCGCTCATCGGCGCTCCGGCTTCCGGCGTGTTCCTCCGGCGCGCTGGCGCCGGCTCCTCGCCTGCGGGGCCCCCGACGTCGATCCCGGGGCCGCCTCCCTCGCCCGCTTCGGCGCCGGTCCGGCCGATCGTGGCCCGCGCCCGGCGCGACGGCCTGCTGGGTGACAAGGCGACACTCGACGCTGCCAGGCTCGACGATGCGCTCGGTGCGGCGGTGGCGCGGGCGGCCGGCGAAGGGTCGCCGGTCGCCGCCCTGCGCCGGCTGTTCCGGCCGACGGACGTGGTCGGACTCAAGCTGAACTGCCTGGCCGGGCGCGGCCTCTCCCCGAGCCCGCAGCTGGTGAAGCGGCTCTGCGACTGGCTGCAGGAGGCCGGCCTGCCGGCCCGCAGCATCGTGGTGTTCGACCGCAGCGACCGCGAGCTGGAGATGGCCGGCTTCCCGATCACCCGCGAGGGATCGGGCGTGCACTGCTTCGGCATCAACAACGATTTCGACTGGACGCCGCGGGAATGGGGCCCGGGCGGATCGTGCTTCGCCCGGCTGCTGGTGAACGATCTCACGGCGCTCATCAGCGTCGGGGTGCTCAAGGATCACGACCTCGCCGGGGTGTCGATCGGCATGAAGAACTGGTACGGCGTGATCCACAACCCCAACAAGCACCACGCCGAGGGCTGCGCCCCCTACATCCCGCACCTTCTGGCCTACCCCCTGATTCACGACAAGCTGCGGCTGACCGTCGTCGACGCCTCGACCGCGCAATGCCAGAGCGGGCCGGCGCGCAACCCGCGCTGGACCTGGCCGTACCAGACCGTGCTTGCCTCCGCCGACCCGGTGGCGGTCGACGCCGTCGGGTGGCATGCAATCGAGGCGCGGCGGCGCGAGGTCGGTCTGCCCACACTCGCCGCGGACAAGCGCGAGCCGGTCTGGCTGGCCGCCGCCGCGAAGCTCGGCCTCGGCGAGGCCGACCCGGCCCGCCTGACGATCGCGGAGGTGTGAGGAGAGTCCATGATCAGAAACGACCCGCAGCGCCGGCTTTTCCTGCAGGGGCTCCTCGCCGGGGCCTGCGCCGCGTGTCTGCCCGATGTCGGTGTCGTGCGCCCGTCCTTCGCCCAGGATCAGTCGCTGGGGCCGTCGCTCATAGCACCGGAGGGCGGCGAACTCCCCCTCACGCCGGCCCGCTGGTGGAAGGAGGTCGAGGGCGGGCGCGTCGAGTGCGGCCTCTGCCCGCGCAAGTGCCGCGTCGCCGACCTCGAGCGCGGCGCCTGCGGCGTCCGGGAGAATCGCGGCGGCAAGTACTACACGCTCGTCCACTCCCGGCCGTGCACCATCCACCTCGACCCGGTCGAGAAGAAGCCGTTCAACCACGTCCTGCCGGGCACCTCGTCGCTGTCGCTCGCCACGCCCGGCTGCAACTTCGAGTGCCACTTCTGCCAGAACTGGGAGATCGCCCAGGTGCGGCCGGAACAGGCCCCCACCTTTCCCCTGCGCCCCGAGGAGGTCGTGGCGATGGCGCGCAAGTACGCCGCGCCGACCATCGCCTGCACCTACACCGAGCCGGTGATTTACGCCGAATACGTCTACGACATCGCGGCGGCGGCCAGGAAGGCCGGTATCCGCACGATCATGGTTTCGAACGGCTTCATCCAGCAGGAGCCGCTCGACGACCTGATCGGCGTCCTCGGCGCCGTCAAGATCGATCTGAAGGCCTACACGGAGAAGTTCTACAAGGAGGTCTGCGGCGGGGAGCTGAAGCCGGTGCTCGACACCCTGCGCCGGCTGCGCAAGAAGAAGATGTGGACCGAGATCGTCGTGCTCGTCGTGCCCACCCTCAACGACGGTGAGGCGGAGCTGCGGGACCTGGCGCGGTTCGTCCGCAACGACATCGGCAGCGACGTGCCGATCCACTTCACCCGCTTCCACCCCGGCTACCGGATCAAGAACCTGCCGCCGACTCCGGTGGCCACCCTCGAGAAGGCGCGCGACATCGCCGTCGCTGAGGGTCTGCAGTACGTCTACATCGGCAACGTCCCGGGTCATCCGGGCAACAACACCTACTGCCCGCGCTGCAAGCAGCTGCTGATCCGGCGCGTCGGCATGGCGATGACCGAGAACCGCCTCGTCGTCGGCCGCTGCCCCTCCTGCCACCTGGAGATCCCCGGCATCTGGGCGTGACGCGCGTCTCGCGACGCCGCCCGATCTTCAGAGTCGCGCGGGCCAGGAGCGTGTCCGAGTAATAGCATGGGCCGCGCACATGGGGCTTGCGAGTTCCAGGCGAGGCGCGAGGAGGAAACGATGCTGGTTGCATCGTTGACGACGAGCAACGAAGCATGGGGCCGCAATCCCCATGTGCCC
>JBGPED010000050.1:0-15668 GCA_041482595.1 Acidobacteriota bacterium
CGGCGGGCAAAGTTCTCATCCGCCAGGTAACAGCATCCCCCCGCCGGCTGCGGGTAGTCGCTGATCCCCCATGTCCGGCTCCATTCCATCTGCTCCTTGCGCGATCGGCCGGAGATCCCGAGGAGGCTGTCGCGGTCCACCCAGCCGAGCTGCTCCGGGAGAGTGGGCGGCAGATGCTGGGCGGACAGGGGACGCAGGAGGTATCCCTCAATCCCGCATTCCTTCTCGATCAGCCGCAGGGACTGCATGTGCTGCGACATCGGCCGCTGTCCCAGGACTTCACCGGTGAACACGAAGTGCCCGCCGTGCTCACGCATGTACTCGGCGGCGCCGTGGATCATGAAAATGCGGCAGTCGATGCACGGGTTGGCCTTGGCCCCGTACCCGTGCTTCGGATTCAGGACCATCTTCAGATACGCCTCGCCGGCGTCCAGGACTTCGATCGGGATGCCGAGATCCGCTCCGGCGCGCAGCCCCTCGTTGCGCATCCGCTTCGGGTCCTCGTCGGGGCGGGCCATCGCCCGGCGATGGTCGTTCATGCAGAACCCGGTGGAGTAGTGCAGCCCGATGACTTCGATCCCCTGCTCGAGAAGGACCCGGGCGGCCAGAGTGCTGTCGAGGCCCCCGGAGAGCAATCCGATCGCCCGCACCTTCTCCGGTCGTGCCGTCGGTCGATCGCTCATCGAGTGAACTCTCCCTCGCGTGCCTTCCTCACGAACAGCCGGTACTCCCCTCGTTCGTGTCTGTGACCCAGGTAATCGTTCCCGGTGGACCGGCACCAGGCCGGCATGTCGATCAGAATGACCCGGTCGTCCGACAGGATCTCCAGGGTCCGGCCGGCTTCCATCTTCTTGATTTTCTCCGCCGTCTTGATGATGGGCACGGGACAGTACAGCCCGACCGTGTCGATCATTTCATCCGCCTCGAGCGGCGCGTCCATGGTGCCCCCCGCCCGCCGGCGCGCGGCCAGCCAGGGAAGGCGGCGATATTATCAGATCACCGGTCGCCGGTCGTGCCGTCCGCGGGGCGCGGCGAGGGGTTGTGCGCCGGACCCAGGAGATGCCGCGATCCTTCGATGGTCGCCTGGTGCACGAAAACGCGCGGCAGGTCCGAAGACGGCCGGAGCCCCAGAAGATCCTCCTCGAAGTCGGCCCTCAGCTCGACCGACAGATCGCCCCCTTCGGAAAGGACGAAGTGGAACGTGCCGATCGGGTCGCGCCGGGGGACGATCTCGGTGAAGGTGTAGCGGTGGCGCACTTCTTCGCCGCGTCCCGGCACCCGGAACCCGGAGCGGGAGGAGAAGACGTAGCTGATCCGGTCGGTGGCGACGGGGGCCCTGAGATGCGTGGTGACGACCGTCCCGCTTGCGCCGGCCGCCGGGACGGCATCGGCCGCGAAGTCGATCTCTTCGGAAGGGAACGGCAGATCGATGCGCTCCGTCGACTCCGCCGGATCGACGACGTGGCCTCCCCCGCCCAGGAGCCGCACGCCGCGCAGGCGGTCCTTCGAGCGGATCGTCGCCACGGCCCGCCTCCCGTTCAGGTCCACCCGCTCGCGCACTCTCACCACCTGGCGGCTCCGGTAGTCGTAGGGCGGCAGAATCGCGTTGACGCCCAGGAGGACGAGCGACAGCGCGAGGGCGGCCAGTCCGACGCGGCGGCCGGACAGCCACCACCAGACCCGGCTGTGCAGGCAGTCCTGGAACGACGCGACGTGCGCCAGGTACAACGCCAGAGGGAACGCGACCGAGAACAGGCCTCCGAACAGGAGCAGCGGTGAAGGCGACACGCCGCCCAGGTCGACCAGCGTCCGGTAGTCCCGGAGCGCGATCAGGCAGAAGAACGGCGCCGCAGCGCCCAGACCGAGGGCGAGCTTCCGGCCGGTGCTCTCGAAATTGCGCGACGCGAGAAACATCAGGATTGGCACCGCCATGATCACCGCGATCTCGGGAAACCCCTCGCGCAGGGCCGCCGCCACCCAGGCGACCGGCACGATGAACGCCGCCGCCAGGTAGGGACCGGGCTCGACCGTCGGCTTGATCCGGCGGAACAGGTTGAGACCGATCCACGACGTGAACAGCGCCCAGGCGATCCCCTGGGCGACGTGCAGTCCCTGGTGCGCGATCCACGGGTAACGCACCTCGTGGATCCGCTCCATGACCCTCTCGGACAGGAACAGGCCGGACAGCCCGATCGCGGTCGCGGCCCCCGTCACGATCAGGACCCGCACGGTCTCGATGATGGCGCGCGGCCTGGCGATGGCGCGCACGCGACGCAGCGCCAGGAGACCCCAGCCGAGAAGGGCCGCGCACGAGACCATCAGCAGCGCGTTCGATGGAAGGAGGAATCCTCTCCCGAACAGCATCAGGGGAAGGTAATGCGGGTCGTCCGGGGCCGCGGCGGGCGACGCATCGAGGTCCTGCAGGATCCGGCCGACGACCCGCACGGCGCGGTCGAGCGCCTCCGGGCGCACGCCATTCACGCCGTCCTCCGTGGTGTGGTAGGCCCAGGCCGGAAACGTCCCGAGGACGAGGAAGGCGGGGATCTTCCGCTCCAGGAACGCCTCGTGGTCGGCGTTGAACGGCAGATCGAGGAATCTCGGAGCGAGGGACCAGAGCGGTCGCGCCACCACCCCCCGCGCCCCGGTCTCCTGCGCCGCGTGCAGGAGCAGACCCTGGGCCCAGAGCGCGGGTGGTTCCGGGACGGGACCGACAAGGAGCTCCCCGCGACCGACCATCTCCAGCGCGATCATGACGCGCACCGGCGACAGATCCCCGTGCTCGACATAGAAGCGCGACCCGAGGAGCCCTTCCTCCTCGGCGCAGAAGGAGATGAAGCGGTAGGTCAGCCGGTGCGGCCGCCGCGCCACGGCACGCGCCACCTCCAGGAGAACCGCCACGCCCGAGGCATCGTCGTTGGCGCCGGGGACCGCGGCGTTCCTCGAGTCGTGGTGTGCCGCCAGGACGATCGTGTCGCGCGTGGCGCCGGTCAGCTCGCCGATCAGGTTCCACGATCCGATCGAGCGCTCCTCCTCGTTGAAGGTCGCGACCGGTACGGCCTGCCGGGTGACGGAGAGCCCTGCGGCCTCCATCTCGCGGGCGATGTACTCGATGGCGCGCCCGTCGGCGTAAGTACCGCTCTTGCGCGGGCCGATCGTCCCCGCCAGCTCCAGGACATGACGGAAGGCGGCGGCTCCGCCCGCGCCGCTGCGCTCCTCGGCGCGCGCGGGTGCTACGAGGACCAGGACGACGAGCGTCGCACGGAGAACGCGCCGGCCCACACGGCGAGGGGACGACTCATTCCGCGGCGCGCGGACAGGGTGCCCGCGGACGATGCGTGTTTCGGGGCTCACGTTTGTTGACTCACGGGCGGGCGTAGATTAGCATAACGATTCGCCCGGGGAGATTCGCAGCGCTCTCTCCGACACCCGATGTCAGTCACACGATTGCCCGGCGACACGGCCGTCCCAGGCGCCGCGGAGCACCTGTTGTGCGCCCTCCTCGCCGCCGCGCCCGCCCCGGGGGCCGCCGCGTCGCCCGGCGACCCCGCCGAGGAGAACCCTGAGCGCGAGGGCGCGGCCTGGCATATCCGCGAAATCCGCGAGCCGAAGTGATCCGGTGACTCCCGCCCTCCTCCTCGTCCTCGAAGGGCTGGTCCTCATCGCGTCATGCGTCGATCTGTCACGGGGATTCGCCCTGCTGGAGCCGTTGCCGCGGATCGTGCTGCTGGTGTGCGCCGGGGTCCCCCCGATCATCGCCCTGTGGCCACGGCGTCGCCGCGCCGGGCCCCTGCGCGCGCCCCTTCTGGCGCTCGCCGCAGGGTGCGTCGCCCTTGGTGGGCTCGGCCTGCTGGAGAACCGCGGCGCCCGTCTCATCCGGGAGCGCTGGGACGCTTCGGCGCGGCAGCGGCTCGAAACTCAGGCCCGCGCCATCGAGGCGGATTTCGGGTCCTTCCTGGCCGACCTGTCGCGGCCGCTCGAGCGGGGCCGCGCTCCGTTTGGAGATCGTCGCTCCGCGTTCGTTCTCGCGGAGCGCGTGCGCTCGTCGAGCGCCCTGCCTCAGGAGCGTCTCGGCTCGTCCATCTACCGGGACGACGGGTCCCTCGTGGCGTGGGACGGGAACAGCTCCGAAGCGCCGCGGACCCTGCTGGCCAGGCCCTGCCCGGGGCCGGTCTACGGGATTGGCGGTCGCGAAGCCTCCCGCCGGCTGTACGCCGCGGTCTGCTCCGCCGATGGCACGCGCTGGGTCGCGGAGTTCGTGCTCGAGCCACCCGGGGAGGGCGAGCCGCGCGACGCCTCGGGAGCGAGGCTGTCCTTTCTGCCCCGCTGGCAGGACACGGGCCCCGCCATCGTCCGTTTCCGGGAGACCCCCTCCGAGATGGATGACCTGGCGCAGCTCTTCGAGCGGCAGGGAGACCGCCACTGGGGACGGCTGGGCGGCGAAGGGGCGCTGTCCCTGGCCTTTCCGCTGCGCGCCCCGGACGGCGGGCGACTCGGGATCGTCAGCCTGCGCGATCGCCGCGCAACCCAGGAGATCGGCGATCGTCGCCGCCACCTGCGCCTGGCGGGCGGACTCCTGGCCGCCGTCGCGGTCCTGCTCGCCTGGTGTCTCCCGCTGCGAGCCGGCGTCATCCAGTCCCCGGTCGGGCGGGTCCTGGCCGGGACGATCTCGCTGTGGACGATGCGAATTATCCTGATGATCATGGCCGACCTGTCGAGTCTGCCCCGCCTCGCCGCTTACGACATCTCGATCTACGCCTCCTCGGGGTACGCGGGGCTCCTGCGCTCGCCTGCCGATCTCCTTCTGACCGCCGCCGCCTGCTGCGCCCAGGCGTGGATCTTCGGGCTGGCCCTGCAGTCGATGCGCACCGTGGAAGATCCGGGGCGCCGTCGACGGATGCGGCACGGAGCGCTCATCGCGACCGTCGTCGTCGCGTGCGCGGCCGGTGCCACCCTGCGTGTCATTCTCGATCGCATGGTGCTCGACGCACGCGTCGACGTGAGCCGGGTGGAGCCGGGCGAGATGCTGTCCCCGCGGCTCCTGCTCCAGGCGGCCCTCTTTCTCCTGGTCCTGGCGGCGGGTCTCCTGCTGCGGGCGCTTCTGGATCTGGCGCTGCGTCACGCGCCCCGTCCCGGCGACTGGAGACTGCTCCGTCTGTTGCGGGGGGCCGAGTCCGAAGGAGTCCCCTTCGCGCTGCGGTCGGCGGGCTTCGTGCTTCTTCTGACGCTCGCCTATGGCCCCGTCCTGCACCACTCGTACGATCGTCTGCGCCGGGCCTTTTTCGATCATGAGCTGAGGCCTTTGGTCCTGGACCAGAAGCAGATGCGCCGCGAGGCCTTGCGCGAGGCCCTGTCCCTGGCCCGCGATCCGGACTTCGCCGCGGTCGCGGCCCTCGCTGCCGAGGGATCCGACTCGGCGCCCTACCGGTTGTGGCACGCGACACCGGTCGCCGATCGCGGCCTGGCCTCGTCCCTGCGGGTCTTCGATTCTCACGGAGCGCTCCTGGGCCGCTTCGCCCTGGACTTCGCGCCGATGCTCGAAGTTCCGTTCGAGGAGGCCCGCGCCGCGGTCGGGCGGGGCGTCGTCGAGCTCCCGCCGCGACCCGAGATCACGGTGCACAAGCCCGTGATCGTCGGGGCGTTCTGGGTCGGAGGCGTGCGATTGCCGCTCCTCGTGGTCCTGACCGTCTCGGACGACTACGACAACCTGCCCATTCTCGGCGGCGGGACTCTGGGCGCCGGGCTGTTCCGGGCGCCGGCCCCTTCGCGCAGCAATCCCGAGCTCCTGAGAACGGAGCCGCTCGTCGCCGTCTTCTCGCCGTCCCTCGCGCGTCTGTACGAGTCGGGCGGGGAGATCCCGCCGCCCTCCCCGGAAATCCTGGCCGCGGTCGACAAGGCGGGGCGCGTCTGGTGCACGGATGATCTGCGGGGCGGACAGGCGTTCATCCTCTATTTCCGCGGGCCCCGGGAAATCTTCGCCCTGGCCCACCTGCACCCGAGCCGCACGACCATCCTGGCCGGTACTCTGCGTCTTTTCCTCCTGAACGGCTTGCTGGCGCTGCTGGTCGTCGGATTCGCCCGCGCCGTCGCCTGGGCCGCCCGCCCGCACCTGCCGCGGCCGACCCTGGGCGCCACCTACTCACGGCGCCTGGTGACGGTGTTCCTCATTGCCGGACTGCTGCCGCTCCTGACCCTCGCCTTCTTCACCACACGATCGACGACACGCGAGATCGACAGGAACATCACCACCTCCGGGCTCGCCTCGCTGCAGGTGGCGCGGCACGTGGCGGAGGACTACCTCACCGTCACTCGCCCGGAGGAGGGCGGGGTGATCGACGACGACGTGGTCTTCTGGCTGGGCCGGGTCGTGCGGCAGGACATCAACGTGTACCGCGACGCCGAGCTGCTGGCGACCAGCACGCGCGAGCTCTACAGCTCGGGTCTGCTCGACGAGCGCATGAACGGACAGTCCTACCGCGCCATCTACCTCGACCGGGAACCGTTCTTCCTGGCCGAGGAGCGGTCGGGCGACCTCGATTTCCTGACCCTGGCCGCTCCCATGCGCATCGACCGGCAGGGGACCATCGGCTCCATATCCATCCCGCTCATCGAGCACAGCCGCGTGGCCGCCCGCCGCGAGGGAGAGATCGAGGACGCCGTGCTGATCGTCACGTGCTTCGCCATACTCCTGCTGGCGATTGTCGGCAACCTCCTGGCGCAGCGGGTGTCCCGGCCGGTCGCCTTGCTGTCGCGCGCCGCGCGCCGCGTGGCGACGGGCGATCTGGACGTCCGGGTCGAAAGGTCCGGCGGCGACGAGACGAGGGTCCTCGTCGATGCGTTCAACCGCATGGCCGGCTCCCTGAAACAACAACGGGACGATCTCAGACGGCGCGGCGATTACATCGAGAAGATCCTGCGCAGCGCCACGACCGGCGTCGTGTCGATCGACGGCTCCGGGACGATCATCACCATCAACCCGGCGGCCCAGGGTTTCCTGGCCGGGAGCCTCGGCGCCCCGGAGAGCGGACAGGACCTTCCCGGCCACCTGGCGCGCGATCCCGCGGTCGCGCCGCTGATG
Source organism: Acidobacteriota bacterium (assembly GCA_041482595.1). Lineage (GTDB taxonomy): Bacteria > Acidobacteriota > Polarisedimenticolia > Gp22-AA2 > Gp22-AA2 > Gp22-AA3. Next base: position 7,076 of record JBGPED010000050.1, read on the forward strand.
ACGGCCCTGCGCCGGGCGCTTCTGGGGCAGGCCGAGGACGAGGTGGAGGTGGAGATAGCCCGCCCGCGCGCGGAGGCGTCCTCCGGTCTCGAAGGCGCGGGGCCGCGCCGCATGCGGGCCGTGTTCATCCCCTTCGCCCCGGAGGAGGGACGGCCGCCGGGTCTGATCGTCCTGCTGGAGGACGTCACCGAGATCGTGCGCTCCGGCCGTCTGGCGGCCTGGGCGGAGATGGCCCGGCGGGTGGCGCATGAGATCAAGAATCCTCTCACGCCGATCCAGCTGTCGGTCGAGCACGTGCGGAGGGTGTTCAAGGCGAAGGACGCGCGCTTCGAGTCGGTCCTCAACGCCTGTCTCGACAACATCCAGAAGCAGGTGGCGGTGCTGCGGGAGATCGCCTTCGAGTTCTCCACCTACGCGCGCCTGCCGCAGCTGCGCCCGGAGCCGCTCGCGGTCACCGCTTTCATCGCGGAGGCGCTCGCGCCCTACGTCAAGGCCTCGCCGGCGGGGGTGGTGATCGAGAGCGACGTTCCCCCCGACCTGCCGCTCGTCATGGTCGACAGGGCCGTCATGGTGCGCGCCCTGGTCAACCTGATCGAGAACGCGCTGCAGGCCATGCCGACCGGCGGCAGACTGGTGGTCGGAGCCTCGGTGGTTCGCGGGAGTCGCGGAGACACCCGGGTCGCCATCCTCGTCACGGACACGGGCGAGGGCATCCCGGAGCATCTTCTACCGCGGCTGTTCGAGCCCTACTTCTCGACCAGGAGCGGCGGCACGGGACTCGGCCTCGGCCTGGCGCGCCGGACCGCCGAAGAGCACGGCGGCACGATCGAGATCCGCTCGCGCCCGGGGCGCGGCACCGTGGTGACTCTCACGCTGCCGGCGAGCGCGGTCGCGGTGGACCCGGGGCCGGCGCAGGCGCCCGGCCCGCGGCAGGCGGGCGGATGAGGGGCGCCTCGGCCTGCGTCGCCGTCGGCGTCGTCCTGGCGGCCCTGATTCCTCACCTGGCCTGCGAAAAAGAGACGCACCGCGCGGCGCGCAGGGCGTTCCAGGATATCCTGGCGCGCGATCTGCCGCCCCCCGAGCAGGCCAGCGCCCTCGAAGAGTTCGTGCGCGCCTATCCCGAGCCGAAGACCAACCCGAACCTGGTGCGCGCGTGCGGCATCCTGGCCGACTTCCACGCCCGCGCCGGCCGGCCGGACATCGCCGCGTCGTGGTACGAGCGGGAGGTGCGGGCCAGCCCGGATGATCCCGATCTCCTGAACGCCCTCGGTTACCACTACGCGCGCAACCGGATGAACCTGGACCGGGCGGTCTCCGTCCTGGAAACGGCCGTGCGTCTGGCCGAGGAGCGACAGTACGCCCCCCGACGGCAGGGATTCATCAAGGATTCGCTCGGGTGGGCCTACAGGATGCGGGGCGACCTGCCCCTGGCCGTCGCTCTCCTCGAGGAGGCGTCGAGGCTGGCCCCCGGCGTCCCGGTCATCCAGGAACACCTGGCGGAGGCGTACCACACCCTCGGCGAGAGGGACAGGGCGGTCGCGATCTACCTCGAACTTTACCTGAAGGGACGCGGCACGGATCCGGCCCTGCGCGACACGCTCCGTGCGATCGGGCGGGAGGGGGGACGCGCCTACGGGAAGGAGATCGATCGACGCATCGAGGCGGGCTTGAGGGATCTCCTGGAAGCGGACCGCAGTGAGACAGAAGCGGCCGGGGCAAGACTGGTCAAGCTCCAGGCCGCCGACGGGCAGACGCTGTACGGGTCGCTCTATCGGCCGCGGGATCGCCCGGCAGGCGGACCGTCGGGCCCGGTAGCACCCGCCGGGGGGGTCCTCCTCATCCACCCGCTGGGATCGAGCCGCTCCGCCTGCGCCGCGGCCGCGAGTGCTTTGGCCGGGCGGGGTCTCGTCGCGCTGGCCATCGATCTGCGCGGCCACGGGGCCAGCGTCAGCGAGTCCCTCCCCGACGCGCACGCCTTCAGCGTCCATCTTGGCGACAGCCTGCGCGACGCCGAGCAGGACGTGCGCGCCGGTCTCGATTTTCTCGCTCGGCAGCCCGGAGTCGAACGAGGCAGGCTCGGCATCGTTGGAGCGGGTCTGGGGGCGCTCCTGGCGGCTCGCGCCGAGCTCTGGGAAGGATCCGACCCGCACCCGAAGGCCCTGGTCCTCCTGTCGCCCTGGGGACGCCCCGACGCCTACCGCGCTCCCCTCGCGCGCCTGCCCCCCGACGCGGTCTTCCTGATCGCCGGCTCCGAAGAGGGGACGCCCCTCGCGACGACGCGGGCCCTGGCGGTCCCCGCCGACGGCGGAGCGCCACGCAGTTTGATCGTCGCTGGACCGGGGGCGCACTTCGAGCTCGCCTCGACGGACCCCGGGCTGATCGCAACCCTGGTGTCTTTTCTGGAGGCGCGCCTAGGAGCGTGTCCGAGTCATGGCGTGGGTCGGGGCGGAGGCGGCTAGACCGCCGCCTGTCTTCTCAAACGGGCTCGAGCAGGCGGTGGGCCGGGGCTCTCTCGAGGATCGAGGCGCCCCTCTCGAGCAGGGCGTTGGTGTCGCTGTCCGCGCGCGCGGTGAAGCGATCGTGGTACTCCTTGCTCACCCAGCGGACCTGTGCGTGATATTCCGCGGGATCCTCGAGACTGCGCAGCATGACCTGGCTGATGAAGCCCCGCGACCTGCGCATCAGCTTCAGCGCGTCCTGATGCAGCGCCTCGAACTCCTGCTCCTTGCCGTTGCGTACGCGGAAGGTCACGAAATCCACAATCATGTCGATTCTCCTAGCGGGCGCCGCGGGTCGCCGCGGTGGACGCGGGCGCGAAATTCACGTCGGCGCCGACCTCGAGGGCGTGCTCGAGCACGGCGATGCGGCGGATATCGAGGTTCAGCGCGACGGGGTGGTCGCCGAACCGGTAGAGATCCTCGAGGAGCTCCGGTATCTCGAACTTCGGAAACGAATCCTTGAGGTCGATGGCCCCGAACCCGGGGAGCTGCACCGTCAGACTGGAGACGACGACGTAGTACCTGCCCCGGGCCGCGTCGTGATTCAGCGTGAACACCGGCTGGATCACCTGGTCCACGCCGAGACCGCTCCCCCTCAGGCGGATCTTCAGGGTCGCCCGGGAGTCGAGGAGCTGCAGCTCGCGCGGATCCGACAGAGTCAGATCGACCTTCAGGATCTGGTTGCCGACGCTGAACGTGTAGGGTGTCGCCGCCTTGAGCCAGTCGAGCAGGGCGTTCTCGGTGATCGTGAAGCGCACGTCCGAGCGTCCGGCCGGCGGGGCGGGGGCCGGTGCGGCGGCGGCCCCCTTCGAGCCGATCGCCAGCGCCCCGCACACCAGGACAGTCGCGAGACGGTGCACTCGGGGTTTGCGGTGATTCCACACTCTCGTCAGACCTCGCGGGAAGTATAGCACGCGTCCTCAGACGCGCCAGGCAAGGTCGCGCGCGCCGGCGAGCGCCCGGAGCTTGGCGAAGGCCGCCTCCGGGGAGAGACGTCCCAGGTCGGAGGCGGTCCCGAGCACGATCCGATCGCCGGGCGGGAGACCCGGGACGGACCGCAGGAGAGAGGCCATCGCCTCGGGGCTCTCGGCGCGCTCGGTCCGGCCGTCGACCAGGCCCAGGCCGAGCATGAGGGTCTCCGGGAACGGCGCGTCCCGCAGCAGGTCGAGACTCGCCCGGCCGCGCACGCAGTCGAGGCTCAGACAGGCGAGGCGCTTGAGGCGCGCGATGCCGGGATAGAGCCCCTGGACGTCCCCGCCTTCGAGGTGCAGGCAGAGCCTGAGGGTGACGCCGCGACCCAGCACCTCCCACAGACGGGTGAAGGTCGGGAAGTCTTCCCTGGCCAGGAGGATTGCCGGCTCGTCAACCTGGACCCAGGTGGCGCCGGCCGCCTGCAGCGCCTTCAGCTCGAGGTTCAGCGCGATGGCGAACCCCATCGCCAGCGTCATCGGGTCGTTGTAGGCGTGGTCCTCGGCGACGCGCGACAGGGTGTAGGGACCGAGGAGCACGGGCTTCACCGGCCGGGTGCTGCCTCCCTTCGCGAACAGGAAGTCCTCGGTCACGATCGGCTTCTTCCAGGCGATCTCCGAATTGACGACGGGCACCCGGTAGGGACCCCCGCTCCCCGGGAAACCCTGTCGCTCCTCGCCCGGCGCGACCCCTTCCAGGCTCCCGGCCACGTGGGACACCGGATCCGTCCTGCGCACGAGGCCGTCGGTCACCAGGTCGAGCCCGGCCCGGATCTGGGCGTCGATCGTCTCGCGCGTGACCCGATCGAGCGCCGCCCCGTCGAGACGGTCGGGCGCGTCCGGTGTCCTCCAGGGGAACGAGCCGTTGTTCGTCGCGATCATCGTGGGCTCCGTGACGGAAGTCAGGACGAACGGGAGCGCTTCCGGCCCGCCGGCTCACGGCGGGGCACGAACGCGATCCCGTCCGGCTGCGCGCCGACCGGGATCGTCTGCGCCACCTCGAACCCCGGGATGGAAATGACCGACACGGTGTTCGAGTCGTTGTTGCAGACGTAGGCGCGCGAGCCGCTGGCGTTGGTGGTCACGCCGCCGGGTCTCCTCCCGACGGGTACGGTCGTCTTCACCCGCCGGGCCAGGACGTCGAGAACGGTGACGTCGTTCGAGGCGCGGTTGGTCACGAGGGCGGTGAAGGAGTTCGGGGTGACGGCGACCCGGATGGGTGTCTGGCCCGTGGGCAGCCGCGCCAGGACGGCGCCGCTGCCGGCGTCCAGGATCGCGACCTGGTCGGTCCTCTGCAGCGCCGCCAGCACCCACTTGCCGTTGGGCGTGGCGGCGATCCCTTCCGGTCCGTCCCCCACCGGGACGTGCCTGACGATGCGCAGGTCGGGCAGCCTGAGGAGAGTCACGCTGTCGGAATCGACATTGGCGGCGAAGGCCTTCTTCCCGCCTTTGAGGACCACCACCATGTGGGCCCGCGCCTGAGTCGTCGTGACCGAGCGCAGGACGACGTCGCGCGCCGCGTCGATCAGGAAGAAGCGCCGGCTGCCTTCGCTTGTCAGGAGCAGGGAGCGGCCGTCCGGTGTCATGGCCAGGCCGTGCGGAAAATCGAAGCGGTCAGAGCGCAGCGTGCGTGCCACCCGCAGGGCCGCGAGATCGACCACCGAGACCGTCTTGTCGCGCACGTTGGAGACATACGCCTTGCGCCCGTCGGGCGTGGCGACGACCTCGTGCGGCTCCTTCCCGACGGGGATGGTCGCGAGACGCCTGTAGGACGGCACGTCGAGCACCATGAGGCTGTCCTCGCCCTTGTTGAGGACCAGGAGACGCCCTTCGGAGGGGGGCTCTCCGGGCTCCTGCGCGACGGCGGCGCTCCAGTCTCCCGGCAGGGTCAGGAGAGCGCAGAGGATCAGCGACGCGCGCACGCGCCGCCACGGTCCTTTCCACCCCCACGATCCCATGCCCATCCCTCTCCCCCGGCAGCGGGGTCCGTGGATTCTACCCGAGCGGGCTTCCGTCGCGCACGGCGGCAGTCAGGCGGGCCCGCGCCCGGGCCGCCTTGCGGAAGCGGGCCGACGTCCCTGTCCGCAATGAAGCCCGCAGACGGACGAGCTCCTCGATGACGTCGTCGAGGGCCCGCGCCGCGGCCCGCCGGTTGGATTTCAGGATGCCGTTCCACAGATCAGGAGGGCTGTCGGCGAGACGGCTCATCTGCCGCAGCGCCGGACCCGACAGGTGCAGGAAGGGTCGCGCCTCGCGGCTGCAGGCGGCGTTGGTCAGCGCCACGCTGACGAGCTGCGGCAGGTGGCTGAGGCGGGCGACGATGATGTCGTGGGCGCGCGGATCGAGGAGGGCCGGCCGGGCCCCGAGACGCGTCACCAGGGCCGACAGCCGCCGCACGGGCCGGGCGGCCGGGACACCGGCCAGGCCGGACCCGCGCCGCCGACCCGCTGCGCCGCCCGCGGGGCAGAGCACCCAGGGGGCCCCCGCGAACAGGCGGCCGTCGGCGTGCGCGATCCCGGAGCGCTCCGAGCCGGCCATCGGGTGGCCCCCCACGAAGCGCGCCCCCAGACCGAGGCGCCGCGCGCTGCGGTCGATCGCTTCCTTGGTGCTGCCGACGTCGGTGAGGACCGCTCCCGGAGACAGTCGGCGGGCCACGCGCGGGAGCGCTCTGAGGATCGCGTCCACCGGCAGCGCGAGCACAACCAGATCGGCGCCCGCGAGACCCCTCGCCAGATTCGTGGTCGCCTCGTCCACGGCGCCGCGGGCCCGCGCCTTGCGGAGCACCGGCTCGCGATCGATGCCCACCACCCGCGCCCCGCGCAGCGATCGCCGCACCGCCAGGCCGATCGAGCCGCCGATCAGACCCACGCCGACGATCGCGATGCGGCGGAACGGCGGCGCCGACTTCCGGGTCACGGCCGTCAGATCGTCCGGCCGAGCGCCGGCGCGATGATCCGGAGCTGTGCCATCAGCTCCGCGAACTGCTCCGGGTAGATCGACTGCGGGCCGTCCGAGAGTGCCGCCTCCGGCTCGTGGTGCACCTCGACCATGATGCCGTCCGCCCCCGCCGCGGCGGCGGCGCGTGCCATCGGGATGACCTTGTCCCTTAGCCCTGTGCCGTGACTCGGGTCGGCGAGGATCGGAAGATGGCTGAGCTTCTTGATGATCGGAATGGCCGAGATGTCCATGGTGTTGCGCGTCATGTTCTCGAAGGTCCGGATGCCGCGCTCGCACAGCATGACGTCCCGATTCCCGCCGGCCATGATGTACTCCGCCGACAGGAGCCACTCCTGGATGGTGGCGGAGAGGCCGCGCTTGAGCATGACCGCCTTGCGCTGCTTCCCGAGCTCCTTCAGGAGATTGAAATTCTGCATGTTGCGCGCCCCCACCTGCAGGATGTCGGCGTGCTCGGCCACCATCCCGACCTGGCTGGTGTCCATCACCTCCGTGACCACCAGAAGACCGTGACGGTCCGCCACCCGGCGCAGATAGCGCAGGCCTTCCTCTCCCAGGCCCTGGAACGAATAGGGGGAGGTGCGCGGCTTGAAGGCCCCCCCGCGCAGGATGCGCGCCCCGTACCGCTTCACGGAGCTGGCGATGATGTCGAGCTGCTGTTCGCTCTCGACGGCGCAGGGCCCCGCGATCATGACGAGGTCGCGGCCGCCAATCTGGACGTCGCCGATCCGGATGACGGTGTCCTCCGGCTGGAAGGTGCGGCCGGCCAGCTTGTACGGCTCGGTGATTTTCACCACCTCGTGGACGCCCGGCATGATCTCGAATTCCCGGGGATCGAGCGGTGTCCTGCTGGCGCCCACGACGCCGATCACCGTCCGCGTGGTCCCGGTCGACCGGTGCGCGTCGTACCCCTTCTGCGTCAGCGCGGCGATCACCTTCTCGATCTGATCCTCGGTGGCGTGCTCGTTCATCACAATGACCATGGCGTTGCCTCGCTCCTCCGTCAGTCCTGCGGATCTCCCGGACCGGCCGGATCCGGGGAAACGCCCCCGGCCGCGGCCGGCTCCCTGCCCCGGTCGGTCGCGATGCGCTCGATCCGGCGCGATTCGTCGATGATTCTCTCGAACAGCCTGCGCAACGCCTCGGATTGCAGCGGCCCGCCGTTCGTCTTCTGGACGTTGCCCAGGACCTCCTCCTCGCGCGCCGGCTGATAGATCGGCAGGGCGCGCTCGTGCTTGATGCGCCCCAGCGCGATGGCGCAATCGGCCCGCTCGTTGAGCAGGGCCACCAGCCTTCGATCGATGGCGTCGATCCGACGCCGCAGCTCCTCCATCGGGTCGACCGGCGGCGGCACGCGCCGGCGGCCCTTCCGCTCGACAGCACCCGTCCCCCCCCGGCTCCCCCGTCGCGTCATCTAGACTTCCGCCGTCGGATGGAGACGCAGCGACGCCTGCAGCGTATGGCAGAACTCCACGACCCGCTCCTCCAGATCGGGCGAGGCGGCGTGCTCCTCGATGAGCCGCACCAGGGCGCTGCCCACCACGACACCGTCGGCGAAGACCGCGATCGCCCTCGCCTGCTCCGGGCGGCTGATGCCGAACCCGACGGCGATCGGCAGGCTCGAGGCGTCCCGCGCGGCGCGCACCTGCGCGTCCAGCCCGGGCGGCAGGTCCTCGCGCGCCCCGGTCACGCCTGTCCGCGAGATGAAGTAGATGAACCCGGAGGCCTCGCGGCACACCCGCTCGACCCGCTGCTTCGACGAGGTCGGCGACAGCAGGAAGATCACATCGATGCCCTTCGGGCGGAGCGCCGTCTTCAGATCGACAGCCTCCTCCGGCGGGAGATCGGTGACCAGGACGCCGTCCACGCCCGAGGCGGCCGCGGCGCCCGCAAACGGCTCGAGACCCATCCGGTGGATCGGATTGTAGTAGGTGAACAGGATGATCGGCGGGGCGCCGTCCGATCGCAGCCGGGCCGAAAGATCCAGGCAGGAGCGCATCGTCACCCCGTTGCGCAACGCCCTCTCGGACGCCCTCTGGTTCACCGGACCGTCGGCGATGGGATCGGAGAACGGCACGCCGATCTCCAGAAGATCCGCACCGGCGCGCGTGATCCCCCGCGCGATCGATCGCGTCCCTTCCAGATGGGGGTCCCCCGCCGTGATGTACGGGA
>JBGPED010000051.1:0-15589 GCA_041482595.1 Acidobacteriota bacterium
ACCCAGAGTCGCCCTCAGTGCATCCGCGTATCTGGTAACATGGCTTCGGTTCAACGGTGGCCTCCTTTCGATCGGACTGCGTTTATCCAACCGAAAGAATGGCAGGTCACCGTTGAGCCTTGCAAGCACAAAAACCCCTCGTACACGCAAGTGATCTGGAATCAATGACTTATAAGATCTTACCTATGAGCAAGTCCAAATGGATCAACCATGTTGACTGGATTGTCATAGACATATACGTAGTCGTTCACACCGCTGCCGCTGAATCCGATTGGATCCTCACTGAGAAACCGCCCCATCATCGGATCGTAGTATCTGGCTCTGAGATAGAGCAATCTCGTCTCGGGATCCCATTCCCTCCCAGTGAACGAGTACTCGGCATTGGTACTATTCGTCAACGGCCTGCCATTCGAATCATAGCGTTGGGTGGCGGTGCTCTGCCCTGACACATTCGCTAAGTCGGTAACGCTCGCGAGACCGTCGAGAACGTAATATGCAGGTGTGCCGGAAATACCTCGTCTTGCCAGTGGCTCGTCGACTCTGGGTCCATGGCTGTATCTGGACGCTAGGGCGTTCGTGCCATCCAGACTCTCCAGAATGTCTTCTTGATCGTAGATGTAGCGCGCAGTCCCCAGCGAGCCCTTTTCGATCCGTCGACCGAGGGGATCGTAACGGAAGGTCACCGTTTGAATCGAGGTGTGCATGGCGACCAGTCGATCCTCGACGTCCCAATCGTAGGTCGTCTGGGCGTTCGTAGCGTTGTCCTCGATTCTTGTCACATTACCGTTCGCATCGTATGTGTAGCTGGACCTCGAGTCCCCGAGCAGTCGATTCGCGGCGTCGTGCACCTGGCCGGTTGCGAGGTGCGAGAACGTTCGATTTCCTACTTGGTCGTACTCGTAGGTTTCTGTCGCCGTCTGCGTCGGATTGGCCGGATTGGGTCCGACTGCTCCCGCCAGGCGGTCCAAGGGATCGTAGGTGTAGCTGGTCAGTCCCTCCAGCGTCGTCCGGCTGTCCCGGTTCCCCTTGTTGTCATAGGTATAGTCGAACTTGGAGAGCAGCGCCTGGGCCGAGTTCAAGTAGTGGAGCGCGGTGAGCTGGCTCGCTGCGTCGTATGCATACGTGGCACTCGTACTATTGGGGAAGCCGAGGCTCGTTCTTCGATTCGCCTCGTCGTACCCAAACGTGAACGTGCCGTCGATGCTTGTCAGGGTCGTGAGCCGGTTTACGGTGTCGTGGACGTAGGTCGTTGGGTTATTGTGCGGGTCCGTCATCCGAGTCCGGTTCCCAACCTTGTCATAGAGGTAGCTGATCGTCGACGCGGGCTGCGCCGGGCCCGCGATAGTCAAGGCCGTGCTCAGGCGCCCCAGTGGGTCGTAGGTGAACGACAAGCCGCTATCGCTGTCGCTCGCCGTCGCCAGATTGCCAAGGAGATCGTACCCGTAGTTGACCGTGTCGGTCACTATTGCCGCGGAGTTCTTCAGCAGCTTCCTCGTCATCTGCCTTGCGTCGTCGTAGGTAAACTCGATCCTCTGCCCCTTGGCGTCGATGACGTGGTCCACGTTTCGGGCCGGGTCGTGGAAGTAGCTCTTCGTCTGCCCCAGCGGGTTGCGGGTCGTCGCCAGAAGGTTCCGGTCCTCGTAGGTGAACGTCGTCGCGTGGTCGTTGGCGTCCGTCAAGGAGGTCAGGTTCCCCGCCTCGTCGTAGCCGTAGCGCGTGATCCCGTTCAGGGCGTCGATCACCCGGGTCACCCGGTCGAGGGCGTCGTACTCCGTGTGGGTCACGTGCGTCAGCGGGTCCTCCGAGGCCGTCACGTTCCCGGCCGCGTCCCGAGTCAGCGTCGTCACCTTCCCTCGCGGGTCGGTGATCGTATGAACGTTTCCCTGCGCGTCGTAGGCGAACTGCGCGGTGTTCCCCAGCGGGTCCTGGCTCGAGGTCAGAAGGCCCCGCGTGTCGTAGGTCAGGATGGTCGCCTTCCCCCGTGCGTCGGTGATCGTCGTCGGGTTGCCGTGCGCGTCGTGGTCGATCGTCGTCGTGTGGTTCAGGGGGTCGGAGATCGAGGTCACTTGGTTGAACACCGGCTCGTAGGTGTAGGTCGTCGTCGCCGGGCCGTTCGGGTCGTTCTGCTCCGTCAAAGTCAGGCGGTTCCCGCGCGTGTCGTAGGTCATGCTCACGATGCTGCCGTTGGGCCGGGTGATCTGCGTCGGGAGGTTGTTCGAGTCATACACCGTCCGGGTCGTCTGGCTCAGCGGGTCGGTCGCCGTCAGGGGGGAGCCGAACGGGTTCACGGTGTACGTCGTCACCTTGCCGTTCCCGTCCGTGGTGGTTGCCTGGACGTTCTCCACCAAGATGACGGCGGGCGGCGTGCCGCCGGTTCCGGCGGCGGTGTCGGCCACTCCCTGCGGCTCGACGGGGTTGATCTGGCGCACCTCTCCCCCCGGGAAGGCGACCGAGGCCAGACGCCCCGAGGCGTCGTACGTGTTCGTCGTGACCTTGCCCCGCTCGTCGGTCTTGGTGGTCAGCCGGTGCTGGGCGTCGTAGGCGTAGGCGATGCTGTGGCCGTCCGGTTTGACGATCTGGGTCAGGTTCCCCTGTGTGTCGTGGGCGAAGGTCGTCACCCGGTTCGCCGGGTCGGTGATCGTGTGCAGGCGGCCGTCGCCGTCGTAGGCGAGCGTCCACACCTGGCCGGTGGGGCCGGTCATGGTCAACAGTCGCTCGGCGGCATCGTAGGCGTAGGTCGTCGTGTTGTTGTTCCGATCGACCACCGACGTCATCAGCCCCTGGGCGTTGTAGGAGATGACCGTCTGGTTCTTGTAGGTCCGGGTGAACGTGCCGTCCTGGTTCTGGTGCAGGACGGTGAAGTCGCCGGCGGGCGACACGAACGCGCCCGGCTGCCCCACCTGCTCGAACAGATCCGACGAGGTGACGCCGAGGTTGCCTGCGTCGATGTTCGGGGAGCCGAGCGCCGTCAGGACGCGCGCGTCGGGGAGGACGACCATGACGTGTCCCGCACGCGCCACCGACATCGGCGGAGTGGGGGTGAACGTCCGGCTCACCGGGTCGAACAGATCGGAGCAGGCCGTCGCCACCCTGGAGCCCGGCTGCACGTAACCGCCCGTCGCCAGGACGTGCCCGTCAGGCAGCGGCACCATCTGGAAGGACGACCGGGGCGAGCACATGTGGCTCGCCAGGAGCGTGGACGACCCGGCCGCGGGATCGACGATCTCCGCCGAGTCCTGCGGATCGGTCACCCGGCAGGCGTTGAACGTCACGCCGCCCGTGATCAGCACCCGGCCGTCGGGCAGCAGAGCCGCCTGGTGGTCCGAGCGGCGCACCACCATCGAGGCCGAATCGCTGAACTGCTCCGTCAGAGGGTTGTAGATCTCCGTCGAGAAGTAGGGTCGCTCGAAGTTGTTGCAGCCGAACTGGCCGCCGCCGGCGAGAAGCACCCGCCCGTCCTGGAGAAGTGTCGCCGTATGGTGCGTCCGGAACCCGCTCATGTCCGTGTGTGTCCTGCGGAAGGTGAGATTGACAGGGTCGAACAGCTCCGCCGTGTTCCCGCCCAGGTCACCGCCGGTGATCAACACCCGTCCGTCTCCCAGTAGCGTGGCGGTGTGGTACGACCGCTGCTCGTTCATCGTGTTGTTCGTGTTGCTGAACTGTCCAGTCACGGTGTCGTAGACTTCCGCGAATTCGGTGACCAGGGACCCGAATGTGTTCCCCAGGTCGACCGAGTTCTTGTTGCCCCCGGCGACGAGGACGCGGCCGTCGCGCAGCAGGGTCGAGGTGTGCGCGTAGCGCCCGAGGTGCATGTTCCCTGTGGCGCTCCAGGTGCCGGTCGAAGGGTCGTAGATCTGCGCCGCCGGGCTTACCACGATATTGCCGTTCGGCAGGCGGCCGAAGCCGCCGCTCACGAGGACCCGGCCATCGGCAAGAACCGTCGCCGCGGCGAGCGTCCTTCCAAGGAGCGCATCCGCGGTCGGCACGAACGCCCCCTGGCTCGCGGGGGCGAAGACGTGCGAGGTCCCGTCGCCGTCGGTGACGACGGCGCGGCCGGACGCTTGAAGATGGATGCGCTGCAGGCCGGCGATCCCCCAGCCGGCGCCGTAGGGGCCCTTCTGGCGATTGACCAGCAGCATGTTGCCGCCGGTGAACGTCCCGATCACCGTCTGCTCGTAGCGGCTGAAGATCGCCGCCGAGAAGCCGTACTCTCCGGTCCGCAGCGCCGAGGCGTCGAACTGCACGCCGAGCCGGGACGTCGAGTCGGCGTTCTCGGGCAGGCCGGACGAGTCATACAAAACCGTCGAGCCCTGGGTCACCCCTCCCACATTCAGCATCGCGGAGTATCGCTGGGGCACGGCGGTCCGGATGCCCAGGAAGACGTCCTGCCCGATGATCGGCCGCACGTCGGCCGTCGTCGAGCGATAGGCGAGTTGCGGGCCCGAGCCACCGACCAGAGAGCGCACCGCGGGAGGGGAGTAATCCTCGAGCAGGCCACCGTCGTCCAGTGTCGCGGACGCGCCGTCGGCCAGCTGATGACTGAGCTGGCAGGTCGGGCAGTCCTGATGAGGCCTCGGCGAGCCGGTCGGCTCGGGCGGCAGGAAGGCGTGCCAGTCCGCCGCGCGCACTCCACCAGCCACCGTCTGCACGCTCTGGCCCGAGCTGCTCACCTGCCCCTTCCCCACCACCGCGAACCGCCCTTCGTTCGCCAGCAGCGACCACAGGTCCGCGTCGTTCCCGACCGCCATGTGGTCCAGGTTCGGGAAGGTCATCGGCACCGGGGTCGCGAACACCACGCCCACCGGCTGGATCGTCACCAGCAGGGCGGGATCCAGGTTGGGCGGCAGCTGCGCCGGCGCCAGGCCGCGCGGCACCAGGGAGATCGACAGGTCTCCCACGAAATCGGTGCCGTTCGGGTTCTTCGCCGTGTGCGCCGGCACTGTGATGCTCACCCCCAGGTTCGGGTTCGTCACCACCGTCGTCGTGTTCGGGTTCACCGGGGTGACGCTCGCCGGGTCGATGCGCGGCAGGAAGAACGGCCGCTCGACGATGTTCGGCACGTGCGCCGTCAGCGTGATTGCCTCCCGGAACCCGCCGTAGTTCGACCCGTCCGGGGCCGGCTGGCCGGTCCCCGGCGCGATGTCCAGCACCTGCTTGCCCGCGGGCGCGTTGTTCACTACGAAGTGCCCCTGGGCGTTCGACAGGGCCGACGTCGACGTCCCCAGGAGCGAGACCGTGGCCCCGACGATCGGCACCGTCGAGCCGTTCATCGCCGAGCTCGCGTCGAGGAGCACCCCTTCGAGGGTCGTCGGGGCGCTCGGCTGGGGGGCCGGGACGGTGATCGTGATCGTCTCCGACACCTGGTTCGTCCCGTCCGAGGCGGTGAACGTCAGGACGTGCGCGCCGATCTGGTCTGACGCGGGGCGGAACGTGAAGACGCCGGTCGTGCCGCTGAAGGTGGCGTGCTCCGGCAACGGGATCGGCGTCACCATCAGCGTCACCGGGTCTCCGCCGGGGTCGGTCGCGTGCACGGTGAACGTGAGGGTCTGCCCCAGGATCGCGGTCTGGCTCCCGATCGGCGTGAGCACCGGCGGCGCATTGAGATTGAGCGTGAACGACGATGACGTCGCGATCCGATTCCCGGCCAGGTCGTCGACCATCGCCGCGATGGTGTGGCTTCCAGCTGTCAGTGACGGAGGCAGGCAGGCGGCCGCCTCGGCCGCGACGCTGCAGTTCGGGATCAGGTTGCCGTCGACACTGACCCTGAGGCTTGGCGTGTCGATCCCGGAGAGGGCGTCGGAGTAGCGCACGTCGATCTCCGGCGCGGACACGCCGGTCGTGTTCCCTGTCGGTCCGATGATCGTCAGTATCGGCAGCGTCTTGTCGATGTTCAGAGTCGCGCTCCCCGTCGCGCCGTCCCCGGCGCGGTCGGTCGCCGTCCCCGCGATGACCTGCCCGGCCCCCTCGGTCGTCGTGGTCACGGCGGCGGGGCACGACGCCACTCCCGAAAGCGCGTCGGTGCAGGTGAAGCTCACCGTCACGTCCGTGTTGTTCCAGCCGTGGGCGTTCGCCGCCGGCGACGCCGCGGGGCTGATCGCCGGCGGTGTCTTGTCGATGTTCAGCGTCACCGTTGAGGTCGCGGAGTTACCCGCCACGTCGGTCGCCGTGGCGCTGATGACCTGGCCCGCCCCCTCGGCGGTCGTCGTGATCGGCGCCGGGCAGGATTGGACGTCCGACAGGCCGTCCGCGCAGGCATAGGTGATCACGACATCGGTGTTGTTCCAGTCCGCCCCGTTCGGGGCCGGTGCTATCGCCGGCGTGACCGACGGCGCCGTCTTGTCGAGGTTGACGGTCACCGAAGTCGTCGCGGTGTTCCCCGCCCGGTCGGTCGCCGTCCCGGTGACCACCTGGTTCGCCCCCTCGGTGCTGACCGTGACAGGGCTCGTGCAGGAGGCGATCCCGGAGTTCGCGTCGTTGCAGGTGAAAGTCACCGTGACGTTCGTCTTGTTCCAGCCGGCAGCATTCGGCTGGGGCGAAGCGCTTGCCGTGATCGTCGGCGGATCGTTGTCGACGCCCACGATGAGGACCGTGATCCCCCCGCCCGGCTGGCCGTGCAGCTCGACGGAGAGGGCGTTGCCCGAGTTGAGCGGGATCGGCTTCTCGATATACGCCACGTTCTGGTTGAACTCGCTTGGGCTGACGAGATCGAGACCGTTGATCTTGATGATCGAGCTCGAGACGCGGTCGAATTCGCCGTCCGTCAGTCCGCCGTTGTAAATCTTGAGCGTGTACTGCATGGCGGGGTTGAGGACCGAGAAGTTCGTGATCACGGTGACCGGCTCTCCGGTGTCGCGCAGGTAGTTCTGCGGACCAAGGACGGTGAAGCTCCCGGCCAGAACGGTGCCGCCCACCCCGAGGAGAACGAGGGCCCCGAAGCCGGCGCGGCGCAAAGTACGCGTCAGGGTCGTCATCGTCCCACCCCCGCCTGCGCCGCTTGACTCGGCTCGCGTCGATCCTTCGGGTCCGGCTCCTGCACCACCAGCGTCGGCGTTCCGTCCGGCAGGATCTGGAGCGACTTCAGGAACTCAACCACATCCCCGCGCTTCTCCTTCGACAACGCGGCGAACGCGTCCCGTGAAGCCCGAGCCTCGCCGCCGTGCGCGAGGATGGCCTCCGTCAGCGTCGTCAGGTCTCCCCGGTGCCCGTAGGGCGCCGAATTCCCGGCGTCCCACAGCTTCCGGGTCAGGAACTCCCGCGTCGACACCCCGTTCTGCACCAGCCTCTCGTTGCAGAACGTCTGGATCTCGGAGTCGCACAGGTCGTGCCGCTTCAAATCGGTGTAAGCCCGGATGATGGCCCGCCCGTCCGTCAGCCGCTCCGGCCGCGGCAGCGGTCCCTCACGCGTCAGGTCGAACGTCACCGGCCGGCTCACGTTCTCGGGTCGCAGGTTACCGGGCGGGTTGAACGGGTTCGGCTCGCTGTAGACCGGGTTGTTGAGGATCAACGACGGCCGGTGGCACTCGGCGCAGCCGATCGTCTCGAACGTCGCGCCGCCGCGCCGAATCGCCGCGGCCTTCCTGCCGTCCCGCGGGATCACCTGCCCCGGCGTGTTCAGGACCGCCTGGAAGATCGTCGCCGAGGTGATGTCCCCCACCGACAGCTCGTCCGGCACCCCGTCCTGGTCGAAATCGTCCGTCCCGGTCCTCGCCTTGCCGAACCGCTCGACCGCTTCCATCCCGTGGTGGTGGTTGTAGGCGTTGATCGTGAACTCGCGCAGCGACACCACCACGCCCTTCTGGTGGAACGGCCGGACGATCAGGTCGGCGTCCACGCCCCGCACCTTGCGGGTGTCGAACACCCCGTACGGGAAGGCGGTGATGCGGCCGAAGCCGACCCCCTTGCTCACCAGGTCCTGGGTCACCGGCACTCCCGCCCTCTCCGACTCCGCGCGGGCGGCGTCCCGGATGGCGCGCAGGTCGACCGTCATCTCCCGCGCCAGCATCTCGATCGACCCCGAACCCATCATCCCGAGCGTGTTCCGCTCGTCGCTGAACTCGCCCCCCACCGAATCGGTCACCGGGTCGCGCACCTGCGCCATCACGAACACGTTCGCCACGAAGTCGCCCCCGCCCCCCGTGCGCGGATCGTTGTGGCAGCCGAAGCAGGAGTTCGCTTCCGGCGACGACGTCCGCATGAATCCCGGGGCGCTCTTCAACACCCGGCGGGTCGGCACGCCGTTCCCGGTCGCCCCCGGCCGTCCCTGGCCGTCGAATGTGTTGAACTTGGCCACAAAGAGCCGGCGGCCGCGCTCCATCAGCTCATCCAGCGGCAGGCGGCCCGACTCGCAGTCCGCCTCGTTGACGTGCTCCGTGATGACCGGGCCGTCGCCGACGTCGGTCTCGCCGCCGCTCACGTCGCCGGCAAGAAGGAATGACGGTCCGAGGGCCAGTGAGAACAGGACGATGATGGGAAGAGGACGCAGGCTCACGTTCCACCTCCAAGAAGGGCCGTCGCGCCCTATCAGCGAGGCGGCCGTGGGCATCCGTTTGGTTTGTGTTCCCGCAAGAGACAAACCTTCCCCCGCGACGCCGTCGGGCGTCTTCGCGAGCTCTCTCGGAGTGTGGACGGAAAAGTGACCGGACATTACGCCGGGAAACAGAACTTGTCAATCGCGAATTTTCTGACTGCGAAGTTCCGACTCACGCAGCGTCAGAGATGCTCCTTGTTTATCCTGTAGAATCCTCGGGAAATGGATCTGGTCGCGGAGTTTCTCCGGCACCTCGAGCACAACGTCAAGGCCTCGCCCCAGACGGTGCGCTGCTATCGAGCCGACCTCAACGAGTTCCAGGAGTTCCTGTCGACCGGCCTGGCAGCGGAGCGCCCCGCATCACTTCTGTCTCTCGACCACCACGTCGTCCGGGAATACCTGTCGCACCTCTACGATCGGGGCGCGGGCCGCGCCACGGTGGCGCGCAAGCTGGCGTCTCTGCGCTCGCTGTTCCGGCACCTGGCCCGGCGGGGGCTCGTGACCGCGAATCCGGCGGCGATGGTCGCAACACCGAAGCTGGAGAAGCGGCTTCCCCACGCCCTGAGCGAGGCTGAGGTAGAATCGCTGCTCGACAACGCTTTCGGGACGGGCCCGCGCGACCTGCGCGACCGCGCCATCCTCGAACTCCTGTACGCGAGCGGCGTGAGGGTGGCGGAGCTGGTCGGCGCCGACCTGGGTGACCTGGAGATTTCCCGCGCCTTGCCCGACGGGATGCTGCGCGTGCTCGGAAAGGGAAGGAAGGAGCGTCTGGTGCCGATCGGATCGAAGGCGGTGGCGGCGCTGGTGTCGTATCTCAAGATCCGCCCTCTCCTTGTGGCCGGGCCGCAGGACGCTCCCGACCGCGTGCCGGCGCGCGACGCGTTGTTCCTGAACGCGCGGGGCGGGCGTCTGACCGATCGCAGCGTGCGGCGGATCCTCAACGAGCGCCTGCGCAGGGCCGCCCTCCAGAAGCGGGTCTCGCCGCATACCCTGCGGCATTCGTTCGCGACCCACATGCTCAACGCGGGGGCCGACCTGCGCTCGATCCAGGAGCTTTTGGGGCACGCGTCGCTGTCGACGACGCAGAGGTACACGGCGGTCTCGACGCGCCGGCTTCTCGACGTGTACCGGCGCTCCCACCCGCGCTCGGGCGGCGTCCCGTCCGCAGGCGGCTCGAATGCCGCGGATCGGCCGGTGCGGCGGAACCCCGGGAGGATCGATGGCCCGCAGGGCTCGTAGCCGCGCGGCCGCGCGGCGCGGTCCGCGCGCGCGTCGCAACCGGTTGCCGGCCGGCTGGCCCCTCTCCAAGCCTTCCGGCGGGAAGGGAACGGAGACGCACGGCGGGCGCGTGGTTCGCCTCACGGCGGCGCGCCGCCGGGCGATCGAGCGCAACCGCCCGCGGCGCCCGCAGGGTCCCGCCGCCCCCCCGGCGACCATCGACTTCCATCTCAACGCCTGCGTCGCCTGCGCCCGGGCCGGTGCCACGGTGATCATGGAATACTGGGGGAGGCGCGGCACCTATCCGATTCACGAGAAGGGCCGCAACGACTTCGTCACGATCGTCGATCGCCGCGCCGAGGAGGCGATCGTCTCCCTG
Source organism: Acidobacteriota bacterium (assembly GCA_041482595.1). Lineage (GTDB taxonomy): Bacteria > Acidobacteriota > Polarisedimenticolia > Gp22-AA2 > Gp22-AA2 > Gp22-AA3. The sequence goes on from JBGPED010000051.1 coordinate 10,125, forward strand.
ATCCGCGACCGTTTCCCCGATCACTCCATCCTGGCGGAGGAGTCGTCACCGTCTGAGGGCACGAGCGGCTTCCGCTGGTACATCGACCCGCTGGACGGGACGACCAACTTCATCCACGGCTACCCGCTGTTCTGCGTGTCGGTCGGTCTCGCCGATCCGCAGGGGTTGCGCGCCGCGGCCGTCTACGACCCGCTGCGGGACGAGATGTTCACCGCCGCGCGGGGCGGCGGCGCCTTCCTGAACGGCCGGCCGATCGGGGTCTCGCCGGCCGAGAAGCTGTCGCAGGCGCTCCTGGTCACCGGCTTCCCGTTCCGATCGCTCGACCGCCTCGACGAGTACCTGGCCTCGTTCCGCTCGTTCGTCCTCGGTTCGTCCGGGATCAGGAGGGACGGCTCGGCGGCGCTCGACCTCGCCTACGTGGCCTGCGGCCGCTACGACGGCTTCTGGGAGATGTCGTTGTCCCCCTGGGACGTCGCGGCCGGGAGCCTGCTGGTGCGCGAGGCGGGCGGGATGGTCACCGACTTCCAGGGCCGCGAAGACTACCTCAAGAACGGCGACATCGTCGCCGCCAACCTGAACGTCCACCCGGCGATGCTGCGCGTCCTCAGGGAGTCGATGAAACGACCCTGAGCCACTCAGGCGGTCGCCGCCAGCCTCGCCGCCAGCAGGATCGCCTCCACGAGACTCCCGTGATCGGCCGTCCCCCCGCCCGCGATGTCGTAGGCGGTGCCATGATCGACGGACGTGCGCACGAACGGCAGGCCGAGCGTCAGGTTGACGGCGCTGCCGAACGAGCGCGCCTTGACCGCGATCGTGGCCTGGTCGTGGTAGAGGGCCAGGACGACGTCGAACTCGCCGCGCGCGGCGCGCACGAACAGGGTGTCGGCGGGGAACGGCCCCGTCACGTCCAGGCCGGCGCTTCTGGACGCAGCGACCGCGGGCGCCAGGATGTCCCGCTCTTCGGTGCCGAACAGGCCCGCCTCGCCGGCGTGGGGGTTGAGGGCACAGACGCCGATGCGCGGTGCCGTGCCGAAGAGCCTCCGGTGCTCCGCGTCGACGAGCCTCAGCTTCGACTCGACCGCCGCGGTCGACAGCGAGGCGATGGCGTCTTTCAGGGAGAGGTGGACCGTGAGGAGCGCCACTTTGAGATCGCGCGTGACGAACATCATCGCGACTTCGTCCGGCTCGAGACCGCACAGGGAGGCCAGGAGCTCGGTGTGGCCGGGGTAACGCACTCCCGCGAGGCGCATCGCCTCCTTGCTGATCGGTGCCGTGGTCATCGCCGCCGCGGCGCCCGAGCGCAGGAGCGCCACGGCCTGCTTGACGTACATGACGGAGCTGCGGCCTCCGGCGGCCGACGGTCCGGGCGATGGGGGGATCTCAGGGCGGTCGGCCATGTCGTGGAGGGCCGGCCCGGACGGCCAGGATTTGACCAGGATGTCGTCTCCCTGCTTCGACCCCCAGCCGAGCGGAGACCTGGAGACTTCGGGCCAGGCGGCCGGATCGGAGCCGACGCCGCCCGGCAGTCCCCGCGCCACGCGCAGCAGGTGCTCGCGGTCGCCGATGACGAGCGGCCGGCAGGCCGCAAGGACCGCCGGAACGGAGGCCGCCTTGATTGCGACTTCGGGTCCCACCCCGAACGGGTCGCCCGTGGTCACGGCGATGACAGGCTTCATCTGGGGAATCGCCCCGCGCGGGGCGCCTACGGTCGCCGGGCGAGAACCTTGCGTTGAGAGACGCTCAGATCCCGTCGGATCGCGGCGTCCGGTTCTCGTCCAGCTCCTCGGCCTTGTACATGTACTTGATGCAGTCCTTCATCACCATCAGGTTGGGAGCGCCCGCCCGGTTGACCTTGATGCAGGTGCGGTCGTACCACTCGATGACGCCGTGCAGCTCCTCGCCGTCTTTCAGGACGACGATCATCGGAGTCCGGGCGTTCATCTGCTTGAGGTAGTAGAAGGCCTCCGCGTTGGTCGTTTCGGGGGGGACCTGTTTGCGCCGGGGCTGTCTCGGCTGCAGCCTGTCCTTGAGCTCCGACAAGTTGGGCCTGATCAGCTTGCGATTCACCTGGTCGACTCCCTGCCTGGGATCAATCTGCGGCTGGTCCTGGTTGCCGAAGTCGGATCGACGCATGGTCCTGAATCCCTCACGTTCTGCGCGGTCACGCCCGCGCCACGCTCCGGGCTTGGAGTAACGGCTGGTTCCCGAGGGTCCTGACCGGGGCCCCGAGCGCCCGGTACAGAGCTCGCACCAGAATCGAAAAGATCATTCCGGCTGGTCGAAACCTGGGGACGTTTACCTGAGGGTCATGCTAGCACAGGATCGTCCGGAGGCCAACTCCAAAAGTTTCCAGAAATATTCCCGCGACCCGTCGGCGCGGCGGCTCGGTCGGTCCCTACGGCGTCGGCGACGGGGCCGGGACCGGGGGATTCTCCGGGGCCGGGGGGGCGGGGGCCGGACCCTCCGGCAGCGCCCCGGGGGCGCCCGCCGGCAGCTTGTCCTCGCCCGTCTTCGCGCTCTTCAGGGGTGACCAGGCGAGGAACTGCTCGTATTTCGGCAGGACCTCGATCTGGCTCTCCTTCCACAGCTTCCTGATGTAGTGCTCGTAGCGCGGGCGGAACTTCTCCTCGCGCACCGCCTTCGCGATGGCGTCCTTGACCTCGTCGTGCGTCCTGACGACGCGGTCCGTCTTTCCCACCAGCCGGACGATGTGGAGCGAGCGGCCGGTGTCGATCGGATCGCTGATGTCGCCCACCTGCAGCTTGAAGGCCGTCTCCGCGATCGACGGGTGGAGGTCGGCGGAGGACAGGGGGCCGAGGAAGCCGCCGCTCTCCTTGCTCGGGGCCTCGGAGTCCTTCTGCACGAGGTCGCCGAACTCCGTCCCGCCGCGCGCCTCGCGCACGATTCCCTCGGCGCGGGACACCACCTCGGGCCGGTTGGCGTCCTCGTAGAACAGGACGATCTCGTTGAAGGTGACCGTCGCAGACGTCTCCCAGTCCTTCTGGTGCCGGTCGTAGTACTGGCTGACCTCGGCGTCGCTGACGCTGATCTTCCGGCGCACCTCGTAGTTGATGATCTCCTGCGGCACCGCCAGCCGGAGGAGCTGCTCCTCCAGGTCCTTGCGGGTCATTCCCTGCTCTTTCAGGAGCCGCTCCAGATCCTCGTCGCTCGTGATGTTCTGCTGCTTACGGAAATCATCCACCAGGTTCTTGCGCACCTTGTCGAGGTCCAGGAGGGTCTGGGACCTTTCGACGAGCAGGAGCTCGGTGATCATGTTGGCCAGCATCGTCTCGCGCGCGTCCTGGAGGTGCCGGTCGAGGTCGGCGCCGGAATACTGCTGGTAGGTCTGCTTCAGGATGAAGGAGCTGCGCTCCTCGAACTCGGTCTTGCTGATGATGCGGTTGTTCACCTTGGCGACGATCTCCTCCACGATGGCGGCCCGGGCCTCTGTCGCGAGGGCGAGGAAGGACACGAGGGCCAGGAGGAGAACGCGGGCGGCGGGGGGTCTAATTCCTGTACTCGCCCGTGTAGTCGAAGGGGAGAACAGCGCGGTTGACATGGATCTCCGTGTCCTTCTTGAGGTCGGCGATGTAGCGCTCGAGAGCCTGCTCCCCTTTCTTGCGGAACAGCTCCAGCTGGACGCGGCGGCGGACATCCTTGAGATCGGCGTCCTTCGCCTCCATCGTGTGCACCTGCTGGAGAATGAGGTACATTCCGGCGTATTCCACGACGGGACTGACCTGGCCCGGCTCCAGCTTGAAGGCGGCCTCCCTGATCTCGGCCGGAAGGTCCTCCTCGCTGAAGGTCCTGGCCTGGCCCTTGTCCGGCGCCGCCGAGTTGTCCCGGGCCAGACTTTCGAACTTCGAAGGGTCCTTCCCCAGCTGGGCGGACAGCCTCTCGGCCAGGCTCTTATCATCGATCAGGATCTGGCGCAGGACAACCGAACGGGGCACGCGGGCGGTCTCGGGCTGCTTCTTGAGGTAGTCGTCGACCTCTCCCGGCGTCACCTCGACCTTGCTCAGGACCGCCTTGTCCTTCACCTTCTGGAGGACGATGCTCTGACGGACCTTGTCCCGGAAGGCCTCCTTGCCTTCCGAGCCGGCGACCTCGGCCTCCCCTTCGCTGACGCCGATCTGGCTCAGGTAGTCGTCGATCTCCGATTCGGACACCGTGACGCCGAGCCCCTTTGCGGCCCGCAGCAGGAGCTGCTCTTCGAGCATCTGGTCGAGGAGCCGGCTCTTGATGGCGTTGATCTGCTCGGCGTCATCGTCCTGGGAGTCGCCGGCGTTGTCGGCGAGGTAGCGCTCGAACGCCTTCAGCGGCAGCGGATCCCCGCCCACGGTGGCGATGACCTGGGCGTCGAGCATGGCCTGGGCCCGGGTCGTCTCCGGTGTTGAGGAGGCTCCGGCCTGGGACGGGGCCTCGTTCTTTCCGGAGCAGCCGGAAGCGGCCAGGAGGAGAAGCGCCGCGGCGCACGAACGTCGCCGCAGGCCGCACACCTGGGCTCGATCGTTCTCCTGGGGCGTCCGGTTCCTCACCTGTCCTCGGCGGGTGGCCCGACAGCGGTAGGCTGCGAAGCAGGCGGCATGCTATCACCCGCCCGGATCGACTTCAAGAGGTCGAGCACGGCGGCGATGCGCCACTGGTCGACGGCCGGCCGAATCGTCCCGGGAGGGGCCAGAGCGCCGTCCAGCTCGAAGCGAAGGACCCCCGCGGGGGTGAGACTGACGCCGGGACGGCCGGAGGCAAGACGCACCAGGACCTCCGGGTCGATCGTGGCCTCCTCCGAGAAGCGGATCTGGACGCGCCCGGTTCCGTAGTCGATGGCGCGGATCTGCAGGCGGTCGGCCAGGAGACGCACGGCCCCCATGGACAGGAGATTCTCCGCGGGTCTCGGGATCTCCCCGTACAGGTCGCGGATCTCGTCGCGGATGCGCGCCAGTTCCTCCTCACTCGCCGCCGAGGAGATTTTCTTGTACAGCACGAGCCTGTCGCTGAATTCGGCGATGTAGTCCTCCGGGATCTTGATGTCCACCGCAAGGTTGATCTGCGCCTTGACCTCGGGGCGGACCGTCTCCCCCTTCATCTCCTGCACCGTCCGCTCGAGGAGGCGGCAGTACATCTCGAACCCGACGGCGGCGATGTGGCCGCTCTGCTCGGCCCCCAGGAGGTTCCCCGCGCCGCGGATCTCGAGGTCCATGGCGGCGATGCGGAACCCGGAGCCGAGCTCTGAGAACTCCTGCAACGCCTTCAGCCGGCGGCGCGCGACGGCGGCCAGCGCCTTGCGGGCCGGGACCACGAGGTAGGCGTAGGCGCGGCGGTCGGATCGGCCGACGCGGCCGCGCAGCTGGTAGAGCTGCGCCAGGCCGAAGCGATCGGCGCGGTTGACGATAATCGTGTTGACCCGCGGGATGTCCAGGCCGTTCTCGATGATGGTGGTCGCCAGGAGGACGTCGAACTCGCCG
>JBGPED010000052.1:0-15495 GCA_041482595.1 Acidobacteriota bacterium
CCTCTCGGAGGTGCGCCGCCGCGTCGGCAGCCGGCCGATCCTGGCCGTGGTCAAGGCCAACGCATACGGCCACGGCGCCGCCGGGGTGGCGCGCGCCCTGGAGAAGGACGGCGTCGAACGGTTCGGCGTGGCGATTCCCGAGGAGGGGATCGAGCTGCGCCGGGCGGGGATCCGATCTCCGATCCTGGTGCTCGGCGGGTTCGCCCCGCCGCAGGCCGACCTCCTGCTGCGGCACGATCTGGTCCCGGCGATCTACCGTCCGGACCAGGTCGAATCGCTGTCCTCGGCCGCGGCGCGCCGGGGAGTGGTCGCGGCGGCGCATCTAAAGATTGATAGCGGAATGGGCCGGCTCGGCGTGCCGGCCGCGGACGTCCCCGCTTTTCTCTCGATCCTCGGCAAGGCCCCCTCGATCCGGCTGACGGGGGCCTTCTCCCACCTCGCCGTGGCCGACGACCCCGCCAACCCGTTCACGCGCGACCAGACCCGCCTGTTCCAGGAGGCGATCGGGGCCATCCGGACCGCGGGGCTGCCGGCGGACGACATTCACCTCGCCAACAGCGCCGCCATCATGGACCACCCCCCGGCCTGGATGACTCTCGTCCGTCCGGGTCTGATCCTCTACGGGTATCCCCCGTCGTCCCGGATGACGGCTCTTCCCGTCCGCCCGGTCCTGGCGCTCAGGACACGCATCATTTATATAAAGGAGGTCCCCCCGGGGACCACCCTGGGCTACGGACGTACCTTCCAGGCGCGCCGCCCCACGCGCGTGGCCTCCCTGGCGCTCGGGTACGACGACGGGCTCCCCCGCCTGGTGTCCAACCGCGGCCACGTCCTGGTGCGCGGGCGCCGGGCCCCCATCGTCGGTCGCGTCAGCATGGACCTGACGACGGTCGATGTGACGGACGTTCCCGCGGCCGCGCTGGGGGACGAGGTCACGGTGATCGGTGCTTCCGGGGAGGACGCGGTCGGGGCCGACCAGGTCGCCGCGTGGGCCGATACGATTCCCTGGGAGGTGCTGTGCGGGATCGGCTCCCGCGTGCCCCGTCTGTACGTCCGCGGCGGCGAGCGGCGAATCGTCTCACGTTTCGGAGATCTCTAGTCTGGGCCGTGCCGAAACGCTATCATGGGCCTGATGTCATAATGTCATAGGTTCGTCTGAATGGCCCGCCCCCGGGCCGTAACGAGGTGAACGCTGTGGGAACATTCGTGCTCCGGACGCTTCTCGTTGTCCTGTCGATCATCTTCGGCGCCCAGATCAAGCCCATCACGCTCGATCCGCTCGACCTGACCGGCCTCGCCATCGGCGTCGTCGCCGCCGGGCTCATCCTCGGTCTCGAATACCTGCTCCGCGGTCTCGAGATGAACGCCCTTCTGGGCGGCCTCGCGGGTCTTCTCGTGGGCGGGGCCGCGGCCGGCGTGGTCGTGGCGCTCCTCCCCCTCGACATGTTCTCCTTCGCACCGGCGATCGCCATCCAGGGATTCATTGTCCTGCTGTTCGGGTACACCGGCATGGCGATCGGCGCGGTGCGCGGCGAACGCTTCTCATTCTCCAGCCTGCGCGCCGCGTGGTCCGAGGGCGGGCAGAAGCAGAACTTCAAGATCCTCGATACGAGCGTGATCATCGACGGTCGCATCGCCGACGTCTGCGAGACCGGATTCCTGGACGGGACGCTCGTCGTGCCGCAGTTCGTGCTCCGGGAGCTGCAGTACATCGCCGACTCGCAGGATTCCCTGAAGAGGAACCGCGGGCGCAAGGGGCTGGACATCCTGCAGCGCATCAAGAAGGGCCCCGATATCAAGGTCGTCATCTCCGAGGCCGAGTTCCCCGAGATCAAGGACGTCGACATGAAGCTCATCGAGCTCGCCAAGCAGCTCGGGGGCAAGATCATCACCAACGATTTCAATCTCAACAAGGTGGCCGAGCTGCGCGGCGTCCAGGTCCTCAACATCAACTCCCTCGCCAACTCCCTCAAGCCGGTCGTGCTTCCGGGCGAGTCGATGAAGATCTTCGTCCTGAAGGAGGGCAAGGAGGCCAACCAGGGGGTCGGATACCTGGACGACGGGACCATGGTCGTGGTGGACAATGCCAAGCGGCACATCGGCCGCAACATCGACATCACCGTGACGTCCGTCCTCCAGACCACGGCCGGGAAGATGTTCTTCGGCAAGTCGGACACCGCCGAGGAAGCCACGCCCATCGATCAACGGCCGCGGAGGACAGGCGCTTGAAGCGGGCGCTGTTCGTTCTCCTGCTCGCCTTCGCGGCGGTGGGCGTGCCGCTTCTCGCCGCCGACACGGCGGCCCCCGCGCACGCCTACCTCATCCTGCCCTTCGAGAACACGGCGGAGGACCGCTCGCTCGACTGGCTGTCCACCGGCCTGGCCCACGCGCTCGGGGAATATCTGCTGGGCTTCGGCCAGCAGGTGATGGACGACGAGGAGCGCTCGGTCCTCCTCGAGGGAAGCGGCATCCCGCCCGGCGCGCCCCTCGCCCTGGCCAGCGCCCTGGAGCTGGGGCGCAAGACCCTCCAGCGACCGGGCGGCCCGCGATCCGACCGTCTCGTCCTCGGTCGCTTCAACCTGGACCAGGGGGACATCACGCTCGCCGCGCGGGTCATCGACATCCAGCAGGAGAAAGCGCGGCCGTGGGTGCAGCGCACGGGACGTCTCAAGGACCTCCTGGAAGTACACCGCGACCTGGCCGTGGCGCTGGCCCGCGACGAGAAGATTGCCCTGCCGGACAGCCGCTCGGCGCTCCTCCGCCAGCAGTCGGAGGACGCGCCCCTGCTCGCGTTCGAGACGTACTGCCGCGCCATGGCCGAGAGCGATTCGAAGAAGCGGCTGCAGCTCCTGCGCAAGGCCCTGCAGCAGTACCCGGGTTACCCGAAGGCGGCGTACCAGGCCGGCTCGCTCCTGACCCGCGAGGAGCGCTGGGAGGATGCGGCGGCGGTCCTGGGAAAGGCGTCGTCCGATCCCTTTCCCTACGAGTCCGACTTCCATCTGCTCAACGCCCTCGTCGCCTTGCGTCGCAAGGACCCGCAGACGGCGATGTCCGAGGCGCGCCACGCGCTGTCGATCGCCGACACCGCGCGCGGCCACCTGCTCCTGGGCCGGGCCCTGCAGGCCTCGGGCGACCGCGCCGCCGCGCTCGCCGAGCTGGAGAAGGCGAAGACCGCCGACCCCACCGATGCGGAGATCGAGGATCTGCGCCGGGCCCTCAACGAGGGGAAGACCGAACGGAGGACTCCTTGAGCCTGTCCGATCTCGAGATCGCCCGCCGGGCGAAGCTTGTGCGCATCGAATCCGTCGGGGAGTCCCTGGGTCTCCTGCCCGACGAGCTGGAGCCGTACGGCCGCTACAAGGCGAAGATCTCGCTGCAGGCGCTCGAACGCTTGAAGGACCGGCCGGTGGGCCGCTACGTCTGCGTCACGGGCATCAACCCCACGCCCCTGGGCGAGGGGAAGACCGTGGTCACCATCGGGCTGGCCCAGGCGCTCCGGAAACTCGGGAAGCGCGCCCTCTCGACCCTGCGGCAGCCGTCCATGGGCCCGGTGTTCGGCATCAAGGGAGGCGCCACGGGCGGCGGGTATTCACAGGTGGTGCCGATGGAAGAGATCAACCTGCACTTCACCGGCGACTTCCACGCCGTCGCCGCGGCGCACAACCTGCTCGCGGCCCTCATCGACAACCACCTGCACCACGGCAACCGCCTCGGCCTCGATCCGGAAAGAATCCTGTGGCGCCGGAGCCTCGACCTGAACGACCGGGCCCTGCGCCGCGTCCGCGTCGCGCTCGGCGGCGGGTCGAACGGCGTCGAACGCGAGAGCGGCTACGACATCACGGCCGCCTCCGAGGTGATGGCGATCCTGTCCCTGTCCCGGGGACCACGCGACCTCAAGGAACGCCTCGGACGCATCCTCGTGGGGGTGGACCGCGACGGGCGCGGGGTCGTGGCCTCGGCGCTTTCGGCCCAGGGGGCGATGGCGGTGATCCTGAAGGATGCGATCAAGCCGAACCTGGTGCAGAACCTCGAGGGCGGCGCTGCCCTGATCCACTGCGGCCCGTTCGCCAACGTGGCGCACGGCAATAATTCCATCCTGGCGGATCTCCTGGCGCTGAAGCTGGCCGATTACGTCGTCACCGAGAGCGGCTTCGGGTCGGAAATGGGGGCCGAGAAGCTGTTCGACATCAAGTGTCCCGCCGCAGGCCTTGTGCCCTCGGCGGCCGTCATCGTCTGCTCCGTGCGCGCCCTGAAGCTGCACGGCGGCGTTGCGATCACCGGCAGGGACACGTCGGCCCTCAAGAGGCCGGACGTCGCAGCGGTCGGGCGAGGCTGCGAGAACCTGCGCAAGCACATCGAGAACATCCGCACCTTCGGCCTGCCGGCCGTGGTCGCCGTGAACCGTTTCGACGGTGATACGCAGGCGGAGGTCGACGAGGTGGTCGGCAGGGCGCGCGCCGCCGGGGCGACCGCGGCGGTCGCCGCCGAGGTGTGGGCGCGCGGCGGCGAAGGCGGTCTCGAGCTCGCCCAGGCGGTCGTGCGCGCGGCCGAGTCCGGCGCACAGTTCCGGAGCCTGTATTCCCCCGACCTGTCGATCGAGGAAAAAATCGAGACCATCGCTCGAAAGATTTATGGCGCCGCGGGCGTGACCTACACCGACAAGGCGAAGGAGCGGATCGAGTTCTGCCGCCGCCAGGGGCTCGGACGCCTGCCGATCTGCATGGCGAAGACTCCCCTGTCCCTGTCGCACGACCCCGCCCTCAAGGGCCGTCCCGAGGGGTTCGTCCTGCCGGTGACCGACATCCGCGCCGCCGCGGGCGCCGGGTACGTCTATCCGCTGGTCGGCAGCATCATGACCATGCCCGGGCTGCCGTCCGTCCCGGCGGCCGAGCACTTCGACCTGGACGACGAGGGGCGGGTCAGCGGTCTGTCCTGAGCGCGTGGTGGCCGGAGAGCGGGCCGCTTCAGCTCCTGAGTCGCCTCGTGTAACGCGCCACGATGAAGGCGTCGTAGGTGCTGAGGAGCCAGGACAGCGCCGTCACGAAAAGGATTCCCATCCCGACCTTGATCGCCTTGTCCAGGATGAGCTTCTGCGGCTCGATGTCGACCAGGATGCGGAACAGGGGCGACATCAGGTACAGCGTCATCAGATAGCCCTGCAGCAGGAACGAGAACAGGAAGAAGACCGCCTTGCCGAGCTGCCCGTTGAGCAGTTGCCCCCATCCGGGAACGCACAGCGACGCGAGCCCCGAGGCGATCGGCCGGTGCAGCCCGTCGAACCTCCCGCCCCGGTTCTCGGCCCCGCGGTACGCCTGCGCCACGTTGTAGATCAGGAAAAAGATGACGCAGAAGTCGATCGACGAAGCGTAGAGCATCAGCTCCCATTCGCTCACGAAAAACAGGTGCGCGAAGGTCCTGATCCGATCCCAGGTCATGTACAGGAAGTAGTGGAACGCCAGGAGGAGGACCTCGCTCAGGAAGAACAGCGCCGCCAGCTTGCCGTCGCCGTTGTAGAGCTGGCCCAGTCCGCAGATGAACAGGGACAGGGTGGACGCGGCCGCGGGGCTCCGGCGCCCCCGGCCACGAGTCGCGGCCGACCTCTCCGCCACGGTCTCCTCGACCTCCGCCTGTCGCCCGGCGGCCTTGGCCGCCTTGGTGGCGGGCACGGCGCGCGGTCCTCCGCCTTTCCCCTTGCCCTTGTCGGCGGGCTTGAGGATGTCGTCCTCCGTGATCACGAAGACTTCGTCCTGGTTGATCATCTCCCGCCCTCCATCACCGACCGGAAGGATCTCGTGCCCGTATGCAAGTTGCTCCCTCCGGCAGACCCGCGCAACCTCCGTGGAAAGAGCAAGGCGCGTACCAGAACGTGTCCAATCCGGCGAATCCCTCTAAAGCACGTCCGCCGTGAGGCTTCGCTGCGGGGGAGGACGCGCGGGAGCGGAAGACGATCGCCGCTCTGGGACGCGACGCGGCAAAAATGGTAAGGCGGATCACGGAACAGTAACCGGAGGCGGCCCGGCGAAACTCCCGGAACCGATCTAGCCGTGGGTGCGGCCCAGAAGACCGGCCAGGGCGCGGAGGTCCTGCACCAGGCTCGCGAACTGCTCGGGGAGGATCGCCTGGGGACCGTCGGAGAGGGCCCGGGCCGGATCGTTGTGGACCTCGATCATCACGCCGTCGGCCCCGGCGGCGATGGCGGCGCGGGCCAGGGGGGCGACCTTGTCCCGCCGGCCGGTGCCATGGCTCGGATCGACCAGAATCGGCAGGTGGCTGAGGTGCTTGACGGCGGGCACGATCGCGAGGTCCAGAGTGTTGCGGGTGTGGTCGGCGAACGTCCTCACGCCGCGCTCGCAGAGAAACACCTGGTAGTTCCCTTCCGACACGATGTATTCCGCAGCCATGAGGAACTCGTCGAGCGTGGCCGACATGCCCCGTTTCAGGAACACCGGGATCTTCGATTTGCCGGCGCGCTTCAGGAGGGAGAAGTTCTGCATGTTGCGCGCGCCGATCTGGACCGCGTCGGCGTGGTCCTCCACCATCGCCAGCGATTCCTCGTCGACCGCCTCGCTGACGATCGGCAGGCCGGTCTCCTCCCGGGCGCGCGCCAGGATTCGCAGGCCCGCGAGCCCCAGGCCCTGGAAGGAATAGGGCGACGTGCGCGGCTTGAACGCCCCGCCGCGCAGGAGATCGGCGCCGGCCTCGCGCACCTTGTGCGCGATCGCCAGGGTCTGGGCCTCCGACTCCACGGCGCAGGGGCCGGCGATGATCGTCAGACGCGGCCCTCCGACCGGCCGTCCTCCGACCAGGACGACGCTGTCCTCCGCCTTCACCTCGCGGCTCACCAGCTTGTAGGGCTTGGTCACGCGGATCGCCTGCTGCACTCCGGGCAGGATTTCGAACTCCGCCGGATCGAGGGGACCGTGATTGCCGGTGATGCCGATGGCGGTGCGCTCGGCCCCGGGGATCGGGTGCGGCCGCAGCCCCAGGGCGCGGATCCTGTCCGTGACCGCCCGGATCTGCTCCTCGCTCGCGCCTTTCTCCATCACGATCAGCATGCTCGCCGATTCTCCCCGAAGTCCCGGATGATACGCCTCGGCACCCTCCTCCGCAACGGGAAGTTGCCTGTTCGGTTGACAATAGCGCGAATCGCCCCGTATACTCTCGCGTTCGCAAGGCAAAGCCGTGAGGCGCCTGAAGCGGCGCCAGTCCGGGCTTTCAGGTGAAGGCGCGTAGCTCAGGGGGAGAGCGCTACCTTGACACGGTAGAAGTCAGCGGTTCAAATCCGCTCGCGCCTACCACTCCCGCCTTTGACAGACCCCGGCCCGGGCGAAACCAGGGACATGACGGGGCGCCTCGATTGAAAGGACAGAGCGCCGTGGAGACAGTGGAAGCGATCCTGCCGGGCGCGGCCGTCCGCGCGTTCCCGCGCGGCACCCCCCTGAGCGAGATCGCCGCGTCCCTGGACGCCGACCTTGCGAAGCGTGCGATCGCCGCGCTCGTGGACGGGACCGCCAGGGACATCTACCTGCCCCTGGATCGGAGCGCCCGGGTGGAGTTCATCACACCCGAGTCGCCCGGGGCCCTGGAGATCTTCCGTCACACCACCTCGCACCTTCTGGCGAACGCGGTCAAGGACCTGTTCCCCGAGGTGAAGATCGGCATCGGCCCCGCGACCGAGGAAGGCTTCTTTTACGATTTCGAGCGCAGGGAGCCGTTCACTCCCGAGGACCTCGAGCGCATCGAGGCTCGGATGCGCGAGATCAAGTCGAAGGACTTTCCGATCCGGCGGCTCGAGCAGCCGAAGCAGGAGGCCCTGGCCTACTTCCGCTCGCTGGGCGACACCCTCAAGGTCGAGCTCATCGACGAGAAGGGCGGCCCGGTGGTCTCGTGTTACAGGCAGAACAACTTCATGGACTTCTGCACCGGCCCGCACCTGCCGTCGACCGGCCGGATCGGCGCGTTCAAGCTGCTGTCGATCGCCGGCGCCTACTGGAAGGGTTCGGAGAAGAACCAGCAGTTGCAGCGGATCTACGGCACGGCCTTCGCGACCGAGGAGCAGCTCCAGGAGCACCTGCGCCTGCTCGAAGAGGCCAGGAAGCGCGACCACCGCAAGCTCGGGCCGGCGCTCGATCTGTTCAGCGTCGAGGAGACCGCCGGGCCGGGCTTGATCTTCTGGCACCCGCACGGCACCATCGTGCGGCAGGTGCTGGAGGACTTCTGGAAGGACGAGCACCGGCGCCGAGGCTACCAGCTCGTCACCACCCCGCACATCGCGCGCGACGAGCTGTGGCGGATGTCCGGTCACCTCGATTATTACAAGGAGAACATGTACACCTTCGAGATCGAGGAGTCGGGCTACGTCATCAAGCCGATGAACTGCCCGGGCCACTCCCTGATCTACAAGTCGCGGCTGCGCTCGTACCGCGAGCTGCCGATTCGTTTCGCCGAGCTGGGCACGGTCTACCGCAACGAGCGCTCGGGTGTCCTGCACGGGATGATGCGCGTGCGCGGCTTCACGCAGGACGACGCGCACATCTACTGCACGCGCGATCAGATTCTCGACGAAATCAAGGGCGTGCTCGACCTGGTCATCATCTTCCTGAAGACCTTCGGCTACGAGCGCTACGAGGTCGATCTGTCGGTCCGCGACCCCTCCCATCCCGAGAAATACGCCGGGGACGACTCCGGCTGGACGATGGCGGAGGGTGCTTTGACGCAGGCCCTCGAGTCGCGCGGCCTGCCGTACACCCGGCGCGAGGGTGAGGCGGTGTTCTACGGTCCGAAAATCGACGTGCGGATGTTCGACGCCATCGGGCGTCCCTGGCAGGGGCCGACCGTCCAGTTCGATTTCAACCTGCCGCAGCGCCTGGGCATCCACTACGTCGCCCCGGACGGCTCGCAGACCCCGGTCGTGATGGTGCATCGAGCCATCTACGGGTCGCTCGAGCGGTTCATGGGCGGGCTGGTGGAGCATTACGCCGGCGCCTTCCCGCTGTGGCTGGCGCCGGTGCAGGCGGTGGTCCTGCCGATCACCGACCGGACGCGCGAGTACGGCGGCAGGATCCTGGGCGTCCTGCGCGCGGCCGGTCTGCGCTGCGCCCTCGACGACCGCAACGAGAAAATCGGCGCCAAGATCCGCGAGGCGCAGATCAAGAAGGTCCCCTTCATGCTCGTGGCGGGCGACCGCGAGGAGCGGGACGCGACCGTGGCGGTGCGCAGCCGCAAGGAGGGCGACCTCGGTCCGATGAGCGTCGAGGCGATCCGCGACCGCCTGGTCAGGATGAACGCCGAGCGCGATCTCGGACCCTGATCCGTTTACCCGGTCAACCGAACGCTGGGCCCCTCGTGGACGGGGGCGGGAGGAAGAACACCATCGAGAAAAAATTAAGGGTCAACGAAAAAATCCGGGCCCGGGAAGTGCGCGTCATCGGGCAGGACGGCTCGCAGCTCGGGATCATGTCCCCGGATCAGGCCCTGCGGATCGCGCAAGAGGGCGGGCTGGATCTGGTCGAAGTCTCCCCTGACGCGGCGCCGCCGGTCTGCCGCATCCTGGACTACGGAAAGTACCGGTACCAGCTCAACAAGAAGGCCCAGGAGGCCAAGAAGAAGCAGAAGACCATCCAGGTCAAGGAGGTGAAATTCCGCCCCAAGACCGACGAGCACGACTACGAGTTCAAGAAGAACAACATCATCCGTTTCCTCACCAAGGGAAAGAAGGTGAAGGCGACGGTCATTTTCAGGGGCCGCGAGAACATGCACCGGGACATCGGATACAAGATCCTCTCCCGCCTGCGTCTGGAGGTGGGCGATTTCGGCATCGTCGAGAACGAGCCGCGCCAGGAAGGGCCGTTCCTCGACATGATCCTGGCTCCGAAGAAGTGGTCCGAGAAGGCGCCCGTCCCGGCGCCCCCCGGCAACCCGGCGGCGAAGATCTCGCCGGGCCGGCGCGGTCCCTAGGAGACACCCGCATGCCCAAGATGAAGACCAAGAGGGGCGCGGCCAAGCGCTTCCGGCTGTCCTCGACCGGCAAGGTCAAGAGAAGCCGCGCCTACAAGCGTCACATCCTCACCAGCAAGACGACGAAGAGAAAACGGCACCTGGACATGGAGGCCCTGGTCAGCAAGTCGGACCGGCGCCGGGTGCGCGAGATGCTTCCGTACGGCCGACCCTAGGAGAGAGTCCACGTGCCGAGAGTCAAGAGAGGAACAAAGAGACGTCATCGACGCAAGAAGATGCTCAAGCTGGCGAAGGGGTATTACACCGGCAAGAGCAAGCTGTACCGCGCGGCCAAGGAGGCGATCGAGAAATCGCTCAGCTACGCCTATCGCGACCGCCGGGCCCGCAAGCGCGAGTTCAGGAGCCTGTGGATCGTCCGCATCAACGCGGCGGCGCGGCAGAACAGCCTGTCCTACAGCCGCCTGATGTCGGGGCTGGCGAAGGCCGGCGTGGCGATCGATCGCAAGATCCTGGCGGACCTCGCCGTGACCGATCCCAAGGGCTTCGCCACACTGGCAGAGACCGCCAGGAGCGCCCTCGGCGTCGCCTAGGCCCGGGGCCAGGGCCCTTGCCGACCTGTGGGGCGCCGCCCGCGGCGGCGCCCGGGAGCCTCCGTGAAAGGCCGCGTCCAGGACATTCGCCGACAGTTCGATCGCGATCTCGCCGGGGCACGGGACGCCACCGCCCTCGAGCAGGTGCGCACGCGTTACCTCGGCCGCAGGGCCGGGCTCCTGACCCTCCTGCTCCACGATCTGCGCGACATCGCGGCCGCGGAGCGCGCCGTCTCGGGCAAGGCGGTGAACGAGCTCAAGGCGCACGTCGAGTCGGCCCTCGAGGCGGCGCGCGGCCGGGTCAACCGGGGCGAAATGAAGGAGGGGTCGATCGATCTGACCCTGCCCGGCCGGGCGCAGCAACCCGGGACCTCGCATCCCATCACCCAGGTGCGTGCTCTCATCGAGGAGATCTTCCTCGAGATGGGGTACACCCTCGAGACCGGGCCGGAGGTCGAGACCGACTTCTACAACTTCGAGGCGCTCAACATCCCGCCGCACCACCCGGCGCGCGACATGCAGGACACGTTCTACGTGGAGGGGGGCCTCCTGCTGCGGACCCACACCTCGCCGGTGCAGATCCGCACGATGCAGAAGCGCCGCCCTCCCGTCAAGATGGTGGCTCTCGGCAAGGTGTTCCGCCGCGACTCGGACGTGACCCACTCCCCCGTCTTTCATCAGGTGGAGGGGCTGGTCGTCGACGCAGGGATCACGTTCGCGCACCTGAAGGGGACCTTGGCGCACTTCTGCCGCCGGGTGTTCGGACCCTCCGTCAAGGTCCGGCTGCGGCCATCCTACTTCCCGTTCGTGGAGCCGGGCGCGGAATACGACATCTCCTGCATCTTCTGCGACGGCGCGGGCTGCAGCCGGTGCAAGGGAACCGGGTACATCGAGATGGGGGGCGCCGGCATGGTCCACCCCGCCGTGTTCGAGAAGGTCGGATACGACCCGGAGCGCTGCACCGGGTTCGCGTTCGGCCTCGGGATCGAGCGCATCGCCATGCTCAAGCACGGCATCGACGACATCCGCCTGTTCTTCGAGAACGATCTGAGGTTCCTGTCGCAGTTCCCCGGATGATGTCGGAGACAGGCACGGGGTCGCGCGCATGAAGTTCAGTCACGAGTGGCTGCAGACCTACGTCAGCATCGCGGAAGAGCCGGCGCGGGTGGGCGACCGGCTGACCGCGGCCGGCCTGCCGCTGGACGGGATCGAAACGCGCGACGGCGACACGCTGTACGACTTCGACGTCTTCACCAACCGTCCCGACTGCATGAACCACCTGGGCGTGGCGCGGGAGTACGCCGCGCTGACCGCGGCGCCGCTGCGGCCGCCGGACGTGTCGGTCCAGGCCGGGGGGCGGCCGACGCAGGATTGCGCCTCGGTCTCCGTCGAGGCGCCCGACCTGTGCGCGCGCTACGCCGCGCGTTGCGTCCTCGGCGTGAGGGTGGGCCCCTCCCCCGACTGGCTGCGCCGCCGCCTGGAGTCGATCGGGCAGCGCGCGATCAACAACGTCGTTGACGCGACCAATTTCGTGCTGTGGGAGATCGGCCACCCGCTGCACCCCTTCGACCTGGACCGGCTGGAGGGCCGGCGGATCATCGTCCGGCTCGCGCGCCCCGGCGAGCGCCTCACGACCCTGGACGGGGTCGCAAGGGAGCTGACGTCCGACGTCCTGGTGATCGCGGACGGCATGAAGGCGGTCGCCCTGGCCGGCATCATGGGCGGAGAGGCGAGCGGAATCGGCCAGGCCACCACGAACGTACTCCTGGAGAGCGCCTGGTTCGAGCCCGTGCCGGTGCGGCGCGCCGCGCGCGCCCTCGGTCTGCGCACCGACGCGTCGCACCGCTTCGAGCGGGGCGCCGACCCGGAAGCCGTCCTGCCGGCCCTCGACCGGGCCGCGCAGATCATCGCCTCCATCGCCGGCGGCACGGTCACGTCGCGGCCGATCGACGTCCACCCGCGGCCGCTGCCGAAACGCGTCATCCCGTTCCGGCCGGCGCGGGCGCGGGACCTGCTCGGCGCCGGGCTCGAGGAGCCCGCGATGCGCGACGCCCTCGAACGGCTCGGCTTTGCAGTCGCGCCCGGGCGGGACGGCGCCTGGTCCGTGTCGGTGCCGTCCTTCCGCCGCGACGTCGAGCGCGAGGTGGACCTGATCGAAGAGGTGGCGCGCCACCGCGGTTACGACGCGATCCCGGAGAGCCTTCCGGTCCTGGCATCCGACGGCGAGGGCCGGACGCCTCTGGACGCGACCCTCGAAGCGGCGCGACGGGCGATGCAGGCGGCCGGCCTCTCCGAGGCGATCAACTACGCCATGGTCGATGGCGAGGACGCCGCGCAGTTCGCTCCCGGCGCGGCCCGGCCCGTGGCGCTGACCAACCCGCTGCAGGCGAACGCGGCGTTCCTGCGCACCAGTCTCCTTCCCGGTCTCCTGCGCAACCTGGCGCACAACCTGAATCACGGTCTCGCGGGCGTCCGGCTGTTCGAGATCGGCACGGCGTTCCTTCCGGGCTCCCCGCTCCCCGAGGAGAAGCCGAAGCTGGCGTTCGTCCTGGCCGGCCGGGGCGTGCCCTCGCACTGGAGCCTGCCGCGCCGCGACGCCGACCTGTTCGACGCCAAGGGCGCGGTCGAGCTCCTGGCCGAGCTCGTGGGAGTCTCCTCCCTGACCTTTTCTTCGGATAGAATTCCGTTCCTGGAGGAGGGGCGCGCGCTGACCATCGCGAGCGAGGGACGTGTGCTGGGCGTCGTCGGCGAGTTCAGGAGATCCCACCTGGAGCGCTTCGGCATCGACCGGCCGGCATTCGGGGGCGAGCTCGATCTGTTCGTGATCGAGGCTCGGCGGGGGACGGTGCGCCGGTACCGCCCCGTCCCCCGATACCCGCCGGTGCGCCGCGACCTGGCGATCGTCACGGGCCCCGGGACCACGTTCGAGGCGATCGAGCGGACGATCCGCCGGCACAGCGCCCTGCCTGTGGTCGAGGTGCAGGCGTTCGATCTGTACACCGGGCCCGGGGTGCCGCCAGGGTGCAGGAGCCTCGCGGTGCAGATCGTCTTGCAGCACCCGGAGAGGACTCTCCTGGCGCAGGAGGTGCAGGAGAGCGTGGAAGCCATCACCGGCGCCCTGCGGCGCGAGCTGAACGTCGAGCTGCGCGGTGCCGTGCCGGAATGAAGGACAACCGAACCCGACGGGCGGAGGTGAGGATGGAGCCGAAGAGAGTCGTGGTCGATCTGCAGCAGCTCGATCTCCTGGAGCAGAAGATCGTCAAGGCGACCGAGCTCATTTGCGCCCTGCGCAGGGAGAGGGACGCGGCGCTGGCCAGGACCCGGGACCTGGAGAAATCCCTGGCCGCGGCGCAGACGCAGGCCGCCGCCTCGGAACGGGGCAAGGAAGAGGTGCGGGACCTGTCCGAGCAGCTCGACCTCCTGCGCGAGGAGCGCCAGACCATCCGCGGGCGCGTCAGCCAGATGCTCGAACTCATGGCCGGCCTGGAGGAAGGTGGCGGCGAGGCGAGGCGGGAGCACTGACCCCGCCGCTGGAGGAACGCACGATGGAACGCACAGAGGGCCGTCTCGTGCAGGTCGAAATCTACGGGCAGTCCTACAACCTCCGCGGCGAGGGCGAGACCGGCTACATCCAGGACCTGGCCTCGTACGTGGATCGCAAGATGCGCGAGGTCAGCGAGGCCACCGCCACCGTCGATTCGCTGAAGGTGGCGATCCTCGCCGCCCTCAACATCGCCGACGAGTCGCGCCGGGGGGTGCGCCCCGATCCGGGGATCGTGAAGGGCGGTCCCGATCGGGTGGCGCGCCTCATCGACATGCTCGAGCGCTGTTTCGCGGACGCGTGACCGGAAGGGGCCTGGGACCGGGCGTTGCGCGGGTCTTGACGCGAAGGGGGCGGGGCGGTAACATCGGCCTCGACCCTGCGAGGTGCGTGTTGGAGCGGTACTTTTGAGCCAACACTATTTGAACGGGTGCCTGAGTCCATTCGTCGTGAGCGTCCCCGTCCGCGGGGATGCCTGAAGCGAAGGCAAGGGTCCCATACTTGTAGTCCAGGTTCAAATAGTCACCCTCCTCACGGCCGAGCGGGGTTTCAGCATGTTCTGAGCCCTCCTCCGGCCAGGTACCCCGCCGATCGATCGCCGGTCCTCTTCCGCGCGACTGCCCGCGAGGAACATCATGATGTACGTCCTCATCGCCCTGGGAGCAGCGCTCGCGGCCGCCGCCGCGGCCATGGGGCTGCGCCTGCTGCGCGATCGGCTGCGGGCGCAGGCGGAGCGGCGCGCCTCGGGGATCGTCAGCGACGCGGAGAGCCGGGCCCAGACGCGCCTCAAGGAGGCCGAGCTGGAGGCCGAGGAGAAACGCGCGGCCGCCGAGAGCCGGTTCGAGAACCAGACCCGCAAGAAGCGCGAGGAGATGCAGCGCGCCGAGGAGCGGCTGAGGGAGCAGGAGCGCAACCTGGCCCGGAAGCTCCAGCTCCTGGGCCAGAAGCAGCAGGAGATCGACGAGCGCGAGGCGCTGTTGAAGGAGCGCGAGGAGCGCGCGGCGTCGCTGGAGAAGGAGGCGCAGGCGCTCGTCCTGGAGCGGCGGCAGCGGCTGGAGAGGATCGCCGGCACCAGCGCGCGCGACGCCCACCGCGAGCTCATCCTTGAGATCGAGGTGGAGGCGCGGCAGGAGGCCGCCAGCCTCGTCCGCCGCATCGAGGACGAGGCGCAGGCCGAGGCGAGCGGGCGCGCGCGGCGCATCGTCGCCGAGGCGATCCAGCGCCTGCCGGCCTCCGATCTCGTGGACGGCGTCGTCACGGTGGTCAGGCTGCCGAGCGACGACATGAAGGGCCGGATCATCGGCCGCGAGGGGCGCAACATCCGCGCCCTCGAGATGGCCACCGGCGTCGACGTCATCGTGGACGAGACCCCCCAGTCGATCGTCCTGTCGAGCTTCGATCCGTTCC
>JBGPED010000053.1:0-15483 GCA_041482595.1 Acidobacteriota bacterium
ATCATCTGCTCGTTCCCGGCCCCGGCTCCGCCGACACCGCCGCCCGGGTCCGCCGCCGGCGGGACGCTCTGACCCATGCCCATGTTGCCGGCCGCCGGCACGGGCGCCGCCTGCTGCACGACCTTCGGCTCGTGCACCGCGAAGGCGATGACGTACCCGAGGAGGAATCCGAACAGGATCCCGGAAACGAGAAACTGGAGCTGATCCTTGTTCATGCGGACCCGCACCCTAGCACACGAATCCGGGCGAATCAAGGCGGGACGGGTTCCGGGCACCGCTGTGCTATAGTCCCGGCGTGACGCCCGTGACGTCGCCCGCGCCGTTTTTTCCGGATCTTTCACGCTCCCGCTTATCCCTGGTGCTCGGATCGACGCTGGTCGGCGCGTTCGTCCTGTGCGCTCTCCTGGCACCGGGAATTTCGGCCTGGCTCGGCGACGATCCCTACACGCAGGTCGCCCCGCGGTCGGTCACGCCGCCGACGCCGCCGAGCGCGCGCAACTGGCTCGGCACCGACGCGCTCGGCCGCGACCTTCTGAGCCGCCTGCTGTACGGGGCGCGCGTCTCCCTCGAGGTCGGGGTCCTGGCCGAGGCCATCGCGCTGGCCATCGGCACGGCTCTCGGGGCGGCGGCCGGCTACACGGGCGGACGAATCGACGCCTTCCTGATGCGCTGCACCGACCTGGTGCTGGCCTTCCCCGCGCCGCTCCTGGCCCTGGCGATCATCGCCACGGTTCCCGAGCCCGAGACCGCGCCCCTTCTCAGGGTCCTGCCGCACCCCTCGGTCGGCGTCGTGTTCCTGGTCCTCGGCGGTCTCGGCTGGGGGGGCATCGCCAGGCTCGTGCGCGCCGAGTTCCTGCGCCTGCGCGAGCAGGAGTTCGCGCAGGCGGCACAGGCCATGGGCGCCGGCGGTGTCCGCGTCGTGCTCCGGCACCTGCTGCCGAACGCTCTGCGGCCGCTCATCGTCGCGGGCACGCTCGGCATCGGCGGGAACATCCTCATGGAGTCCTGGCTGTCGTTCCTCGGAGTGGGCGCGCGGCCGCCCCTTCCATCCTGGGGGACGATGGTGACGGAGGGGCAGGAATACTTCCTGGCCAGACCGTGGGTCTGTCTGACCCCGGGCCTGGCGATCCTCATCGTCGTCCTGGGGTTCAATCTTCTCGGAGACGCGATCGGCGACAGGCTGGACCCGCGCCGCAACCGGGCGGTCGCGTGAGCGGAGACACACGCATGCACAGAGATGACGCAACCCTTCGCATCCGCCCCCTGGCCGCCGCCCTGCTCGCCGTCGCCCTGGCCGGGGCCGCGGTCAACGCCTGCGCGCCCACGGGCCCGGCCCCGAAGAAGGAGGAGCAGGTCTTCCGTTTCCGGCTGCACGAGGATCCGCCGACTCTCGATCCGGCCCTGTCGAACGACCAGTTTTCCGAGGTGGTCATCCTGAACGTCAACCGCGGCCTGGTCGAGCTCGACCCGCTCACGCTCGAGATCCATCCGGCGGTCGCGGATTCCTGGACGATTTCCCCCGACAACCTCGTGTACACCTTCCACCTGCGCGACGGTGTCCGCTTCCACAACGACCGCGCGGTCACGTCGCAGGACGTGGCGTATTCCTTCAAGCGACTCCTGAAGAAGGAGACCGGCTCGCCGCGGCGCTTCCTGCTGGAGCCTCTCGAAGGGGCCCGGGAGTTCATCGACGGCAAGAGCGCCGACGTGAAGGGTCTTCTGACTCCCGACGATCGAACGGTGGTGCTGCGTCTGTCAAAGCCTTTTGCGCCGTTCCTGTCGGAGCTGACCATGGCCAACGCCGCCATCCTGCCGAGGGAGGTGTACGACGATCCGAACAAGGCGTACCTGCGCGCCCCCGTCGGTTGCGGTCCATTCCGGTTCGCGCGCTGGGAGCAGGCCAACTTCATCGAGCTTGTGGCCTTCGGCGGCTATTACGGCGGGAGGCCGGCCCTCGACCGCGTGATCGTCCGCATGATCGAGAACCGGGCGAGCGCCCTGCAGGAGTACATCGCCGGGGGGCTCGACAGTCTCGACGAGACCCCCGCCGAGACGGACACGGCGATGATGGAGAAGGTCGGCAAGGAGGTCAGGAAGTACCCGTTCATGGGCACCGGCTATGTCGGCTTCAACCTGGCGATCCCGCCGTTCGCGGGCAACCCCGACCTGCGCAAGGCGTTCAACTACGCCGTCGACAAGAAGTACCTTTGGGAGGTGCTCTCCCCCGGGGGGAACACGCCGGCCAACGGGATCATCCCCCCCGGCATCCCCGGCCACGACCCCGATCTGCCCGGGTACCCGCACGACGAGGCGAAAGCGAGGAGCCTCCTCGCGAAGGCGGGCTACCCCGGCGGGAAGGGGCTGCCGCCGATCGCGCTGTGGGTGAACACGGGAGAGGAGAACAGGAAGATCGCCTCGCAGATCCAGTCGGATTTGAAGACCATCGGAGTGGACATCACGATTCGCGAGGTGGACTGGGGCGCCTACATCGCCGGCGTGTCCGGCACCCCCGAAAAGCCCGGGCAGGCGCAGATGTTCCGTTTCGGCTGGTACCTCGACTACCCCGACGCCGACGCCATCCTGAGACCGCTCCTGTCCTCCGCGAACTGGGGACCGGCGGGAAATTTCGGCCGCTACAAGAACCCGGAGTTCGACGCTCTCGTCGATCGCGCTCTCTCGTTGACCGACCCGAAGGAGCGCGCCCTGCTGTACGGCAAGGCCGAGCAAATCGCCGTCATGGACGACGCCGTCTGGATTTTCCTCAACTATTACGAGTCGGAGACGCTCTACAAGCCGTACGTGAAAGGCGTCGTCCTGTCGCCGCTGGGCGAGTTCCGCCTGCCGCTGGAGCGGCTGCGGATCGAGAGGGACGCGAGCTGACGAGTTATCTCATCCGTCGCCTCCTGGGCCTGGTGCCGGTGCTCCTGGCCGCCGCGACGGTCGTCTGGCTGTTCGTCTTCTGCCTGCCCGGGGATCCCGCGCGGCTGATCGCGGGGGGGCAGGCGGCCGACCCGGACGTCCTCTCCGCCATCCAGAAGGAGTGGGGGCTCGATCGCCCGGCGCCGGTGCAATATCTCACGTACCTCGGCAAGCTCCTGCGTTTCGACCTGGGGACGTCGTACATCCAGAAGCGCAGCGTCGCGTCGATCATCGCGGAGACGTTCCCGGCCACCTTCATCCTGGCGATCGCCGCGGTCCTGCTCGCCACAGTCTTCGGGCTCGGTCTCGGATCGATCGCCGCCCTGAACCGGGGCAGGCTCCTCGACACGCTCGTCCTGGTCCTCGCTCTCCTCGGGACGTCCATCCCGGTCTTCTGGCTCGGCCTCATGCTGATGCTGCTGTTCGCCTCGCGTCTCTCCTGGCTTCCAGTCCTCGGCTACGGCATGGAGGGAGCGGTGATCCCTCTCACCTCGATCCGGCTGCCGGAGTGGGACCATCTCATCCTGCCGGCCGTGACGCTGTCTTTGGTGTCGATGGGGGCGATCGCGCGCATCACGCGCGCCAGTCTCATCGAGGCCGGCACGGCCGACTTCCTGCGCACAGCCCGCGCCAAGGGCGCCGGCGCCGCGCGTGTCTTCGCGCGGCACGCCCTGCAGAACGCGCTCATCCCCGTGGTCACCGTGGTGGGGCTCAACTTCGCCTCTCTCCTCGGGGGGGCCGTTGCGACCGAGTACGTGTTCGCCTGGCCCGGCCTCGGCAAGACGATCGTGCGCGCCATCGGCCTCAGGGATCTGCCCGTCGTCGAAGGGTGCTCGCTGTTCCTGACCGCCGTCTTCGTCCTGGCGAGTCTCGGCATCGATCTCCTCTATGTCGTCCTCGATCCCCGCATTCACTACTCGTCCACCGCGTGAGGGTCCCCGGGGGCCGATGAATCCCGCCCCAGCGGCCGCCTCCGGGGGAGCGCCGGCCGCTTTGGGCTAGAATCCTGCTCTCCGGAGGAGTCGCGATGCCGAGGGGCCTGCCCAACCTGTTCGGTCTGGACCGGATGGAGCTGGCCTCGGTTTTGGCCTCCTTCGCCGACCGACCGTTCCACGCCGCGCAGGTGTTCCACCAGATGTACGGGCGCCTGGAGACCGACTTCCCGGCGATGACCGACCTGCCTTCGGCGCTGCGCCTGGCGCTGGCGGACCGCTTCCGGGTGGCCCTGCCGCGGATCAAGACGGTGCGCCAGTCCACCGACGGCTCGAAGAAGTACCTCATGGTCCTGGAGGACGACCGCGAGGTCGAGTCGGTGTACATCCTCTACGGCACGCGCGTCACCCTCTGCCTGTCGTCCCAGATCGGCTGCCCTCTCGCCTGCCGGTTCTGCCTGACCGGGACGATGGGCCTCGTGCGCAACCTGACGCCGGGGGAGATCCTCGGGCAGATCGCCGTGATGGCGCGCGACAACGCGCTCCGCGGGGCGATCTACCGTGTCGTCCTGATGGGGATGGGCGAGCCGATGAACAACTACGACTCGGTCATGCGCGCCTTCCGCATCATGGTGGACGAGAAAGGGTTCGGCCTGTCGCCCCGCAGGGTCACTCTGTCGACCGCCGGTCTCGTTCCCGAGATCGACAGGCTGGCGAAGGAGCGCCCCCGGCCGCGCCTGGCGATCTCCCTCGGAGCCGCCCACGATACGCTGCGCGACGATCTGATGCCGATCAACCGCAAGTACGACCTCGAGGCGCTCCTGGCCGCCTGCCGCCGTTTCCCCCTGGGCCCGCGCGAGGCGATCACCTTCGAGTACTGCCTCATCGACGGCGTGAACGACGGCGACGCGGACGCCCGGCGGCTGGCGCGTCTGACCCACGGATTCAGGTCCAAGGTCAACGTCATACCGTACAACGAGGCGGGCATGCCGGGGTTCAGGACCCCCGCGGTGGACCGCGCCCAGCGCTTCCGCGACGCCCTCCTCGCCCGCGGGGTCGGGGCCACGATCCGCTGGAGCAAGGGGCGCGACGTCGGTGCGGCCTGCGGGCAGCTCGCGACGACCGCCTCCGCGGGCTGATGCACGGGTCGGGTCGGGTTCCGCGCGCGCCCGGGGGCCGGGAGCGCCCTTCCGATGAAGCGCCCCGTCGTCTCCTCTCGGTCGCGTGGCCGCTCCCGACGAGATCGCCGGGCCGGTTCTCTTCCTGCGCTCCGATCTCGCCGCCTTCATCGTTGCCGCTCCTCCGCGATGACTCACATCGCGGTCGTCGCGGCGCCTCGCAGCCGACCCCGCGGCGCCGCGAACGCGACCCATGCCATGACTCGGACCCGCTCCTAGCCGACGAGCGCGGCTCGGAGGGCGCGTACCGCCTCGGCGGGATCCGGCGCCGAGGCGATGCAGGAGATGGCCGCGACACCGGCGATCGTGAGGCCGCGCAGCTCGGCCGCGCGCCCGGGCGTGATGCCGCCGATGGCCCAGACGGGTACGCGCACCCCCTCGACAACCTTGCGCAGGGCGTCGGGTCCCTGGGGAGGGCCGAAGGCCGCCTTGCCGGGCGTTTCGAACACCGGGCCGAAGATCAGGTAATCGGCCCCCTCCTTCTGCGCCTGCCGCGCCTCCGCCAGGGAGTGCACCGACCGGCCGATCACCCATCGTTTCCCCGCGGCGCGCCGCACCTGGTCGATCGGCAGACCGTCGGCCGGAAGGTGGACGCCCGCCGCCTTGGCGGCGAGGGCGACGTCGAGCCTGTCGTTGACGACGACGCTGCAGCGCCGCGCGGGCGGCTTCGCGGCCTCGACGATTTCGCGGGCCAGCGCCAGGAGCGGGCCGCCCGCCAGGTCCTTCTCGCGCACCTGGATGAGATCGCACCCGCCCGCGATCGCGGCCTTCGCCACCTCCAGGAGCGGCCGGCCGGCGGTGGCCGTCCGGCCGGTGACGAAGCAGACGCCCGGTCGGTCCGGCCGGTGGGTCATGGGTTCTTGAGGTTGCGGCAGAACGCGAGGAAATCGACCGCCCCCATGCCGATCTGGAGAAGGCCGAGGGCCGAGATCGATCCCCGGACAAAGCCGCTCAGGAGTATCGGGCGAAGGGGCGGGATCTGGGCGAAGTAGGAGTGGACCCAGAGAAGCGACCACGGGACCAGGACGAGGAACACCCCGGTCTCGACAATGTAAAGAAGATAGAGGAAGTAGAGGATCGGCCGTCTCATCGGACTCCGGCTGCTGCGGACACGCTCCAAGAGTAGCAGATCCCTCTGCAGCGCGGCGATCCCCATCGAGGGCGGAGAGCCGCAGCGGCGTCGCGCCGCATATTCGCTCGCGCAGGACATCCGGTAACCAACCTGCGCGCATGGCGCGGCTCAAAATCGGCTCGCCGCCGCTGCGGCTCTCCGCTCCGGGTTGGATCGCGACAACGCCCTTCGTCCAGAGCATTCCTTTCACCGGCAGCCGCCCGGTGAGTCGCTCGCGAGAGTGAGGCGGCATCTTCCAACGTGCGTGGCGTGCCGCACCGCGGCGCGGGGCCTTCGAGCCGAGGCGCGGACGGAAACTGGGCAGGCGCGACCCTGAAGGCGACAGGCCCCGCGACGAGGTGTGGCACGCCACTCCGGAGATCGGACGACCATCGGTTCCCGGCGTTGACTGCCGGGGGGCTTCTGGTAGAATGCGCGTCCCTGCGACCCTATGGACGATCTGAGAATCGCCTCGGTTCCTTTCGTCAACGCACAGCCGCTCACGTGGGGCTTCACGCGCGGGCCCTACCGTGGCATTTTCCGGCTGCAGCACGTCCCGCCCGCCCGGATTCCGGGACTTCTCCGTGAGGGGAAGGTGGACGTCGGGTTGATCCCGTCGATCGAGTACCTGGGCCTTCCGGGCGCGGAGTTCCTGCCGCAGCTCTGCATCGCCTCGAAACGCCGCGTGCGCTCGGTCTACCTGGCGTCGCGTGTCCCCCTCGAGCGGATCCGGAGCGTCGCGCTCGATCTGAATTCCCGCACCTCGGTCGCCCTGCTCAAGATCATCCTGTGGCACAAGGGAGTGCGGGACGCGGCCTACCACGAGCAGGCGCCGTCGCTCAAGGAGATGCTGCGCGAGCACGACGCGGCACTCCTCATCGGCGACGCGGCTTTGACGGCCGAGACGTCCGGGCTCTTCGTTCACGACCTGGCGGCCGAATGGTTCGCCCTGACCGGGCTGCCGTTCGTCTTCGCCCTCTGGGCCGTGAGGCCGGGTGTCGTCCTGCCGGACGGGGTGCGGCCGTTCCTGGAATCGCGCCGGATCGGCATGGCCAACATCAAGGAGATCGCCCTGCGCGCGGGCGAGGACCTCAAGATCCCGCCCGAGTCGATCGAGTCGTACCTGAAGACGAACATCCATTTTTATCTCGGCTCCGAGGAGCGCAGGGGGCTCGGGCTCTTTTTCCGGCAGGCCCAGCAGCTCGGCCTGACGCCCGGCTGGCGCCCCATCCGTTTCCGCGAACCGTTCGATTGGGAACGGGTGCCGGCCCGCGCAGCACAGGCGAGGCGCGCCGTTGAGTGAGTTGCTCCCGATCGGGACCGGCGACGGCGGGATCGATCCCCGCCTGTGGGAGCGCGTCGGTGACGAGGATCTGCGCAGGACGCGCAGTCCGTCGCCGGATATCGACGCGATCCTGGATCGCGTCACGTCCGGCGGGCGTCTTCAGCCCGGCGAGGCGCTGTGTCTTCTGCGGGCGGCACCGCTCCTCGATCTCGGGATGGCGGCCGACCTGGTGCGTCGCCGCATGCACCCCGAGCCGATCGTCACCTACATCGTCGATCGCAACATCAACTACACGAACGTCTGTGTCGTGCGCTGCTCCTTCTGCGCCTTCTACCGCGACCCCGGCCACCCCGAGGGATACCTGCACTCGAAGGAGTCGCTCTACGCCAAGATCGAAGAGACCCTGGCCCTCGGCGGCACCGGCATCCTCATGCAGGGTGGCCACCACCCCGATCTCCCCCTGGAGTGGTACGAGGACCTCCTGCGCTCGTTCAAGGAGAAGTTCCCGCGCCTTCACGTGCACGCCTTCTCGCCCCCCGAGATCCAGCACGTCGTCAGGGTGAGCAGGCGGCCCCTGGAGGAGGTGCTGCGCCGCCTGAAGGCCGCGGGGCTCGACAGCATCCCCGGGGGCGGAGGCGAGATCCTCGTGGACGAGGTGCGCCGGGCCATCTCGCCGCTCAAGACTCTGTCCTCCGACTGGCTGGCCGTCATGGAGGCTGCGCACGCCATCGGGCTTCCCACGACCGCGACGATGATGTTCGGCCACGTGGAGACGTACGCCGACCGCGTGACGCACCTGGAGAGGATCCGCGGGCTTCAGGACCGGAGCCTGGAGCGGGGGGCGGCCTCGTTCACCGCCTTCATCTCCTGGACCTACAAGACCGAGAACACCGCCCTGGGCGGCCGGGAGGTGTCGAGCGCGGAGTACCTGCGCACGCAGGCGGTCACGCGCCTGTTCTTCGACAACATTCCGAACATCCAGTCGTCCTGGGTGACGCAGGGGAAGGAGATCGGCCAGGTGGCCCTGAAGTTCGGCGCCAACGACATGGGCAGCACGATGATCGAAGAGAACGTCGTGCGGGCCGCGGGCGCCTACGGCTGCACGACGCGCACCGAGATGGAGCGACTCATCCGCGAAGCGGGCTACATCCCGCGCCAGAGAGACACGCTGTACCGCCTGGTGTCCTGACCCGCCCGGCCTCCGGAATGACCGGTCTGTTCATCGTCAAGACGTTGCTGGTCGCCGCGGTCGTCCTGACGTTTCTTCTGACCGTGGGGACGATCTCCTACCGCATCACCGACACGACGCTCGAGGTGCGCATCCTCGGCCGGGTCGTCAGGCGCCTCCGTCTGGCCGACATCGAGGACGTGCACCGCCGCGGCGCCCTCGTCCACGAGAACTGGTCCTCCCTGAAATTCTGGAACAGCGTGACGATACGAAGGCGCTCGGGGCTGTTCAGGAACTTCGTCATCAGCCCGGACGATCCGGACGCGTTCGTGGTGCGGCTTCAGGATGCCGTACGCCGGTCCGCGGCGCCGGCGTCCCCGCCGGGCGGCTCCGTCTGCGGGTGGTAGGCGCCGCCGTGCCACAGGCCGGGGACGTCCGTGGCGCACTCCGGGCAGGTCCCCTTCGGGGTGACGCGGTAATCCCTTATGCGGTAGCCGACCCGCTCGACGAGCAGTGCCCGGCATGAAGCGCAGCGCGTGTTCTCGAACTCACCGACTTCACCCGGGATGTTCCCGGCGTACACGAACCGCAGGCCTTCCTTCCTGCCGATCTCGGCCGCGCGCAGGAGTGTTGCCACCGGCGTGTCGTCCGGGTCGGTCATCTTGTAGTCCTTGTGGAAGGCGGTCACGTGCCACGGCATGTCGGGCGACACGCCCCGGAGAAACCGGGCGATGTCGGTGATCTCCTCGTCGGAATCGTTGAAGCCCGGGATGAGCAGGGTGACGATCTCGACCCAGAACCCCTTGCGCTTGAGCATGACGATCGTGTCGAGGACGTTCTTGAGCGTGCCGCCGAGGGCGCGGTAGTTCCGGTCGCGGAACGATTTCAAATCGACTTTGTACAGCCTCACGTGCGGCCGGATGTAATCGAGGACCTGCTCGGTGCCGTTGCCGTTGCTGATGTAGGCGCAGACGAGACCGGCCTTTGACGCCTCCCTGAAGACGGCGACCGCCCACTCCGACGTGATGAGCGGCTCGTTGTAGGTCGAGGCGAGGATCGCCGCTCCGGCCCGCCTGGCCAATGAAACCAGGTCCGCGGGGCTCACTCGATCGGGCCGCGACACCGCGTCCGGGTCGCGGATCGCCTGCGACGTGATCCAGTTCTGACAGTACCCGCAGTGGAAGTCGCACCCCAGCATTCCGAAGGACAGCGCGAGGGATCCGGGCAGCGCGTGGAAGAACGGCTTCTTCTCGACCGGATCTACCTGAAGCCCCCCGACGTATCCCCACGGAACCTGGAGCCGGCCCCCTTCGTTGAAGCGGACCCTGCAGATTCCCGGGCGCCCCTCCGGGATGAAGCAGCGATGGCCGCAGGCGTAGCAGCGCACGGCCCCCTCGGGCAGCCGCTCGTAAATCTCCCCCTCGCGCGTCAGCTCCGAGAGTGTCCGCGCCAGAGGCGCCGTGGAGTGTGCCATGGGGTCATCATTATATCGCCGGACCCGGCGTCGTTCCCGTACCGCGGGGTGCCCCACGACGGACGACGCGCTTCCCCCATCCTGCCGTCACGACCCGGCCGTTTCTGTGCTAGAGTGAGTCCAGTTGGTGCTCGCCGCACGATGTTTTACCCGAACGCCCTCTGGTTCCTTCGCTGCCGGGTTCATGCGCCCGGGGATCCGGATGGGTTGCGACAGGGAGCGCGTCGGTGGAATTCGAGCACGGAGCACCGTTTTTTTTCTTCGTCGCGTCGGCTCTCGTCATCCTCCCGCTCCTGGCGGCCTCGTTCGGGCTGTTCCCCGGGGCGCGGATCGATCTGAGCCGCTCGGTCCTGGTCCATGCCGGGTGCGAGCGTGTCTGGGAGTTCGTGGGCAGCGTGCCGGCCCTTCACGCGGGCCACGGCAAGGTCAGGGAGTTCGGCCGGATCATCGAGTGGTCGCTCAGGCACGGTGACGGCGAGAGCGCGGGATCGGTCTGGCGCGCGCTTGGCACCTGGGGCGCCTCGCCCTACTGGGCCGACGTCGAGATCCTTCGCATCGTCCCCGGCAAGGAGATCGCCATCCGACTGCGTCGCGATTCTCTCGGCACAGAGAGAGGGCTGCGCGATCACGTGGGATCGCTGTCGCTGGAATCGATCGGTCCGGACGCGACCAAGATCACCTGGCGGCTCGGGGCGCGACTGCGCGGTCCGAGGCTCCTTCTCGTGCGTCTCCTGTCTTCCCGACGCCTGCGCGCGCGCCTTCTGGATCAGGGGCTGCGCTCCTTGAAGGTCGAGATCGACAACGCGACGAAGAAGGGGGAACACCCGCCCGCAGTTCCGGCCGGGGAGGCCGGCACCCTCGGCGTCCCGCCGCCGCTCCGCGGGCGGATCCCCCCCGAGACGACGGTCTGATCGCGATCCCTGCCGCGACGCGCCGGGCCCGGCGCGCGGGCGGTCGTCAGGGGTTCGAGGCTACCTGCAGCAACCTGTCGCGACAATAGCCGGCGGGGATCGTGCCGGCGGACAGGAAGCGCTCGTGGAAGTCGCGCAGCGAGAAGCGGTCGCGCAGGCGGCGCCGCATCTCGTCGCGCAAATCCAGAATGTCGCGTTTCCCGAGCTGGTAGGTGATCGCCTGGGTGGGCCACTTGGAGTAGCGGTAGATCGCCCGCCGCGCCGCGTTGCAGGCGGCTGCCTTCACCGGGTCCCTGCCCCCTCCGCCGCACGCGTCCGGCAGGAACTCGACGTTGTCGAGATAGTAGGCGACCGCCTCGTCGAAGGACATCCGACCGGTGTGCAGTCCCGTATCGATGCGCACCCGGGCGTCCCGCAGGGCCTGCCACTTGAGCTGGTACAGGCGCTCCTCGGGCGTGTAGAAGCCCCCGGGTGCGCCCGGCTGCGGCTCGCCCACGAGCTGCTCCGCGTACAGGGCCCAGCCCTCGGCCGACATGCTGTCCTCCCACATCGAGGACGAGTCTTCCACCCCGCCCGGAGTCAGCCAGCGGACATTCCCGATCGAATGCGCCCGCTGCCGCATGAACTGGTACTGCCAATCGTGGCCGGGAAACCCCTCGTGGACGCAGAGATCCGCGATCGCGTGGTGGTTGTTCTCCTTCAGGACGCCCACGTCACCGTGCGAGGCCGTCAGGTAAAAGCGGCCGATCCCCGAGGACTTGAAGGGCGGGGCCGGGTAGTAGGCCGCCTCGAGGGTGGCCTCCAGAATGCGCGGCGTGGGGACGATCTCCAGACGGTAGTCCTTCGGCAGATCGAACATGCCGTGCCGCCGGGCGTACTCCACCAGATCCATCGCCTTAAGGCGGTAGAGTCGAAACATCTCCTCGTCGCTTCGCGGGTAGTCGCGCGACAGGGCGTCCATCACGGCCCGGACCGAGGCGAGCGACGCCGACCGGCTTCCCCAGTCGAGGCGGAGCCCCCGCCTCCCGGCGACGTCCTTCGCGACCTCGACGAGGAGGCCCTGGGTCTCCTCGACCCTGGCCCGCGCGCCATCGAACAGCGCGGCGGCGGTCTGCCCTCCGCCGAGACGGAGATTATTGCCGAGCCGCCAGTCGTACTCCGTCTCACCGCAGGCGTATCGATCGGCTCCCGCGAACGGTCGGTACGCTTCCTGGAGGAAATCCCCGATGTCCCGGAAGGCCCTGGCGGCCTTCTGCCCCGCGATGCGCAGCCGCCTCACGAGGTCTTTGGCGGACGGCCGGGTCTTCAGGAATTGAGACGCCTGCTCGGGGAGCGTCTGCCCGAAGTAGGTCGCGTTGCTCTGGGCGATGTCGATCCCGTCGTACTGCACCATCCTGTGGTCCGGCACGTTCCCCGCACTGATGCCGTCCTGCAGGACGCCCCGCACGGCGCTGAGGAAGGGGGGAACGGCCAGGACGCGGCCCGCGACGTGCTCCCATTCCTCGATCGTGCCGCGCCCGCCGTCCGGAAGGTCGGCCATCTGCTGGATCTGCCAGTCCACGCCCCGGAAAGGGGCGACCATGTAGGTGTCGACACTCCGCTGGTCGTAATGCAGCTCCTCGAGCAGGTGGAGCATGAAGCGGATCTGCGCGCGCACCACCTCGCGGTCGATGGCGTCGTCGGGGGACAGGCAGGCGGGATCGACCCGTTCGAGGTCGGAGAGGACCGAGCGGTAGAAGGCGATCTCCGCGGCGCGCCCCTGCTTCGAGACGTCCGGCAGGGTGGAGCTGACGTCGGCCAGCTCCGGGCTGTAGCCGTCCCCTCCGAGGTAGGTCGCGGTGACCGGGTTCCTCTTCAGGAAGCCGATGAAATAGCGTTCACGGATTTCGGACCAGCGCACGCGGGTGTCCCTTCCGGTGCAGGCGAGAGGGACTGCGAACCACGCCGCGAGGAGGGTGGGGATGACGAGCGACCGCCACGACATCAGACATCGTCCGCGTCCCATCGTCTCACGGACCCTCCACCGGCGGGGGCGCATGATAGCATTCTTCATCATGAGGACTGTCCGAATCCGCTGCATCAGGCCACGGCCCGAGGTCGCATTTCCGCTTCTCGGCGCGCTCTGGTTCTCCCTGTCCGGTGGCGCTGTCATCGCGACCCCGATGGCGCCGCCGGCCCCTCCCGTGCCGTCCACCGGCGCTCCCCATCCTTCGGCTCCCGTCGTGAAGGTGGCGGGGATGACCCTGGAGATCCGCTCGGGCCGTGTCGTCGTGACGGAGGTCGCGAAAGGCTCGCCGGCCGAGCGCGCCGGCGTGCTGCCGCTCGACGTCCTGCTGGTGGTGAACGACCGCAGCCTGGTCGACCTCGATCCGATCACGCCCCAGCAGGTGATGGGTCTTCTCCCACGGGAACCGACGCTCCGCACGCGGCTCGTCCTGGGTCGCGGGACGGGCACGCTGTCGGTCGATCTTCCCCAGGACCTGAGCGGCGCCTGGGCCGTCCCCGTCACCCCCGAGGAATTGCGACCCGGGGCGCAGGCGCCCCCGTTCACCGGACGCGACCTGCACGGCAAGGAAATCGCCCTGAAGGATCTCCTCGGCAAGCCGGTCCTGCTGGACTTCTGGGCCAGCACGTGCCCCCCCTGCGAGCGCGCGGCCATCCCGCTCCGGCGGATCGCGGAGCGGCACGAGGGGAAGGTGGTCATCGTCGGGATCAGTCTCGACGAGGACCGGAAGGCGTTTGAAGCCTTCGTCTACAATCAGCACCTTCCCGGGGTCCAGCTGTTCGATGGGGCCGGCTGGCGCGGTCCTATCGTCCGTCTCTACGGCGTGCCGGCGAACGGCATTCCCTACTACATCCTCCTGGATTCGGGCGGCCGCATCGCGGCCCTCGGTGACCTCGACGGCGTTGAACGGGCGATCGAGAAGCTCACCGCGACGCCGCGCTAGGAGCCGGCCCGCTCAGTCCTTTGGCCGTTCCAGGTGCGCCACCGACTCGAAGACCGGGGCGGCCCGCTCCTCCTCCACGCGGGGGAAGACGTAGCGCAGCCACACCGGGGTGATCATCGTCGTGACGAGGACCATCAGGACCATCACCGAGAAGATGTCGCCGCCGATGATCCCGTGCGCCAGGCCGTAGCCCGCGACGATCAAGCCGACCTCTCCGCGGGAGATCATCCCGATGCCGACCCTGAGGGCTTCTTCGTAGCGCAGGCCGGAAAGCCAGGCACAGGCGCCGCAGCCGATCACCTTCGCCAGGACGGCGATCGCCAGGATGAAGAGAGTCAGCGGGATCTGGCCGAGGAGCTGCTTGACGTCCGCCCGCAGACCGATGTTGATGAAGAACACCGGCACGAAGAAGGAATAGGTCAGCGGGTGGATGCCCCGGTCGATCCGTTCCTTGAACGATGTCTGGGCGAACAGCACACCGGCCATGTACGAGCCGGTGATGGCCGCGACACCGCCGAGGTACTCGGCCGCGAAGGCATACAGGAACGCGACCACGACCACGAGGGCCATGAGCGGCTCGCTCACCCCCAGGCGGCTCGCGGCCGCGGCGATCCTCTCCAGGTGGCGGCGTCCCAGGAACCACGCCAGCACGAAGAACAGCGTCATCCGCGCGCAGACCCAGGCGATCGCCGCGACCGTGCCGCCCGCCGGCCCGCTCTGCCCGGCGGCGGCCGGTCCTCCGGCAGGCGCCGCGGCGGATGCCGCGGGACCGCTCCCGATGAAGGCGACGACGAGCGACAGCACGATGATCCCCATGACGTCGTCGATGACCGCGGCTCCGAGGATCGTGCTCCCCTCGCGGGAGCGCAGGCTCTTCAATTCCATGAGCGTCTGGGCCGAGATGCTGACGCTGGTCGCCGTCAGCACCGCGCCCATGAAGAACCCCTCCCCCCAGCCATACCCGAACAGGCGGGCCGCCGCGGCGCCGCCCACGAGAGGCAGGACCACGCCCCCGAGCGCGGCCCAGAACGCCACCTTCCCGACCCGGCGCATTTCCTGAAGGTCGGTCTCCATCCCGGCGACGAACATCAGCAGGATGACGCCGATCTCCGCCAGCACCTGCACGATCCCGCCCAGCTCGATCTGAGGGACGCCGCCGGCGCGCGGCGCGAACACCCTCCAGCCGAGGACGTTCAGGAGGCTCGGGCCAAGGAGGAGTCCGGCCAGGACCTCTCCGAACACCGCCGGCTGGCCGCAGCGGGTGCTCAGGGTTCCGGCCCCTTTCGAGACGACCGTGACCAGGGTCAGGAAGAGGAGGACCTGCAGGAGATGGCTCATGCTAGGAGCGTGTCCGAGTCATGGCATGGGTCGCGTTCGCGGCGCCGCGGGGGCGCGTGCGAGGCGCCGCGACGACCGCGATGTGAGTCATCGCGGAGGAGCGGCAACGAAGAAGGCGGCGAGATCGGAGCGCAGGAAGACAACCGGCCCGGCGATCTCGTCGGGAGCGGCCACGCGACCGAGAGGAGACGACGGGGCGCTTCATCGGAAGGGCGCTCC
>JBGPED010000054.1:0-15026 GCA_041482595.1 Acidobacteriota bacterium
CGCGCTCTGCGGGGCCCTCCTCGGGTTCCTGCCGCACAACCTGCGCATCGGCGGGCCCGCCCGCATCTTCCTGGGCGACTCGGGAAGCGCCAGCGTCGGGTTCCTCCTCGCCGCCCTCGCCATCAAGGAGGACTGGGCGGAGGGGGATCCCCTCGTGTCGCTCGCCACGCCGGTGCTGATCTTCAGCGTCCTGATCTACGACATGCTGCAGACGACCGTGTCCCGCATCGTGTCGGGGCGCGTGCGCAGCTTCCAGCAGTGGATCGACTACGTCGGGCGGGACCACATCCATCATCGCTTCACCGACCTCCTCGGTCATCCGAGGCGGGCCCTCGTCCTGATCCTGAGCCTGGCCCTCGGTCTGGGGCTCTGCGCCCTGGGACTGCACCGGGGCGACGGCGCCGAAGCGATCATCTTCCTGGTGCACGGTGCGCTGGTTCTCATGGTGGTCGCCGTCCTGGAGGGTTCGGCGCGCAAAGCCGCCCCACGCGGCGGGGCGGCCGCCAGCGCCGGCAGGAGACGGAGATGAGCCACCCGTTCCTGCTGGCGGTCAACGACTTCCCGCCCCACCTCGGGGGCGAGGCGACTCTGTACCACGCCCTGGCGCGCCACCTGGGGCGGGACGAGGCGGTCGTCCTGGCACCGAGGGCGCGGGGGGACGCCGAGATCGACGCGGCGCTTCCCGTCGAGGTCGTGCGTCGCTGGCTGCCGGCGCACGGCGGGACGATCAGCCGGGTGGCGCGCGGTCTTCTCGAGGGGCTCCATCT
The DNA here is from genome assembly GCA_041482595.1 of Acidobacteriota bacterium. Lineage (GTDB taxonomy): Bacteria > Acidobacteriota > Polarisedimenticolia > Gp22-AA2 > Gp22-AA2 > Gp22-AA3. The sequence goes on from JBGPED010000054.1 coordinate 768, forward strand.
CGCCGGTTTGCTCGCGCGGCGCCGGTTCGATTACCTGGTGTGTGGCCAGCTCCTGTCGATCGGAGCCCCCATGAGCCTGCTGGCCCGGTTGTGGCGCCTCCCCTACGCCGTCTTCGTGCACGGCGCCGACCTTGCCGACTACGCGCAGCGGGCGCCCTGGCGATCGCTGGCCCGTTCGATCCTCTCCGGGGCGCACACGGTCGTGGTCAACAGTCGCTTCACCGCGTCGCTCGTCGATCGCCTGCTCCCCGGCGCGGCGCGCCGGATGATCGTGCTGCCGATGGGCGTCGAGCCGCCGTCGCGGGTCGATGAGGCGGTTCTCGGGGAGCTGCGCGCCCGGTACGCCCTGTCACGCGGCCCCGTCCTCCTGTCGGTGGCGCGGCTCGTGCCGATGAAGGGGCACGATGTGGTCATCGAAGCCCTGCCGCGTCTCGCGGCCCGGCACCCGGACATCGTGTACCTGATCGTGGGGCAGGGTGAGCACCGTCCGGTCCTCGAGCGGCTCGCCCGCGAGCGTGGCGTGACGGCGCGCGTGCGCTTCGCGGGCGTCGTCGCGAAGCAGGAGCTGGCCGCGCACTACGCCGTCGCGACGCTGTTCGTGCAGCTCAGCCGCGCCACCGGAGTGTACGACGGCCTGGAGGGGTTCGGCCTGACGTTTCTCGAGGCCGCCAGCCACGGTCTCGCCAGCATCGCCGGGAGGTCCGGAGGCGTGCCCGAGGCGATCTCCGAGGGCGAGAGCGGACTCCTGCTGCCGGCGGAGGATCCGGCTGCGTTCGCCGAGGCCGCGGATCGGCTCCTGTCGGATCCCGGTGAATTGCGACGTCTCTCCGAGGGTGCGCGCCGCTGGGCCGCGCTGCACACCTGGGAGTCCACGGCGAGCTGCCTGCGCTCACTGGGACACGATCTCCGTGCCGGCGCCCCAGCTTCTGCGCGGAGGGTCTCCTGAATGTGCGGCCTGGCCGGCATCCTCAGTCTGTCCGGCGCGCCCGTGCGGCACACGTCCCTCAGGGCGATGACCGAGGCGCTCCGTCACCGCGGCCCGGACGAAGGGGCGGTGATCATGCTCGGCGACACGGACGGCCTGTCGCGCGCCGAAGCGCCGGCCCCCACGAGACTCGGCCTCGGCCACCGGCGGCTCAAGGTGATCGACCTGAGCGGCCGGGCGGCGCAGCCGATGTGTTCGCAGTCCGGCGCCTGGCTGGTCTATAACGGCGAGATCTACAACGCGCACGAGCTGCGCGCCGAGCTCGAGACGCTCGGCGCGCGCTTCAGCTCGCGCTCCGACACGGAGGTTGTGCTCGAGGCAATCGGCGCCTGGGGCCTGGAGGCCCTGCCGCGTTTCAACGGGATGTTCGCCCTCGCCTACTGGGATCCGCGCCGGCGCCGCCTGATCCTGGCGCGCGATCGATTCGGCGAAAAGCCCCTGTATTACGCGATCGCCTCGGGGCTCCTCGTGTTCGCGTCCGAGCTCGGGGCGCTCGTGCGCCACGGCGACGTTCCGCTCGAGATCGATCCCGAGGCCCTGGAGCTCTATCTCACCTTCGGATTCATTCCGGCCCCCTGGTCGATCTACAGGGGCGTGCGCAAGCTGCCGCACGCCTCGTACCTCGAGGTGCTATCGGATGAGGAGCCCCGGGTGGCGCGCTACTATCGGCTGGAAGATCACCGCGGCTCCCGGATCCCTGCCCGGCCGGAGGACGCCGTGCGCGGCGCCCTCCTCGAGTCCGTAAGGCGGCGGCTGGAGGCCGACGTGCCGCTCGGGGCCTTCCTGTCGGGTGGCCTCGATTCGACCGCCGTCGTCGCCTGCATGCGCCTGTCGCGCGGCGCGCCGCCGCTCACCTACTCGATGGGGATCCCGGACCTGCCGTACTTCGACGAATCGAGCCGGGCCCGCAGGACCGCCGGGATCCTCTCGACGCTGCACCACGAGGTGCCGGTCGACGCGGCCGGGCTGCGGGCCGAGATCCCGTTCGTGCTCGGCCGGCTCGACGAGCCGTTCGCCGACTCCTCGGCCCTCGCATCCTCGATCATCTCGAGGGAGGCGCGCCGCGACCTGACCGTGGCCCTGTCCGGTGACGGTGGCGACGAGCTGTTCGGGGGATACCGCATGTTCCGCGGACTGGCGGCGCACAGGCTCCTGCGGCGCCTGCCTCCCCGCGCTGCCGCCGCCCTGGGAGCGCTCCTGGCCCCGCTGCCGGCCCGCCAGGGGGGCGGCGCGCCCGGCGCGGTCCGGCAGGCGCGACGGCTCCTGGAAGGGGCGACGACCGATCTGGCCGCCGCCCACGCGGCCTGGATGTCGGTGTGCGGCCCGCGCGCCCGGCGCGCGCTCCGCCCCGGCGTCCCGGACGAGGACCTCGGGGCGTCGCTCCTGGAGGAGCGCTACCGGCGGTTCGGCGGCGGGCTGGACGCCGCGCTCGCCGTCGAGGTCGACCTGCCTCTGCCCGACGACATGCTGGCCAAGGTCGACCGCACGAGCATGGCCCACGCCCTGGAGGTCCGCGCACCCTTCCTCGATCCGGCGCTCGTGGAGCTGGCGTTGTCGCTCCCCTCCCGCCTGCACTTCGGTCTCTTCTCCGGCAAGCGTCTCCTGCGGCGGGCGCTCCGGGATCTCGTGCCGCCCCACGTCCTGCGGGCCCCCAAGCGCGGCTTCGAGGTGCCGGTCGGTCACTGGCTTTCGGGACCTCTGCAGCCGCTCTATCGCGAGATCGTGTCGCCCCGGGCGCTCCACGACCTGCCGGGCATCGATCCAGGCGTCGCGCAGACGTGGCTCGAGGAGCATCACGCGCGAGCGTGCGACCACGGGCGGGCGCTGTGGAGCCTTTTCGCGCTCTGCTTCTGGATGCAGGGACCCCACCGGGCGCACGCCGGGGGCGCGCGCGAGGCGCTGCGTCAGTTGCGGGGAGGCTCGAGCAGCGAGGCGATGGTCTTGAGGAGCACGGAGGGCTGAATCGGTTTCGGGACGTACGCGTTGGCTCCGAGCGCCAGGCCCCGCTTGCGATCCTCCTCCGCCCCTTCCGTGGTCACGATGACGATCGGGAGCGTCTTCGTGCGCGCGTTCCCGCGGATGAGCGTGACCAGCTTGAGGCCGTCCATCATCGGCATGTTGATGTCGGTGATGACCAGGTCGACGCGCTCCGTCATCAGCTTCTTCAGGGCGTCGACGCCGTCCACCGCTTCGATGATCCGGCAGTCCTTCAGCCGCCGCAGAGAGAACGCCAGGAGCTGCCGCATCGTGGGCGAGTCCTCGACGATGAGAAAGGTCGTGGAGCTCATCGGCGTCAGCTCCCCTGCGGGGACGGGGCGGTGAGCAGGTCCAGGAATCCCTGCAGCTCGGACAGCTTCTTCTCCGACCTCTGGTAGAGCTTGGAGCTGAACAGGGCGGTCGCTGCGTGCCCCGCCAGGAGCGTGAACAGCTCGAAATCCAGGGGCGCGAAGCGGTCCTTCTGCTGCAGGAGCCGGTAGATCGCGACGAGCCCGATGACGCGGGTGCCGATTTTCAGCGGGATGCAGGCGATCGGATGGGCGATGTCCACCCCGGCCCGTTGCGGGAGGGGATCGGCGTAGTACGACTGGCCCTGGAAGGCGTCTTTCAGGGGTCCGTCCTCGGGCCGCATCTTTTCGGGAACGCTCGTGCCGATGCCCTGGCTGAGCTCGCGGCGCAGGCGTCCGCCCCTTTCGTCCACCCAGAAGATCGCGAACCCCTCTGCGCCGATGAGGTTGATCAGGATCTCCCGCACCGTGTCGAGGACTTCGGCGAAGTTCAGGGTGGCGTGCAGCTGGTAAGAGGCGACGTACAGGTTCGCCAGGTTGTTGCTTTGCGCTTCGATCTCCTCATAGCGTGCCGCCACGCTGCGGTTCATCGCCTCCACCTGCCGGAAGCGGGCCAGGAGATCGTCCCGTTCCTTCTCCAGGGCGTGCAGGCGCACTGTGAGCTCCTTCACCGACTCCGAAGCGGAGGCGGGGGTCTTCCCGCCAGGCTGCTCGAGCTCGCGCTCGAGCCCCGCGACCCGGAATCGCAGACGCTCGTTCTCCCGCAGCAACTCCTCGGTGAAGTCGCGGGCCCGGCTGAACATGTTGCGCAGTTCTTCGCCGCGCGCCGAGAGGTCGTCGCGCTCCCCGCTGCGGGGGCTCCCTTCCCGGCTCCGGTTCATCCCCGCGAATATAGGTCCCGCGTTAAGCCGGTGCAATCCTGTAACCGCTTCGTTGACAAGGAAATGGCGGAGAGCCCGTGCCGGGAAGGGCGGTCGTCAGCGACGGCACCGCCGGACCATCTCGAGAGCGATCTCGGGGCGCGGCAGGACGAGGTCGGCGAGACCGGCCCGGATCGCCTCCCGCGGCATGCCGAACACGGCGGCGGTCTCCTCCGACTCCGCGATGGTCCGCCCGCGGCGGTCCTTGATGGCGCGCAGACCCTCGACACCGTCGCCTCCCATTCCGGTCATTAAGATACCCAGGGAGCGCGGGCCGAACAGCTCGGCCGCCGAGACCATCAGGAGATCCGCCGAGGGCGCGTAGCGCTCCGCCGGCGCCCGCGGCCGGACGCGGAAGACGATCCCCGGGGGCAGGCTGTCGAGTGTGGTCTGCCGTCCGCCCGCGGCGATGCAGATCGTGCCCGGCAGGAGGCGGTCCCCGTCCTTTGGCTCGGACACCGTCAGGACGCAGAGACGGGCGAGACGCTCCGCGAACAGGGCGGTGAAGCGTCCGGGCATGTGCTGCGCCACGAGGATGGCGGTGGTGGTGCCGCGCGGCAGGCGCGGCAGGATCTCGAGAAGCGCCGGCGGGCCGCCGGCGGAGCAGCCGATGACGATGAGATCCGCCGGGCGGACGTCCCCTGTCTCCTGCGGCGCGCTCACGGGAACGATTCGGCGGACGGGCGGGCGACCGCGGCGCGCTCCAGGGCAATCTGCTCCTTCAACGCCTCCGCCAGGACCGCCATCCGGTCGTGCATGTCGGGGAAGCGCCGTCCGATGAGGTCCTTCGCCTGGGCCATTTCTTCGCGGAAGGCTTCCGAGAAGCGCCGTTCCAGGACGGCGCGTCTAAATTCCTGAGGATGGTAGATCTTGAGATCGGAGACCATGATCCGCGCCAGACGGTGGATCTCGGAGCGCGGATCGATCGGTTCGTCGGCCCCGTTGGCCGAGAGCACACCGCCCGGGGTCGTGGAGGACGTCACACCCGGCGCCGGGCCCGACTCGTCCAGCGGACCGCCGGCATCCCGTGCGGCGGCCGGAGGCCGCGTCCTGGTCGCCGGAGCCGCACCGCCGCGCAGGAGGGTGGCGAGACGCGCGCGCAGCTGGGCCGCGGGGATCACGTCCTCGAAGTAGTCGTCGGCTCCGTAGAGATTTCCCGGGTGTCGCACGAACCGGTCCGACTTGAACACCGACCCCACCAGGGCCACGCGCGTGCTCTTGAGGTCCGGGCTCCCCTTCACTCCTTCGCAGACGGCCACGCCCAGGAGTCTCGTCATGTAGACGTTGAGCACCATCAGGTCTGGATGATGCGCCACCGCGAAGCGGAATGCTGCCTCGCCGTCGCCGGTGACCTCCACACGGCACCCCAGGGACTCGAGGGTCCGTCGCACCAGCTCGCGGAACTCGCGATCCTCGTCCCCCACCAGGACGAGGGGTGAGGATCGTCCCGCCCGGCCGGCGGGCTGCGGGAGGCGCGCGGCTGCCGGGCGGATCTGGCCGGGTGGGCCCGCCCCACTGGACCGGACGCTCTCCTCCGTCGCGAACACACGGGCGCAGGCGCCGCAGCGCACCCGGCGGGGTGCGGCCCCGCCGTCGGGGATCCGGTAGCTCCGTCCGCAGCCCGGACAGACGACGATCATGACATCCCCCGCAGGAGTGCGCCGATGTCAAGGAGCGCGACGTGCGTCGGAAGGCGCGCGACACCCGACACGCCGTCCACCACCAGGCCGAGACGATCGTCGGCCGAACCGACGACGATGACCTGCGCCGCGGCTCCGGCCGGGCGCGGCGGGAGGGCCAGGCATCGGCGCAGATCGAGGATCGTCACCATCTGCCCACGCAGCGGGACGATGCCCTCCACCGCCGGGGCGGATCGCGGCACCTGTGTTGCGTCCCGGTGGCGCACGATTTCGACGACCGAATCGACTGGCACGGCGAACTCCCGCCCCTCGATCGTGAACACCAGCACGTGATCGCGCGCGCCTTCGGCCGGGGCGGGCGCACCGCCCTCAGGAGCCGACGTGGGCATCCTGGTCTCCGGAAATGAGCGTCTCGGGGTCGAGCACGAGGACGGCGGTCGCGTCCCCCAGGTCCGCGGCCCCGGCCACGCCGGGCAGATCCCTGAGGAAGCGGCCGACCGGCTTGACCACGACCTCCTGCCGGCGGACGAACCCGTCGACGACGATCCCGACCTTCCGCCCTTCGCCGCCGGCGACGACCGCGTACCGTCCGATCGTCGCGGAGTCGGTGGTGCCTTCCCCGGCACGGGAGAGGAGGCGGTCCAGCCGCAGGAGGGGCAGCGGCCCCTCCGGCCGGTCGTACGTCGGACCCGTCTCCGAATCACGCACCAGAGCACCGTCCAAACGCAGGTTTTCGCGGATCGCCGCGATCGGGATGGCGAAGTGCTGCCCGCCCGAGCGCACGATGATCGCGGGCACCAGGGCCAGGCTGATCGGCACCACGACCGTGAACGTGGTCCCCTGTCCCTCGACCGATCGCACCGTGATCGAGCCCTTGAGCGCGCGGATCGCCCGGCGCACCACGTCCATGCCGACGCCGCGCCCGGACACTTCACTGACCCGGCTGGCGGTGCTGAACCCCGGACGGAAGATCATCTCGTGTGCCTCGTCCCGGCTCATCTCCCGATCCGCGGGCCACAGACCCCGGGCCACTGCGGCGGCCTCGATTTCCCGGAGCGCGATGCCGCGCCCGTCATCGATGACGTCGATGACCACGGAGGGGCCGCGGCGGAAAGCGCTCAGGACCAGTCGCCCGCGGCGGGTCTTCGATCGACGCTCGCGTTCCTCCGGAGATTCGATCCCGTGGTCGATGGCGTTGGCCACCAGGTGCATGAGGGGAGGGGCGAGACCATCCATCACCGACTTGTCGATCTCGGTGTCGGCCCCGAGCGTGTGCAGGTCGACCTCTTTCCCTGACGCCCGCGCCGCGCGCGCCACCGCGCGGCCGACCTTGCGGAACTCCTGATCGAGCGGAACCAGGCGGGCCTCGATGGCGCTGCGCTGCAGGGCCCGCAGCCGCGCCAGAACGATCCGCAGCAGCGGGCCCATCTGGCGGGCGCGGCGGTCGTCGGGATGGCCCTCGCGCACTGCGGCCACCTCGCGCTCCAGGGAGGCGAGGGCGATCGACAGCTCGCCGACCTGCGCCAGGACCTCGTCCAGACGCGCCACCGGTACCCGGAGCGAGAGGGTCGCGCCCGCCCCATCCGCGGCTCCCCCCGTGCCGTCCGTTCCGGGGGCTCCAGCCGGGGGCGTGACGGTCCCGGCGACCGGCGCCTCCGCCGCTCCGCGCGCGGCAAGGGACGGCGCGGCGATGGCGCGGCGACCCTCCACGATGGCCCCCGGCAGGTCATCGTCCGCGAGAAGCCGCGAGCTGGCCACGAGCAGATCGAAGGCGATCCTGTCGCCCCTCTCCCCGACGACCGGCAGCGTGCTGATGAGCTCCCCCACCTCGCCCACCCGGCGCGCGACCTCCTGCAGATCCTCCTCCAGGCTCTGCGGGTCGGGGCGAACGCGCACCAGTGCCAGGTGGAATCCCCGCGACAGGCAGAGTCGCAGCCGTTTCTCCTCGTATTCGGTCAGGGAGGCGCGGATCCTGTCCGGCAGGCCGGTCGTTCCCGGGCCCTCGTCCTGCGGAATGGTGATCGCGGCGGCGGCGCGCGCCAGACGGTCGCTCAGCGGACCCAGACCGGAAAACGCCGCGGAGCCCGAGCGCAGGTCGCGCACGGCAGCGAGCAGGGAGTCGAGCGTGTCGTGCAGAAGATCGAGGACGTCACCGTCGAGCGTCCCGCCCAGACGCAGACGTGACAGGAGATCTTCGAGCGCGTGGGTGAGCGACGCGATCTCCGGAAAACCCAGCAGCCCGGCGAAGCCCTTGAGCGTATGCGCGCCGCGGAACAGGGTGTTGATCAGATCGAGGTGCGGCCGGCCCGCCTCGAAGGCCCCCTCCAGATCGCGCACGGCGTCGGAGAGCGCCTCGAGGATCTCGTCCGCCTCGGCGACGAATTCTCGCAGGCTGCGCTCGCGTTCCGGCCGGCCAAAGCACTCGTCAGACATCGGAGGCGCTCCGATCGCGGCCCGGAATCGCCGAAAGTCTCCGCTGCAGCGCGGCGCTCTGCAGGGCGATCCCGGCCTGCGCCACGAAGATCTCCAGACCGCGCAGATCGCCAACCGGGCGGGCGCTGCCCCCGTTGTCGCCGTAAAGAAGGGCGAGGACCTCCGGTCCCCCGATCACGGGGAAAACCGCCGCTTCCTGCGGCAGTGGCGCGCCGAGCTTCTCGATGAGCGGAGCATTGGCGAGGCTCGGCTCGATCGGGCCGACATAAGGAGAACGCGTGCGTACGGCGGTCTCCAGGATCGAGCCCCGCAACAGAGGCACCGCCGCCCCACGCACCCGTGCGTCCAGGTCGCCCGCTCCCTCCCGCCCTCCGCCGAAGGCCCCCGTCCCGCACGCCTGGCCGTCCTGCACGTTGAACAGGACCCCGCGCTCGAGATACTCGGTCGCCAGGCGCAGCACCAGGAGTGGGATCTCGATCTCCTGCTCGGCGTGCAGCTCGCCCACGAGCCCGCGCAGGAGCGACAGCTGGTCGACGACCCGGACGGGGTGTCCCGCCGCGGCTCCCGCGGCAACACTCGCGGGATCGAGCACGGCGCGGACCACGCGCCCGGCGAACTCCGACAGGATCCGGCCGATGTCACCCCATTCCGCCTCCGCCAGATCGGGGACGGGTACTGTGGCCGAGACCCCCGCGGCGCGCGCCGCCGCCTCGGCGGACGCCGAGCGGGCCTCCCCGAGCAGAATGCCGCGCGCGCCCGGGGAGATCTGGCGGACACGGCGGACCATCTCGAGCCCGCCGTGCCACCCGTCGCCGGCGTCGCCCGGCAGCACGCGATCGGCGACGATGTGGAACGATTCGCCGCGCAGGGCCAGCGTGCGCGCGCGATCCAGCGTCTCTCCGGCGGTGCCGCACAGGGAGACCCTGAAGCCCGCCCCGCGCAGCGTCCGCTCCAGGGCGACTCGCACGACCGAGCTCTCCGCCAGGAGAAGGATGTGGTCCGCCTCCGGAGAATCGTCCGGGAGATCGAAACGGAATTCCCCTTCCTGCGTCAGGACCAGCGCTCGCAGGCTCGACTTGATCTCCTCGCGCACCAGCCGTTCGATGTCCTCCTGCGACACCGCCCCGCTGTCGACGAGGGCTCCCGCGATCAGCGTCCCTTCACGAGCCGCGCGCGCGCGCGCTCCTTCCAGCGCCGCCGCTCCGATGAGCCCGCGCTCGAGCAGCAGATCCTCCAGCTCCGGACCGCGCGGGCCCAGGGTCGCTCCGCGGACCACGCCGTTCACGAAGCTCACCCGGCGCTCGCCGTCACGCATCGTCAGGATCAGGGTGCCGGACCGCCGGCTGGCGTGGATGATCTGCAGCATGTCGGGGAAGGACAGATCATCGAGACTGCCGACGACACTCAAGGAGCCTCCGCGCCGCGCACCACGACTGTCGTTTCGACCACGGCGCGTCGGCCGCGGGCGGGTCGTGGACACAGTACGGGGTAAAATCTAGGCCGGATTAAGAATACGGCCACCCGCGACGGTGGAATGACAGGAATGTAACCGGCAGGGGCGGCGGGACCTTACCCGTGCAGGGCGCCGGCGGCCTCGAGCTTCTTGCGCACGGCGTCCAGGATTCCGTTGGCGAACTGCGAGGAATCCTCTCCGCCGAAGCGCCGGGCGACCTCGATCGCCTCGTCGATCACGACGATGGGGGGTGTTTCCGTCTCGTGGAGGAACTCGTACACGGCCAGCCTCAGGATGTTCCGGTCGACGATCGCCAGACGTTCCAGGCGCCAGTTCTCCAGGTTCTCCTTCAGGATCGCGTCGATCTCCCCCAGGGAGGAGGCGGTGCCGCCGGCCAGCCGGTCGGCGAAGGCGCGCACATCCGCGGCCGCGTCGCGGCCATCCCAGAACGAGGCCGCGACCTCCGACATCGGTGTGCCCGAGGCCTCGGCCTGGTAGAGCATCTGCAGGGCGAACTCCCTGGCCTTCCGCCGGCTCCCCATGGCTACTCGAGGCTCCGGAACAGCGACACCATCTCGATGGCGGCGAGGGCGGCATCCCAGCCCTTGTTGCCGCCCTTGGCGCCGGCCCTCTCGATGGCCTGGTGCAGGCTCTCGGTGGTCAGCACTCCGAAGGTGACCGGCAGTCCGGCCTCGAGCGCCACCGAGGCGACGCCGCGCGCCACCTCGGCGCACACCTGCTCGTAGTGCGAGGTCTCCCCACGGATGACGCAGCCGAGGCACACCACGGCGTCGAACTTGCGCGACAGCGCCAGGCGGCGCGCGGCCACGGGGATCTCGAAGGCGCCCGGGACGCGCACCACCGTCATGTCCTTGTCCCCGACACCGTGCCGGCGCAGACAGTCGAGCGCCCCCTCCAGGAGGCGCTCCGAGATGAAGTCGTTGAACCGGCTCATCACCAGGGCGATCCGGAGCCCCTTTCCGTCCAGGTTGCCTTCGACCACGCGCATCGACACGTATCCGCTCCAGTCGAACTGCCTGCGTTCCAGGGATCGTAGCGGCCGGCCGCGCGCGCTGTCAAGAACAGAGCCCTCGTCAGGGAACGAGGCAGGGACGGAGGATCGCGGCCCAGGCGGGGGCGAAGACAAGCTTGAGGACGACATCGGAAAGAAGCAGCGCCGCGGCGGCGAGGTACCAGGCGCGCCGGGGGCCCGCCGGGGGGGCGGGGGGGCGGCCGAGCCAGCGACGGGCGGCGAACAGCACCGGTTCCGCCAGACAGAGACCGATGAGGACGAAGGCGGCCACGCGCAGGATCGCCCACGGCGGCCAGCCGAGCAGGAGCGCCGTCCCCGGGGCGCCGCCGACGGCGGCCAGCGAACCGACGTAGAACGACATGTAGCCGACCAGGACGGCCCCGAGCGCGATCCCCAGGAGACCGCCGGTGCCGGCCGACAGCAGGCTGAAGGCCAGAAGGTGCAGGGCGTGCTCCGGCACGAATCGAGCGGGTTCGCTCTCGCGCCCGATACCGCTCCTGATGTAGGCGAACATCTCCTCTCGATAGGCGGGGCCGTTGAGGACCACGCGCTCCATGGAAGCAGGATCACGCCGGGTGAAGGCGATGACGGAAACGGACAGGCCTGCGGCCCAGAGCAGCGCGGCCAGCGCCGCGGCGCCACGCCGCCCGCGCAGGAGCAGAGCCGCCATCACCGGATAGATCGCCGCGGTGGCGAGGACCGGCAGGAGGAGCGGGCCCTGGCTGGCCCGCGCCAGAAGCACGGCGACGGGCGCCAGCAGGACCGGGAGGGCGATCAGGCCGCCCGGCCAGGCCCGAGGCGCGCTGCGCGGGCCGAGGATCATCGACGGCCGGCGGACGGCCCGTCGACGCTGAGGAAATCGCGCAGCTCCCCGGCGCGACCGTCGATCTCCCCCGTGGTCAGCGCGCCCAGACGCCGCAGGCTGAAATCCTCGACGCAGAAGGACGCGAGGACGCTGCCGTAAATCATCGCCTCGCGCAATCCGCGTCCGCTGGTCTCGCCGCTTTTCGCTAGGTGACCCATGAAACCACCAGCGAAGCTGTCCCCGGCCCCGGTGGGGTCGACCGGCCGCTCGATCGGATACGCGGGGACCGCGAAGTAATGGCCCTCCGCGAACAGCGCCGCGCCGTACTCCCCCCTCTTGATCACGAGAAAGCGCAGGCCGAGCGACAGCAGGCGGCGGGCCGCCACGACCGTGTTCAGCTCGCCCGCCAGAAGACGCGCCTCCGAATCGTTGATGATGAGTCCGTCCACTTCCGCCAGCAGGCGCTTCAGGGCCTCGTTCTTCCCTTCGATCCAGAAATTCATGGTGTCGCACGCGCTGAGGCGCGGCCGCGCCCGGCGCAGGACCTGCGACTGCAGATCCGGGTCGATGTTGCCCAGGAACAGGTTCGGCACGTCCGCGTCCTCGGGGCGCAGCCGGGGCTGAAAGGACTCGAAGACGTTGAGGTGGGTGGCGAGGGTCCTGCGATCGTTCAAATCGTCGGAGTACTCGCCGGACCAGCGGAACGTCAGGCCCTCGCGGACCTCGATGCCGGACACGTCGATGCGGCGGGAGCGCAGGAGCCCCATCGGCTCTTCGCCGAAGTCCGTCCCCACGACCGCCACCATGCGCACGTCGGTGAAGTAGGACGCGGCGACCGCGCAGTAGGTCGCGGACCCGCCCAGGACCTCGTCGGCCGCCCCGTACGGAGTCTTCACGGAATCGAACGCCACCGATCCGATCACCAGGAGTGCCATGCTCACCCCAGGTACTTTCCGACCAGGAGGCCGAGTCGCTCGCGGGTCTCGCGGGGGATGCGCGTTCTCTCGGTGAGGATGGCGTTCTTCAGGGCGGTGGCGCAGGGACAGGCGCGCTCGTCCTTCAGGCGGCGGGCGATAAGCGCCAGGATCGCCTGGGCCATCGCCGCGTTGTCGTTGAGACGGGCGACGACCTCGTCCACGGTGACGGGCGTCTCCTCGGGGCGCCAGCAGTCGTAGTCGGTCACCATGGCGAGCGTGGCGTAGCAGATCTCCGCTTCGCGAGCCAGCTTGACCTCCTGAGCGTTGGTCATGCCGATGACGTCGGCCTTGAACGATTGGAACAGGTGCGACTCCGCGCGCGTGGAGAACTGCGGTCCCTCGATGCACAGGTAGGTGCCGCCCCTGTGGGCCCTGGCACCGCACGCCGCCGCGGTCTCGACGAGCAGCCCTCCCAGATCGGGGCACACCGGGTCGGCGAGCGAGACGTGCGCCACCAGACCCGCACCGAAGAACGTCGAAGGACGATGCCGCGTCATGTCGATGAACTGGTCCGGCACCACGACGTCCAGCGGGTGCAGATCCTCGCGCAGGCTGCCGACCGCGCTGATGGACACGATGCGCTCGACCCCCAGCGATCTGAAGCCGTAGATGTTGGCCCGGAAATTGATCTCGGAAGGCAGCATCCTGTGCCCGCGACCGTGACGCGCCAGGAACGCGATGTCCCGTCCGTCCAGGGTCCCCAGAACGTACGCATCGCTCGGATCGCCAAAGGGAGTCGTGATCGTCTCCTCGCGCCTGTGCTCGAGGCCGGCCATCTGATACAGACCGCTGCCGCCGATGACTCCGAGTGCGTTCATGGGAGGCTCCGTGAAAGGAAGCGAATGCTAACAAGAGACCCCGGATCAGTCAAGGAAACCGGCTCACGGCGCGGGCTCCGCGTCGACCCAGGAGCGGATCGTCCCGAGCGCGCGCTCGACCGAGGCCTCCCCGGCGTCGATGAGCCGGGCCGGATCATCCGGCCAGGAGATCATCGTACCGCAGCCGCGCACGTCCGGGCGCAGCACCAGGAGCCGGTCACCGCACGCCGTCTCGAGGCCCCGCCAGTAGGCCCGGCGCGCCTGCCGCAGACAGACGAGCAGCGACAGATCGACCGCGATCACCCGGCGGGCGCAGAGCGGGGGCGCGAAGGCGCGCTCGACCGGCACGGCGGTGAACCAGCCCGCGTCGGCCAGCAGCCGCGTCCTGCCCCCGGATCGGGACACGAGGGGTGGAAACAGGATCGGGATCGCCGCGGAGGCTTTGACCGCCTCGGAGATTCCGATATCCGCGGGACATCCCGGGCCGCCCACCACGAACACCTCCTCCCGCGATCTCAGGTCGAAGGTCAGGATACCGAGGCGCCGCACCCCATGGTGCAGCCGCTCGAAGGAGGCACGCTCGAGTCGTCCGAGGTAGCCGGGGATCGCCCCGGCCCGGGCGGAAGCGGCGCGTGACAGCCAGGGCACGCGCCAGCGCGACAGGGCGAACGCGAAGAGCGACGAGGCGCTGAGCCGGCGGGACGCCTCGAGCATTTCGTCCGGATGCATCCCCACGGCGGCGTACATCGCGGCGACGATGGCGCCGACGCTGCAGCCGACGATGGCCTCGATCGGCACGTTCGCGGCGCGCAATCGCCTGAGGACGGCGGCATGCGCCACACCGCGGGCTCCGCCCGCCCCGAGCACCAGGACGATTCCGGAGGCAGGACGGGGCACTATGCGGCATCCG
>JBGPED010000055.1:0-15014 GCA_041482595.1 Acidobacteriota bacterium
CCGCCTGCAGCGCGAGCGCGAGCTGAAAGTGGGTCTGCGCGTGGAGCGGATCGACTTCGAGGGCGCGCGTGAACGAGTCGATCGCCTCCTCGTAGCGGCCGGCGGCGCCGTAGGCCACGCCGAGGTTGAACTGGGCGAGGTGCAGGTGCGGGTTGAGCCGCGCGGCGCGGGCGAAGTCCTCGATGGCGGCGTCGGTCTTGCCGATGCGGAAGCGGCGGGTGCCGCGCTCCATCAAGAGGACGTCCGATTCTCCCGCGAGCCGCGCCACGTCGTCCAACAGGTGCAGCGCCCGATCGGCCTGGTCGTCGCGCGTCAGGAGGAGCGCCTGGGCCCAGAGACCGGCCGCACTGCGCGAGAAATCGTCCGCGGGCTGCGCCAGCGCGTCCGACACCGGGCGACCGGGGCCGGACGCGGCGACGTCGAGCTCGCGGCGATCGATCGGAACGGCGCAGGCGAACAGTCGATCGCCGCCGGGGGGAGGCGGCAGGATGGAACCGAACAGGCGGTGATGGCGGTCGAACAGGAAGCCGGAGCCGGCGCCGCCACCATCGGGGATGCGGATGCGAAGAAGCTCGCGGCCGGCGCCCATGGCGATCATCTTGTCGAGACGCGCCTGGAAGACGCGCGGGCGGTAGCCGTCGCGGTCCCGCAGGCCGAAAAGCGCGTCGCCTTCGGCCGGGGCGGGTGCCGTGGCCTCCGGGGCGCCCGGCGGATCGTCTGCGGCCCCGTCCCGTCCGGCGTCACAGGCCTCGAGACCCGGGGCGCGCAGGAGGACCAGGTCACGGCTCACATCTTGAAGGAGGACCTCGGTCACCTCGATCGGGGCGCGGGCATCCCCCGGGCCCAGCGGGCCGGGATCGGGCACCGTCTGCAGGCGCTTCCAGCGCGCCCGGAAGCGCGCGGCCAGGGACAGGGGCGCCAGGACCAGCCCGGGGCGATCGAGGGCGTAGGCGACCGTTTGAAGGACGGTGTTGCCGGAGGCGTCGCGCGCCCGCAACTCCAGGGCGCAGGTGGCTGGACCGGGTGTGAGGGGCGCCGCGGAGGCGGTGTCGGGAAAGAGCGAAGCGCAGGCGGAAAAGGCAAGTACGGCAGTGGTCCGCAGTAGCAGCACAGTCCCTCCTCCGGGCTGCAACCGGCTCCGTCGGGGGGAGGCGCTGGCCGATCAGCGAATGACGGGTTTTGGTGATTCGTGTCGCGCACTCATCTACGCCGCACCGGGGTCGGCGTCAAGGCGTTTTTTCTCCGCTTCTCGCAATGACCGGAGAAGGGCCGCCGACTCGAGACGGCGGCGCAGCGCCTGGGCGAGCGACAGGAACGAGGTGTAGAGGTATCCCATCTGGAACACAAGGAAGAAAGGAAGGACGGCGGCATGCCCCGCGATGATGGCGCAGGCGCCTGCGCCGGTGAAATAAATACCCAGGAGCATTTCCGCGGCGGTCCAGGCCCGTCGGCGGAGCCCGCGGTAGGACGATCGGCTCCAGTCCCCGGCCGTCCCTTCCAGACTGTGCTTCGGGGTGCGCAGGAACTCCATGCGTCTCCCGGAGCAGGCGCTCCAGACCGCGCGCGCGTTGTTGAGGCTGAGCCCGATGCCGAGGGACATCAGGAACGGCAGGTAGGCAAGGCTCGTCAGCCAATCCTCGTGCGCCTCGCGCTCCGCGCAGACGTAGAAGATCGAGATCGACAGGGTTGACAGGACGAACAGCGGCAGATCGAGATAGACGAGCCAATCGAGGCCCAGCGCGCGGCGGGCGAGCACGGCCGGCACGATGAGGATCGCGAGGAGCAGCATGAGCGCGTAGGCGCTGTTGTTGGTGAGATGGAAGAGCGCTTCCACTTTCACCTTGAGCGGAAGGCGGGCCCGCAGGAGGCGCGGCAGGATCTTCCGGCCCGACTGGATGGATCCCAGGGTCCAGCGGTGCTGCTGCGTCTTGAAGGCGTCGTTGTCGGCCGGCAGCTCGGCAGGTGCCGTGACGTCCGGCAGGAACACGAACTCCCATCCCTTGAGCTGCGCGCGGTACGACAGGTCGAGGTCCTCGGTGAGGGTGTCGGACTGCCAGCCCCCGGCCGACTCGATGCAGGCCCGTCTCCAGACGCCCGCGGTGCCGTTGAAATTGAAGAAGCAGCCGGCGCGGTGCCGCGCGGCGTGCTCGATGACGAAGTGCCCGTCCAGGTAGATCGACTGGACGCGGGTCAGGACCGAGTACTCGCGATTGAGGTGCCCCCAGCGCGCCTGCACCATCCCGACGCGCGGGTCGCCGAAGTGGTGCACGAGATCGAGGAGGAACGACGGGGGCGGCACGAAATCGGCGTCGAACACCGCGACCAGGTCCCCCTTCGCGCGCGCCAGCCCGTACGCCAGCGCCCCGGCCTTGAACCCCTCGCGGCCGCCGCGGCGCAGGTGCACGACGTCGCGCCCGAGACGGCGCATCGATAGGACGGCGGCCGCCGCGAGGTGCTGCGTGTCGTCGGTCGAATCGTCCAGCACCTGGATCTCCAGGCGATCGGCCGGGTAGTCCAGGGCGCAGGCCGCGCGGATGAGGCGCTCGACGACGTAGCGCTCGTTGTAGACCGGAAGCTGCACCGTCACCACCGGCAGAGGGTCGAGCGGCGCCGGGGGGCGCGTGTCGGGCGGTCCGTGCCTGTAATAGAGACGCAGCAGGTAATAGCGGTGCGCGCCGTAGATCGAGAGCAGGAGGAGCGTCGTGTAGTAGGCCGCGACGATCGTGCCAAGGAGAGCGGTCACGCGGGGCACCTCACTTGTGGGTCGCCGACGCCTCTGTTACGATGCGCGGGCCTTGCAGTGGTCCCTTCCCCGTCTGTTCGTCTTCGGCCTGGCGATGGAGTGCGGCTTCGTCACCCTGCTCGCGGCGAAGCCCGCTCCCGGCCGCACGTCCCCCTTCCTCGTCCTGTTCTTCGTCGTGTTCCTCGTCTATCTTCTCGCGGTCCGCGACACCCTCCGGGGGACGGGCGACAGGGCCGGTCCTCTCGTCCTCGTCCTCGCCTGCCTGTTCCGCCTGACCTTTCTCGCCGCTCCTCCGGCCCTCGGCAATGACCTGTACCGCTACCTGTGGGACGGCCGCGTCACGCTGTCCGGGGGGAACCCGTTTCTCGATCCGCCTGCCTCGCGCGTCGCGGCGTCCCCGGACGCCCCGGACATCGCGCGCGTCGAGCACGCGGAGATCCCGACGATCTATCCGCCGGCGGCGCAGGCGCTGTTCGCGGCGGCGGCGGCGCTCCAGGCCGGTGTTTTCGGCATCAAGCTCCTCGTGGTTGTCGCGGACCTGCTCGTGATCGTCGCCCTGCGGGCACTTCTCCGGGCGCGGGGGCTGCCGCCGGCGAGGGCGCTGATCTATGCGTGGAACCCGCTGGCGGTGACGGAGACGGCCTGGAGCGGCCACCTCGAGCCGGCCGCCCTCCTGTTCGTTCTCCTCGCGGCCCGCGCGATTATACAGAAAAGAGACGGGCGCGCGACCCTGGCCCTGACGATCGGCGGTCTTGTGAAGCTGTTTCCGCTCGTCCTGATAGCACCGCTTCTGCGTTCGATCCGGGCGCGCTCTCTGCTGCTCGTCCCGACCCTGTTCGCCGCGGCGTACTGGCCGTTCCGCGCGGCCGGGCGGCGCCTGTTCGCCGGCCTGCGCGAGTACGCCGATCGCTGGCTGGCGAACGAGTCGCTGTTTGCCCTCGTCTACGCCGGAATCGACCGGCTCGGTCCGACGCCGCGACTCAAGAGCGCGATCGCCTGGGTGCTGCGAAGCGTCCCGCACACGGGCGGGCTCGACGTCCTGTACGCCTACGTCTACCCCGTCGATCTCGCGAAGAGCGTCTGCGCCCTCGCCCTGCTCGTGTTCGCCGTCGTTCTCTGGCACCGGCGCGTCGATCCTCTGCGCGGCTGCTTTTTCCTGACCGCCGCGGTCCTCCTTCTGTCTCCGACCGCCCACCCCTGGTATTTCCTGTGGGTGCTGCCGTGGCTCTGCCTGTTCCCGTCGCGCGCCTTCATTCTTCTCACCGGGCTCGTGTCCCTGGCGTACGTCAACCTCGGGGCCGCCGCTCGCATGGCCGAGCCGTACCCGTGGATCCGCGTGGCCGAGTACGCGCCGTTCTACGTCCTCCTGTGCGCCGACTGGCTGCGGGGAACGCTTCGCGGGCCGGCGGAGCCCGCCGCACGCGTCGCCGGCCCCGGGACGGGGTGATAGACTCGATCCTGATGGCCGCCGTCGTCACCGGTCTCGGCGTCGTCTCCCCCTTCGGTCTCGGAGTGGATGCGTACCTGCGCGGTCTGCGCGAGGGAACGAGCGCCACCCGGCGCATCACGCTGTTCGATCCGGACGACCTGCCCTGCCAGGTGGCGGCGGAGGTCCCGGGATTCGAACCGGCGGCGCACCTCGACGCGGAGGACCTGCCGCGCGTCGGCCGGATCGTGCCGCTGTCGATCGTCGCGGCGCGGGAGGCGCTGCGCGACGCGGGGCTTCCGGACGAGCCGCCCACAGGCATCCGCGGCGACGTCGGTGTCGTGATCGGCAGCGGCGCCGGCGCCGCCGATTTCGCCGAACGCCAGTACGAAAGCTACTACCGCCACGGGATCAGGCGCGTCAATCCGTTCGCCATCTCGTCCTCGGTCGTCGGGATGGTGAGCAGCGAGCTGAGCATCCGCTTCGGGTTCTCCGGGCCGTCGCACGTCCTCAGCAACGGCTGCACCAGCAGCACCGACGCGATCGGCTACGCCCTGCACGCCGTGCGCCGCGGCGAGCAGCCGATCGTCCTGACCGGCGGGGCGGAGGCCTGCATCACCCTTGGGATGATGGAGGGCTTTTGCCGGATGCGGGCCGCCGCGATCGGCTGGAACGATCGTCCCGAAAAGGCCTCGCGCCCCTTCTGCCGCGACCGGAGCGGATTCGTCCTCGGGGAGGGGGCCTTCATGATGGTGCTCGAGGACGGCGTACACGCGCGCCGGCGCGGGGCGCGCGTCTACGCCGAAGTCGCCGGGTACGGCTCCACCTGCGACGCGCACCACCGGGTCCACATGAGCCCGGACGGCGCCGAGTCGACGCGCGCCATGGAGCTGGCGCTGCGCTCCGCCGGGGCGTCGGCGGAGGAGGTGGACTACATCAGCCTGCACGGAACCTCGACGCAGCAGAACGACCGTATCGAGACCATCGCCGTGAAAGCACTGCTGGGTGGAAGGGCGAAGGAGGTCCCGGTCTCGGCGACGAAGTCGATGATCGGCCATACGCAGGGCGCCAGCGGCGCCGCCGGAATCGTGGCGACGATCCTCGCGATGCGGGAGGGGTTCCTCCCGCCGACGATCAACTACGAGGCGCCCGACCCCGGGTGCGACCTCGACTACGTGCCGAACCGGGCGCGCCCCGCGTCCCCGCGTCTGGCGCTGTGCAACTGCATCGGATTCGGCTCGAAGAACTCGGCGATCGTCCTGCGCGCGGTCGATCGGTGATCGGCCGCCCGTCGTTCGATGTCGTGGTCGCCGGCGGCGGCCCGGCCGGATCGACGCTGGCGACTCTCTTGATGAGCGCCGGGTGCTCCGTCGCGCTGTGCGACGCCGCCCGCTTTCCGCGCCACAAGATCTGCGGCGAGTACGTCCCGCCGGCGGCCCTCCCGACCTTCGCGCGCCTGGGGGTGCTGGACGAGATCCTCGCCCTCGGCCCGCGCCGTCCCGTCGGCATGGCGGTGATCTCCCCGGACGGGACGGAGGTCCTGGGGCGCTACGCGGGCGCCGCGCGCGGTCTGTCGATCAGGCGCCACGACCTCGACCACGTGCTGCTGGAGGGTGCGCGGCGGAGCGGTGCCGTGGTCCTCGAGGGGACGCGCGTCGTGGCGCTGCAGCGCCCGCCTGGAGGCGGGTTCGAGGTGACCGTGCGGAGGAGCACGGGACCCGAGGTCCTGCGCGCCCGGATCCTGGTCGGGGCCGACGGCCGCAACTCGTTCGTGGCCCGCCGACTCGGCATGAGACGCCCCGAGCCGCGGCATCGCAAGTGGGCCGTGATGGCCCATGTCCGCGGTGACGTGGTGCGGGGCGATCACGGCGAGATGATCGTCACGCCGTACGGCTACTGCGGCATCAATCCGCTCCCCGGAGGGCTCGCCAATGTCTGTGTCGTGGTCGACCGCGGCGAACTGGGGCGCGCGGCGGGCCGAGGCGCGCGCCTGGCCGATTTCCTGCGCGAGCGGATCGCCTCTCACCCTCTGACCCGCGCGCGCCTGGAGGGCGCCGAGATCGCGGCCGGGCCTTGGGCCACCGGGCCCCTGGCCTGCCGTTCGGTCCGGTGCGTGGACGACGCCGTCCTCCTGGTCGGGGACGCGGCGGGGTTCTACGACCCGTTCACGGGCGAGGGGATCGGCATGGCGCTGCGCGGCGCCGAGATCGCATCGGAGGTCCTCGCCGGGGCTCTCCAGCGCGACCGGACCGGGCGCCGCGCCCTCGAGCCGTACGAGGCGGAGCGACGCCGCGCCTTCCGGTCCCGCCTGCGGCTCGACCGCCTCCTGCAGGTCCTTCTCAAGAGCCCGCGGCTCACCGACTGGGTCGCGCGCCGCCTGCGGCGTGACCCCTCCCTGGCCGATCTCCTCGCGCGCGTCACGGGCGACACGACGGATGCGGCGCAGGTCCTGCGCCCCGGCTTCCTGGCGCGTCTGATCGTCGCGTAGGGAAAGAGGATCGGGTGGCGGGCGGGATGCCGGGCCGGCCCGGGTCTTTCAGGTGCGCGGTGGGGTTGTGGCCGGCCGGTCCTTCATCCAGGTGGCGATGTCTTCGACGACTTCGGCAGCGACGTGACCGGCGACCTGGTACTCGTCGGGCGTTCCCATCCCCTCGCCTTCCATGAACAGGTGATTGAGGGAAGGATAGGTCCTGAACGCGGCGTCGGGACGGTCCGCGAGGAGACGCCGCCACCCATCGAAATCGGCCCGCGTCACCTGGTAGTCCCTGCCCCCCTGCAGCACCAGCACGGGCCCCCCGAGGAGAGTCGCCGCCTCGCCGGCGTCGTGACGGGCGAGGTCGTCCCAGTAGGCGCGGCCGAGGCCGAGGGGCAGACCACCTGACCGGTCCGCGCCGGAGGCGGTCGTGGAATTTTTCGCACCGACCCGCTCGACCTGATGCCGTATCGACTCGAGCTGCGCGCGCTCTTCGGCGGTCGTGACACCGTCGAGTGCTACGAGATAGGCCATCTGCTCGGCGTAAGTTTCCTGAAGGGGCCGGCTGGGGGTGGCCAGCATGACGAACCCGGCGATCCCGGGCTCCAGGGCCGCGATCCTGGGGAGGGCAACGCCGCCCAGGCTGTGGCCGAGGACGAACACGCTGGCACCGTCCACCCGCCGGCTCCGGCGCAGGAGCCGCACCGCCTCCACCGCGTCGGCGACGGTTTCTTCGTGGAGCGTCAGACGATCGAGCTCCGCCTGCAACCGGGTCGCGTAGACTTTCGTCCTCTTGTCGTAGCGCAGCACGGCGATGCCGCGCGACGCCAGCCCGGCGGCCAGGTCGCGGAACGGCCGGTTGGGGCCGACCGTCTCGTCCCGATCGAGCGGACCCGAGCCGTGGACCAGCACGACCCCCGGAACGAGGCCCTGGCCCGCGGGCGTCGACACCGTGCCCGGCAGCGACCAGTCCGCACTACCCACGCGCACGTCCACCTCGCTGTAAGCGCCGGGCCGGGCGTAGGCGGGCGGTGTGTACTCCGAGGTCGCCGGTGGCGGCACGAAGAACAGCCCGGCGATCCGTTTCGAGTCGTCAAACACGACCTTCGCCTCCAGGACCGCCTTCTCGAACTTGCACGCCACGAAAACCACCTGGTAGCCCGACTCCTTCGCGGCGCGCGCTCCGATCTGCTTCTGGAAGGCGCCCGCCTGCGTGTTGAGGGTCTTCCAGACGTCGCGCAGCTTGTCCGCGGGCAGGGCGGTCGTCATGGTGGGGTCGAATCGCTTGACCGCCGCCGCGAAGTCGCCAGCGGCCAGAAGATCGACGAACTTTCTGGCGATCGCCTGCAGATCGTCGGCCGGCTGCTTCTGGTCGGCCGCCCCGATCGGCCCCGCCGCGACGAGAAGAAACAGAAGACACACAAGACTCGAGGGACCTCTCATGAATTCCTCCTGCGCGGACTACGGCCCGCCCGCCGCACCGCGGCAGCGGTCGATCGCTTCGATGAATCGTTCGGGGGAATCGGGTGTCAGGACAAACGATTGAGCGGCGCGGACGAGCACGTAGCCGTCACCGCGCGTGGCGTACATGCGGTAGCTGCCTAAGGACTGGTTGCGGAACCGACCGTAGTACCCGAAGAGCCCTCCGGACCCGAGCGTCCGTAAAGAGCCCGCCAGACGGCCGCGCGGCAGGAGCTCGACGGTTTGAATCGTGGCCAGGGGGATCTCGACGGGACGGAGAAGCCGATCGATCGTGAGGCGATCGCCCGAGACGGTGTAGCCGCGCGGCGCCAGGAGGGCGCCGAAGACGAAGGCGGTGAGCGACAGGACGCCGCCGGCCAGGATCAGTATGCGCGCGGCGCCGGGCGTGAGCATCGTCAGCGTCACCCAGATCGCGAGCGCCGCGCCCAGGAGAAGAAGCGTCGAGCCCGCGACCGTCAGAAGGGTCAGTTTCTGGTCCCAGGGAGCCGAGAAAAGGGCCGTGTCCGTCATGAGTGTCCTCCAGGTGGGGGAAGATTTGCCGTCCATTCTATACGCATCTGCGTCTGCGGGATGACCAGTCGCTCGATCCAGTCGCCCAGGAGCCAGACGTGCTCGTCGAGATCCGGCGTCAGGTGAAGGCTGAGCGCCGGTGGCGTGAACTCGCGCCCCCCGAGCAGGACCTTGAGGCCCGAGGAGCGGGTCACGGGGAGACCCTCGCAGGCCGGCAACGACAGGAAGTCGTCGGTGGCGGGCACGTGCCGCGCCGCCGCGAGGGCCGCGAAGGCGTGCGACGCGAAGCAGTTGTCGACCAGGAGCAGCGGGGGGCGCGTGATGTCGCAGTGCGCGGAGCGCTGCTCCTTTCCGGACCGGGACGCCACCACGGCACGGTCCCTGCCCGCCTCCACCGTGAGAGAGAAGCGGCGGGAGTTGACCACGGCCTCGACCGTGCACCAGTGCGGGCGGAGATCGGCCGCGAACTCGGCGACGACCGTCTGACGGAGATCGAACCGGTGGATCGCGATCTCGGTCTCGGCGCGGAGGCGGAGCCGGCCGGCCGTCCCGGCCTCCGCCCGCACCGTCTCGGAGCCTATCGCCCGGTTCCGGAAGTGCGGGACGAACCGGCCCGTCCCGCAGGCCCGGACGATGGGATCGGCCGGCGAGGAGGGGACGGCGTTCATGACAGGGGCCCCTCGAAGTCCACGGCGTTCCCCTGGAGCTGGCGCAGCATCTGGGAGCGCACGAGCGCGCGCAGCCGCACGGGCGGCAGGACCCCGGCCTTCTGGTAGGCCTCCAGCGCCTCGACCGCGGAGGCGATCCGCTCGACGTTCTCCTCCACGAAGGTGTCGGCGACCCGATCGCCGAACTCGGGGCCGCCGAGGGCACCCGCCAGCCTGAAGGAGGGGTTGTGGTCCAGGGCCATCGACAGCCGGGCCTTCTTGCGCCCGCGTCCGCCGCCGTAAGCGCTGGTCGAGATCAGCGCGTAGGCGTAGAGGCTCACGACGGCCGCCACGGCGACCGCCACGACGGCATCCTGGACCACGGCGACCCAGACCCAGACGGCGACGAGGCAGATGGCGACGGCCGTGCACGATTCGGGGACCGGGTCGAGGTTGAGGCGACTCTTGAGACCGTCGATCTGAGCGCCGATCCTCTGCGCGAGCTGCGACGGCTCCGGAGAGCGGATGAGACCGCGCCCTTCCAGGGCCTGCACGAAGGCGCGCGGGTCGTCCCTGTCGATGGCGGAGCGGACGTCCGGATCGCCGAGGGCCAGCGCCACCTTCACCTCGACCGCCTCGGGGTCGAGCCTCACGTCGTCGAGGCCGACGGCCTTGAGATATTTCTGCGGGTCGCGGTGGAAGGCCGAGGCGACCTCGGGGTTGTCGAACACGTCCTGCGCGAGCAGGCTGAGAGCGACGACGTCCCGCCAGGCTTCGGGCGGGACGTCGGTGCGGCTCAGTGAGAGCCGCAGGAGATCGTGCTGGAGAGGCGTGCGCGGCCTGACGCTTTCGGGCACGCCGTAGACCCGGCCCGCGCCGGGCACCGAACCCGCGACGCCCTTCAGTCCCGCGACACCGGCCACGAGGGCCGACAGACCGATCGAACTGCGTTTGAGAAACGTCCTGCGCTTCATGAGAACCCCCTGTGATTCCGCCAGACGACCGTTACGATCCGAACCCGACACGCGGCGGGCCGCCGGCCGGTGCCGGGGGCGCGTCCTCTTGAGCGGGGGCGAAGCTCGGATCGGAGCGCCGTTCCAGCGTCCGCATCATCTGGTAGCGGAACATCACCTCCGGGACCTTCTCGAGGTAATGCCCGGCCAGGACCTTGCGGACGCGCGGGTTCAGGAACAGCGCGGCGCACGTCTGGCAAGGATGCGTCGCGCCGTCCGGGAAGGGAAGACCGGGGTCTTTCTCTGTCGCGAAAAAGAAGATCTTCTCGGGACCCTCGACGCGGATCCAGATCTTCAGGAAGTCCTCGAGCTGGCGATCGTACAGATCGCGCAGGCGGGATCGGCGCGCGTCGCCGATCTTCATCTCGGGGATGTGCTCGAAGGTCAGACCGCAGCACGACGCCAGCTTCTCGTCGGGCGTGATCACCATGTTCTCGAGCACGTTGTCGCAGCCCCGGAAGCGGTCCAGCCGCTCGCGGGTGCGGCAGATTGCCTCCGGCTGCGTGATCTCCACGTCGTCCTTGAAGGGGATCCAGATGTTGTTGAGCAGGTCGAGGGAGGCGCGGGCCGGGCTCGTGCGCATGAATTCGGCGAGGACCGGGTGGGCGAGGGCCTGCTCCATCGTGAACACAGCACCGGCGCGCCCCTCGATGACGATGAGCGCCCGGATGCCGGACTCCGCGGCGGCCACGGCGCCGTGAACCACGCGCTCGTAGGGGACGAATTTCTGGTGATCGTCGCCGGTCGAGAAATTGAGCTCGGTCAGCCCCGCGTCGTACAGGGGGGCGATGCGCTCGCGCGCCGCCCTCGCCGACGTGGCCCAGTAGCCGTTGGTGACGCAGCGCGTCGCCAGGCCGCGGCTCGTGGCGCGCTCGATCGCCGCGTCGAGATCCTGCCTCAGGAGAAAGCACTCGCCGCCGGAGAAGACCACCAGTCTCAGGCTCGGGAAGTCGCTCGCCGCCTGGTCGATGTAGTCCAGGATGCGTTCGATCGGGATGCGCCCCTCGACGTGGGGATTGCTCTCGAAGCAGCACTGCGCGCAGGCGGCGGTGCAGCGGTACGTCGGCAGGATGGTCAGGTGCGTCGGCCCGTGCACCGGGGGATCGACTTTCAGGGGGACCTCGTTCCTGGGGGCGGGGACGCGATCGCGAAAACAGAGGGGCGGGATTTCGGCCCCGAGTATACGTCGCGCCGGCGCGAAGTCAACCGAAATCTGCGATCGATTTCCCTGCACTCCTTGGTGGACAGGTCTTTCAATCGAAGCTGCGGCGCGCGTCCCCGCGAGGTGTCACGCTTCCGGACACCGCCGGCCGCCGGCCGGGTGGATCTGTCCGGAGGCGAGGCGCAGTATCCTGTCACCGCATGCGGGATCTCGAAGCCTCGTCGATCGTCTACATCGCGCTCGTGGCCGCGGCCGCGCTCGCGGCGATCCTGGAGCGTCTGCACGCGCTCCGTCACGAGACGCGTCTGGTGGAGGCGGGGGCCGAGGAGGTGGCACCGTGGGTCTACCACCTGATGGTTCCGGTCTACACCCTGGTCTTTCCGGCAGCCGTCGCCGAGCACGTGCTCCTGCACAGGCGCCCGCCTCTGCCGTTCGCGGCCGCGATGGTCATCCTGTATCTCTCGGCCAAGGGTCTGAAGCTCTGGGCGATCCGCAGCCTGGGAGACCTGTGGACGATGCGCGTCATCCTGCCGCGGCCGCTGCGCGTCGTCACCGGCGGCCCCTATCGCCACGTGCGGCATCCGAACTACGTCGCGGTCCTCTTCGAGGTGACGACGCTGCCGCTCGCCGGGGGGGCGTGGATCACGGCGACGGCCGCCGGTGTCCTCTTCCTGGCGCTCCTCCGGGCGCGCGTGCGGACGGAGGAACGGGCGCTCCTGGCCCGTCCCGAGTACGCGGCGGCGATGGGGGAGCGGCGGCGCTTCGTCCCCGGTGGCGGGCGTTGAGGGCGAGGCGGATCGCGGTCACCGCCCTCCTGGCGCTGTGCCGCCTCGCGCCGGTCGCGGCCGCAGGCGAGATCACGCTTCCCTTCGATGCGCAGAAGAGCAGCCTGACGTTCACCATAAGACGCCCCGGCGAGACGATCGACGGCACGGCGCGCCGGTTCGAAGGGGAAGTCACGTTCGACCCGCAGGACCTGTCGAAAGGAGGCTCGGCCGTCCTCAGGGTCCAGGCGGTCTCTCTCGAAACCGGCAACCGTCTGCGCGACCGCAAGATGCGCAACACGCACCTGGAGGTCGAGCGCTTCCCGGACATCGTCTTCAAGTCGACGTCGATCAAGGCCGGACCCGGAAAGGCGCTGCTGGAGGGTGTCCTCAGCCTGCACGGGGTCGACAGGACGCTCATGGTCCCGGCGACGATCCGGTATGATGGCGGGGTCCTGACCGCCGAAGGGAGCGCCGATCTGACGTACAGCGATTTCGGAATTTCGATCCCGCGCTTTCTCTGGCTGGTCATGGACGATGTCATCGCGGTGCATTTCCGCCTCGTGGCCGGGGCGACGCCGCGCTGAGGGGGACATGGTCCACGTTCGCGAGACGCACTGGGCCGACGAGATTGCCGACGAGATCCTGAAGCAGGGCCAGGGTCCGCACGAGATCTCCACCGGGATTTCGCCGTCCGGCGAGATCCACATCGGCAACCTGCGCGAGGTGATCACCGCCGACGTGATCTACCGCGTCCTGACGGAGCGCGGTGTCCAGGTGACGCTCAACTACGTGGCCGACAATTTCGATCCCCTCCGCAAGGTCTACCCGTTCCTGGACGCCTCGGTCTACTCGAGCCACATCGGCAAGCCGCTCTCGGAGTTCCCCTGCCCGTGCGGAAAGCACGACTCGTACGCCGCCCACTTTCTCGAGCCGTTCCTCGCGTCGCTCGAAAAGCTGCGCATCCAGGTCAAGGTCTACTACGCCGATCGGATGTACAAGACGGGAATCCTGGTGCCGCAGATCCTCCAGGCGCTCAAGGGACGCGACGCCATCGCCCGGATCCTGCAGGAGTGCACGGGCCGCAAGGTCGAGCCGGAGTGGAGCCCGTTCAACCCGATCTGCCAGGCCTGCGGCAGGATGACCGACACGATCGTGAAAGGCTTCTCCGAGAAGGCGCTGACGGTGGACTACGCCTGCCCCTGCGGCGGGCGCGGCACCGTGTCCATGCAGGGCGGCGGCAAGCTCACCTGGCGGGTCGACTGGCCGGCCCGCTGGGCGCGCATCCCGGTGACCATCGAGCCGTTCGGCAAGGACCACGCCACGCGCGGCGGCTCG
This sequence comes from Acidobacteriota bacterium, assembly GCA_041482595.1. Lineage (GTDB taxonomy): Bacteria > Acidobacteriota > Polarisedimenticolia > Gp22-AA2 > Gp22-AA2 > Gp22-AA3. Next base: position 13,559 of record JBGPED010000055.1, read on the forward strand.
TACGACACGGGCGCCCTCATCTGCAAAGACGTCTTCAAGGCGCCGCCGCCGTTCCCCGTCACCTACGAGTGGATCTCGTTCAAAGGGAAGGGAGAGCTGAAGAAGAGCAAGGGGAACGTCCTGTCGGTGCACCGGATGCTCGAAGTCCTGCCTCCCGAGGTGCTGCGCTACCTGATCGTCAAGACCCGGCCGATGCGCACGATCGGTTTCGACCCCGGGCTGCCGCTCCTGTCCCTGATCGACGAGTTCGACGACGCCGCGTCCCAGAGCCGCGACCCGCGCGCCCTGCAGCTTTCGGAGGCCGGCCGGTTCCGGCCGGTCGGCGTGCCGTTCCGGCACCTGGTGAACGTGGTGCAGATGGCCGATTTCGACCTGGAGCAGGTGGTCGTCATCCTGCGACGGAACGGCTACCCGGTCCCGGACAAGGAGGCGCTCAAGGAGCGGGCCGGCTACGCCATCCGCTGGCTGCGCGAGTTCGCGCCCGAGGACGTGAAGTACTCGGTCGAGCGCACCCTCCCCCCGGCGGCGCGCAGTCTCGACGCGGCGCAGCGCGCCTTCCTCTCCCGTCTCTCCGAGGCCCTGCGCCCGGGGTTGAGCGGCGAGGAGATCCACGCGCTCGTCTACGAGGTCGCCAAGGAGGTGGGAATGCAGAAGACCACCGCGGCCTTCGAAGCGATCTACCTGGCGTTCCTGGGGCGGCCCAAGGGGCCGCGCGCCGGCTGGTTCCTGGCCTTCCTGGAGCGCGACCTCGTCCTGGCGCGCCTGCGCGAGGCGGGACGCGCGGCCGCGGCATGAGGAGCCGGACGGCGGGTCTTCTGCTCGCGGCGAGCCTCCTGGCCCCGTTGTCGCCCGTCTCGGCCCAGACGCCCCTCAAGGACGCCTATCTCAAGCGCTTCGTCGGGAAACCGGCGCCGCCCCTCGTCCTCAAGGACGTGAACGGCGGCCCGGTCAGGTTGTCCGACTACCGCGGCAGGGTCGTCCTCCTGAACTTCTGGTACTCCGCCTGCTTTCCCTGCCGGATGGAGACACCCGATCTGATCGCGCTGTACCAGGCGTACAAGGAGCGCGGCCTGGTCGTCCTGGGAATCAACACCGACCCTCTGATCATGCCGGACGACGGCGGGGAGATGCTGCGGCGGTTCATCGACACGTTCAAGATTCCCTATCCCGTCCTCGTGGCCGATCGCAAGGTGTACGACGACTACGGCCGCACGCCGATAGCCCCGATCACGCTGCTCGTCGACAGGCAGGGGACGATCGCCCGGATCTTCTGGGGCGCGACCCGGGGACCGGTCTTCGAGAGCTCCGTCCGCCCCTACCTCGAGGCGCGCCCCGCCGCGACGCCGGGGCGCGGCCCCGCCTCCGTCCCGTAGACCGCCCCAGGAGCGTGCACGAGTAATGGCATGGGTCGCGTTCGCGGCGCCGCGGGGTCGGCTGCGAGGCGCCGCGACGACCG